>CAZJDM010000176.1:0-8420 GCA_964544765.1 uncultured bacterium
ACGAGGGATAACATCTTCTAATTTAGAATGCCTTTCACCACCATCATCTCCACCACCACCTTTATCTCCTGCATCTGTGCCACTACCCACTCCAGGAATAGCTATTAGATTTAGATTTAAAGAAAAAATCACAAAAGTCAAAAAGATTAAAAATAAAGTAAACAACTTCTGTAATACAGTAAAGCCAGCAAATACACCAATTCTTCTACCACCATTTTTTACCGGTTTATGATGTTCTTTTTCAATAGCTTTCATCTTTTTGGCAAACTCCTCAATAGCCTCATAATACATACGATACCCTTTTTCATCCAAATCAGCTGTATAGCACCTTGTTCGTCCGAGATGTTCTCCAGATTGATAGGCGGTTTCTTCATTTTCCACTAAACTTTTAACCATACGAAAGGTTGATTCGGGTGATAACATCAGGTCATCATTATTTAAACTGAAATACTTTCGGTCAATTTTTTTTAAAACCTTCCTTTTTATTAGATAATCTAGTCTTTTTACAATAGTAAAACCGTAACAATCTTTTAAATAACCTTCAGTCAATCCTTGCTTCCCAGCCATATGAATATCCAAAAAAGCATTATAAAGTATCTCCAGGTTAGAAACTAACTTCATAGAGGCTTCAGACAGCATTTGTTTTTGGACCATTTTTTCTTTATATTTTTCACTCCTATCAAAATTATATTCAGCAATGATCTCTTCTCTTACTCGAGATCGAACTTTCAATCTATCACAAATAGAAATGATTTTATCCAGGGAAAGTCTTCTTTTACCAGTTTTTATATCAGACAGATGTGTTGATGAGATATTCAACATGGCTGCTAATTGATTCTGAGATAGCCCCTTAGATTTAGTATAATTTTCAATTATTTTCTTTATCATTATTCAGTGTTTTCTGATGTAATTTTTCATCTAAACAATTCAATTTAGGAGTATTTCTTAACAGATCAACTTTCCCTATGTCAACCAATCAGAACTTCATTCAGGCTAATTATCCGCAAATAGCGGACAATTTGTTTCAAAATGGTTTGATTATATTTCTAACCTAAAGAACCTTCTGATAGACAGGTAGTAATTTTTATTTCTTATTAATTTTTTAACTTAGGAGGCAGTGTTATGAAGAAGAATAACCGTATTATCAAGAAAAATAACTTTATTATGAAAACTAGGGTCAATCCATCGCTTTGGGGTGGTGTTTTACACCATTTTTATTCACTCTTTTCACTCTTTTCACTCTTTTTACTCTTTTTACTACCATTATTTAATCAAAATATTCTAGCTGCGGAAAGTGATAAAAACAAAGGGGATAAACTGGATGAATTGGTACCGCACCTTGAAGACATTTCCTATAAAAAATACGAAAAGTTTCGGCTTAAGTTTTTAGATGCATACCCTGGCACACAGTTAGAAGGTGATATATCACTTTGTGGTCCTATGCAGCTAGAAGGTAAACAAGATAGTGTATCTTCAATATCTCCTAAAGACCAACAAGAGATCATAAGTAATTGCGGTATGACTGTGGCTTCACACAATATTACAATAGCCCGAGAAATTCATTTAGCTAGTCCTGATGCTAGAGATATCTTGGATAAATTCTTTGCCATGAAGTTTATTTATCCAAATAACGAAGTCAAGTCCTATCCACCGACAAAAGATAAAGATAAAGTTTTTAAACCTTTTAAAAAGTTAAGAGAAGTTTTGGAGAAGAAACTAGGTCCTTTAGGAAGCTACTTTGAAAGGATCATTATAATTGGTGAGGAGGTAGATCTAGTGCCTGGTGACACTTTTGCAAATGGTGATGCTAACTTCGCTCTTATACTAATAAGAAAAGACGGTAAAAGCATTGGTTGGTCCATTAATTGGTGGTATGCCAGCTAAAGCGATCATCTAATCTCTTGAATCTTGAACCTCATGTATTTCTTTATTGATAAAACAATAATATCCATGGGGTTCATGTATCATTTTAAAAAATACACGAATCACCGGTTTAACGCCCAATCTGCGAAACCGGTGATTATTAAAGTCACTCAAATAACATTTATATAAAGAAGTTCTTCGCATTGGAGCTTATCACTGATACTTATTAACTTATCATCTAAGATTACATTAATCTTTTCCCTAAATACATCCATACTTACCCACTCCCTTGAATATATATTGGTAATAGCAGAACATATATTTTTAAGGAAAAATTGATAATTAGGTAATTGCTCATAATGCCAAACATACTCAAACAAATTTACACTTTGATACTCAGGATTTAAGTTTGTGTTAAAGTAACCAATCTCTATTAAGGAGGATGCAAAATCTATATCCAAACCTAATTTGTACCTAGCTAGAGCTTCTTCCAACTTTTCTAACATTATGTAATGACTTTTTTCTTCATCTTTACCGGATAACTTATTAAAAAAAAGTGAGATCCAATTTATTGAAGCAACAAAACCATTAACCTCTACTAAATTATCAAATATCTTTAACACCGTTTCACTAAGTTTTTGTGTTATTTCATCATCAAAGCATTTTTGATATTCCACAGCAGATTCTTCACGACACTCAACCCAAGCTAGAAGTTTTGCACAAGCAAGAGGATTTTCAATACTACAATTCTTCAATAAAACATCAGCAATATGTTGTTCTGTTCCGTCAATTACTACTTTGTTTTTATGATTTGCTAAAAATAACTGCCTGTATTCTAGGACTAGCTCTTTTGAGTCAATAATTTTCAGGGGTATTAAGTCATTTATCGAAGCTTCTCGTAAAACTGAACTCCAAGAATCATTATTGGAAAAGACGTTATAAAATAATTTGGCTATACCGATGAAATTGGCTCCTGACTCAGTAAGAATTGAACCAAGAAAAAAGGCCATTGATTTTATGGCTACAAATTCTCCACTAGAAGTTAGAATCGGAGAACCACTAGAACCTCCTATTACAAACATATCAAGAAAAATATTCTTGCCATGCCTCCTTAATAGTCTCCCTTTAGACCATTTTTTTATCCCGCCTGCTGGGTGTCCGATCATATGTAATTCTTGTTCTAATAAATCATCATAATTGATAAATTTAGGTTCTAACCAATGTACCGGCTCAAAATCTCCACCATCTGCTTTAGATATTTGAAAAATTGCAACATCCTGTTCTACATTAATCAAAATGGGTTTTCCCAAGACATCATATTTCTTATACTTTTTATCACTTTGATAAAGATCATAAATTTGAAAATAACACCCTTCTTGTGGACAGTTCGAAGTACCCAGCACATGATCATTTGTCATTAATAGACCTCTTTCACTAACAAAAACTCCAGTACCCAAACTTCCAAGCATAGAAACCTTTACAACAGCACGAGCGGCTTCCTTTATGACTTCGGGCGCTTCTGTTACATTCTTATAGGCATAAAAGGGGTGGGTTTCTCTTTTGGTAACTATATGATCCGACTCTATAAACTCTAGAGCTTCATCAATAGTTATCTTGCGGGAACTGGCATTATTTTGTTTATCATCTTTATCACTACTATCACAACTACTCAATATACTACTATATGTTTCACCATACTTACCAATGCGCAATTACAATTAAAAATTACAATTAATAGGTCCATAAGGTAGATTCTGATCTTGAGCTTGACCAATTGTCAGTTGAATATTGAGCTGTTTGTTTTGTAGGTACCAATCAGCTTCAGGAGAAATTCCCGCTATAAATCGTTTATTACCGGGACCGGTTTCAAATCCATGTTTTATTAACTCAATTGTTTGATTTATCATTAGGCAAGACTTCGACTGAGCATCATCAATAGTGGTAGCATCGCTACATTGAAAACCTGAGCTAGTTAATGATCCATTTAAACATTCTTCTTGCACATAGGTACCACTTACTTCTACTTCAACTTCATCGGCTGGAAGTTTTTTTAATTTATAGGCTCGGTGAATAAGAAGATGAATACTACGTTTGCCAGTTAAAGAATCGGTTATAATATCCGATGATTCTGAAACATAAAAAAGCCTAGCCTCATGCATAAACTCAATATTATTTTCCCTAGAAGAACCATAGAGCCGCAGGTGACAATTCTTGGCCTGTCGAATATCATTATTTTTATCGCCTCTAAATGTAATAATCAGGGCGTTATCACCCTTACTATCAGGCTGAGTTGAACTTAACCTTATAGCGCCATCATTACAAATAAGCACATATTCTTTATTAGATACTGTCTGCCAAATCTCATTATCAAAATTGTCAATCGCAACGGTTAATACATTTGAACCTAGGTAATAATAACGTTGTGGAGTTCTACATGATGAAATCATCAAAATTATCAGATAGTTCAAAAAAAGAGCGAAAACAAAACAAATTTTATATAAATGATAAAGATTATAGGTATTTCTATTTAGCACTTTTTAGCCTTATCTAAACACTTAAACACTTAAACAATTTTTGGCAGTAGGTCGGTTATTTCTGGAGATTTTACCGGACCAACAATCAAATCTGCTCTTTTTACATCAAACCAATCAGAATATTTTTGCGGAGTATTGATCATAATACCTCCCAATAAAACATGTGCCAAATCGGTGTTAAGCTTATTTAAAATTTCTTCTATCCGTTGATCTATAATTTCATACATCTTTTGAGTTAATGTTAATATGGGTTCTTTGCTGGATAATAATTCTTCTTGATGTAATATAAGAGCTTTTTCTACTAAATACTGCTCAGGATCCAAAGGATTATATGAAGGTTGGTAACTTGAATTTAGTTTGACTTTTTCTAGAAAACCAATGAGAGAACCGCAAGCAGATGTTTCTTTCTTCATATCTACTCGATGAACCTTACCTAAAACGCCATCTTCATTTAGACCAATATGTGGTCCATAGAGGATAAACTGATAACCTTGATCAGGAACATGATGATTGTAGGCTGAAAAACCAGTTATTCCTGCCGAAGGATATCCACCTAGTCCTGCCAAATCAAAGTTTTCACCCCAAATAGCTGCCAATTTTTCTACATCATATTGATTGATCTCATCACGACAAGTACAATTACTAAATAATGTGTTATGAGCCGTGAGACCCACTGAAGCTAGGACACTTTTTGTAACGACAGTTAAATCTTTAAAATCAATTGCCTTGGGAAATTTATCTGATAATGTTTGCTGCCACTTATTCATCAATTTCCTCCTTTAGATTTATATAGTTTAGCAAGAAAACCCACCGATCTTTAGTCGCTGGGTTCTTCACAAAGGTAATTTAGAGTAATACCTTTAGAGTTATGTAAGTAATGTTCCTTTAACCTTGCTGATAGCGGTACGATAGAAAAAATTAAAAATTAAATCCTAATCTTAATCCAATATAATTATGACTTAGTATTGGTAAAAAAGAAAGAGAATCTGATATTTTTTTCTTCCTTAGCATAATAGATACTTTGTTGTCTGACTTTTTAACAACTTTTCTACCATGATCAATGGCTATATTGGCAAATGTATATCCTAAGGCAATAGAAAGAGGATAATCACTGGCCCAATGTACCCCATTATTTAACATTTGAAAGGATAGAAGACCTAACAAAGTATAACCAAGTGGTCTAATAAACGTATATTCTGGTAGATTTTCAGCAATAACTGTAATGGTATGAAAAGTTACCGCCACATGCCCCGAAGGGTATGCATCATAGGTAGACACACTATCATGATAGGTTTTGATGCTGGGAAACGGTCTCCATTTACCACGATCTACAGAAGCTACAAACGGGCTTTCTCTACCCGTAGTGTGTTTTAACAATTGAACAGAAAAACCAACGGTTAAAAATCCTTCAAAAAGTTGACTCGCTATTTGTAACAATCTATTATCCTGCTTGATAGCTCCAGATACTAAAAAAGACAAAGCAACTGTGACCTGTGTCCACCCATCACCTATAAAATACATGGACGATCCCAGATCATAAGGCCCTTTGAAGGCAAAGCCTTTATCATTAAAATAGGAAGTAGAAGCATCAGTTGATATATCCAATTTTCTACCCAAAACCTGAGCCTTATCTATAAGAAGCTGATCGTAATAAATTAACAACCCAGTACTTAAAATCACCGCGGTAAAACCCTTCCAATTTTCCCATTTAAAAGTTCGGGTGAAATATTCCTGCATACCTGATGGGAAATTAACAATAAAGTCGGAAAACCCCGGTTTTTCATAAACGAAATAGGTATCTTCACTAACCTGAATATATTGAGCTGATTGGGTTGATTGATCAGACGGTGTTGACTGAGAGGAATGTTTTGACTGTGCTGATTGAGTTGATTGGGATAATTGGTTACCAGTTATTACCCCATTTAAGATGGTCAACCAAGTCATCATAAATACTAATAATCTAATTTTAACAAACGATTTATAAAACATCGCCCTCTAATATCATATTTATATTTGGACATCAATTCGAGAAATCTAATATTGACCTTCCTCAAAAAAATGGACAAAATTTGGTAACTAACGTCATCGGCTCTTATTGACAACTTACTTTATTTCTTTCTATTGGTAATTTCTAACCTGGCCCAAATGGGATAATGATCTGAGGCTTTTACCTTATCAAAGTTGATTACTTTCCAATCAACAGCAACTATATTTACTAAATTACTACCCGAATAAAAAATATGATCAATTTGTCTATCAGCTACTAAATAGGTTCTAATAGGTTTTTTCCCTTCTTTAATTTCTTTAGCAAAGATAGTCTCATAAGAATCCTGCAATCCAGTTTGCTTTTTTAGCGCTTCAAAACTGGAAGCTCTAAACTGTGGTCCGATATTGAAATCACCGGCAAAGACAATTGGTATATTGGGTTTTAATGCTTTTTTCATATTTTTGATGGTTATTTCAGTCATGGGGGAGGTAAATTTATTATCAAAATGAGTACTTAGTGCATATAATTTATATCCATATTTCCTATGTTCCAATAGAGCCCATACCACATTACGCGGCATCACATTACCCAACTTGAAGGTAAAAAAGGAAGTTGAGCCTGATCCTGCGGAAAGGGGCCAATACCCTCTGTCCACTTCCTTAAAGGTTCTATTATCGTATAATAAAGTACTATCTGTAACCTTTTTAAAAAATATTACCACATAATCATCCAGCTGAGACTTTAAAAATTTGATTTGATTAAATGTAGCTTCTTGTATTCCTATAATTTCCGCCTTACTTTGTCTTAGAATGGTAGCGACATCACACTTTCTTTCTTCCCAAGAAGGATAGCTGGAAAAAAGAGAAAATGAATCAAATAAAATATTAAAACTAAGGACATCAATATATGATTTTTTAACGGTTTTAGCAGTAGGAGCAGTAGTAGGTTTAGTAACCTTCACTAATAAATAATCCTCTAAATAACGACAATTTCTTTTACAGGAAATAGCTAGAAAGTATAGAAAGATTACACATAAAAATAATCGAGACAATAATCGCGATAATAATCTACTATTCAAAAGAACACTCCTATACCAAATTGGGTTGGCGCATATTGATTCATAGGTGAATATTGAGTAAAATGTTGTGTCCCTTCAATATACACCCCGATGTCTTTACCAATTTTGGTCCCTAATGATAAGGCAAAATGATGTTCAGTGTTAATTTCTGTTTCAGAAATGGTTCGAAATAGATAAGTAAGATTAGTATATAAAGTAAATATTTCTGCCCATCTATAACTCAAATAAGAGACTAAAGACGCATCATAATAGTAACTAGAAACAATATTACCATCAATATCAATTCCACTTTCTTCTGACATAAATCCAATAGAACCACCAAAAGACAAATCAATTTCGTCTTTATGATAAACCAAACTTTTGACACCTACTTGAGTAATACTGGTGATAGTGCTTTTAATATAGACAGATGTATTTTGCCAAAAGGCATCTTGGATCAAGGCCTCTAAAAAAATGGTTCCTCCTTGACTCAACGGATAGTATCCTAAACCAATTAATAACTGTCTTTCTTTGTGGGGAATAATTTGGGCTGTTTGCATTGATGACATGTTGACGGTTGAAACACAAGAAGAGAAAATAAACAGCATAATAAAAAACAAAAAAATTTTTACCATTTTATACTTACTTAACATATTCAATAATTCGGTTTATTTATTCAATAGTTTAATTTTAAGTGATTCTAGTAATCTTAGGAAGAGAAGGAAATAGTGGTAGGTAAAAATTGCCTACCACCCACTTAGTTGATTGATTATTACATTTCGCTATCAAGATCCGAAGCGGCATTAGGACAGAGAGGTTCCCTTACTAACCCATAACCAGCAATTTCAGCATGGGAAATACCATCAATTTTATTTTCATTAGCATAGTTTTGTCCTTCTGCTTCAATTGTTTCCGCGGAAATTCGGTTCCGTCGCATTAAAAGCAATTCCTTAGAATTTATGATATAATAGTAGATATC
>CAZJDM010000177.1:0-8369 GCA_964544765.1 uncultured bacterium
TTAAATAAAGAGGATGATAAAATAATTGATGATATTGTACCTATTACTATTACTACCGATGCTTTAATTTGTATACGCCCTATCACATGGAAAATTTTCGAATTAAAAGAAGTGTCAAATATAAAGATAATTGAAGATATTTCTCAAGAGCATAGACGCCTTGGTCGTCGATATGATTTAAACACCAATCAAATAGTTAATATAGATATTGGACCTAAATTAAGCTTCGAGTGCGAAGTAAAAGATGTCTCTATTAGGGGCATGGCTCTCCATGTTGAGGATAGTTCCCAATTTACCCTTAAAAGCATTGCTAAACTTTCAGTGAAAAACTGGGTTTTTAGAGTTAAGATAACTCACATTGGCACAGATAACACTATTGGCATTTGCTATGACTTCTTTACAGGAAAGGAAATTGCTCAAATATTTGAACTGCCAGAAGATAGTATCAGGCCATATTATGCAAGTCTCGAACAGTATAAAAGTGAATCAGCCCGTCAAATATCGGAAATACTAGATGACGATGACAATGATAACGATGATGATGACAATTAGATTCTACTAATTAATCCCTGGGACGTTTCTCACCAGCGACTAATTCCCTATTTGGCTTTTTATTTGATTTTCTAATTTTTGAATATAATTATCATGTGGTAAATTTCCACGTGCGGCTACTAGAACTTCTTGGGCCTGATCATATTTTTTTAATTGAATCAACACTCCCGCCAGATTGAGTTGAGACTGTCCAATATCTTCTCGTAAATAATTAGCTGATATACCATCTTCAGTTTTTTCCGTGATACTTTGCTGAAGAGTAGAAATGGTCTTCTCATAACTCTCAACAGCTTTATCCAGATTGCCATTTTGTAAATGGGCAGATGCTAGTTTAGGAAGTACATTATTACGATTATGGGAATTATCTGAGGCCTTTTGAAAAAAATCAATAGCTTTGTCCATATCACCCTTCTTGCTATAAAGGTCCCCCAAACGAAGAGCAATGTTGGAAGAATCGGCATCCTGGTTGTTATACAAGTCTTCAAGGAAATCTATTCCTTTTTGATAATCACCTTTTTTTGCATAAAGGCGTGTTAGTTCATAAGTTACTGACTCGTTGTTAGGACTGACAGTTGCCGCTTGTTCCCACAAGTCAGTAGCTTTATCAATATTACCTTTATGTAAATGAGCAGACGCTAGACTCTCGAGAACCTGCACGGAATTTTTGGAATTATTTTGAGCTATTTCAAAGTAACTAATGGCCGTATCGAGATCTCCTTTTTGCAGATAAAGATCTCCCAGATTATGTGCCAGGTTGGGTGAGTCAGAACTTTTATTACTGTAAAGTTCTTCTAGAAAATCAATTCCTTTTTGAAAATCATTTTGTTCAATATAAAGTTCTACCAATTCGTAAGTAGCAAAATCATTATTGGGATCAATAGATGTTGCTTGCTCCAATAGTGATGTTGCCTTTTCTTTATCATTTTTATGATTCAGGTAAACCATGGCTAATTCTTCTATAGCCTGGTAGTTACTTGGATTTTGTTTGATCAAAATATTTAAGTTCTGGATTGCCTCTTCTATTTGACCATCATGAATAAGATCGTAAACTTCAATTAACTCATCATCTATTTCATCAAGATTATGTCGATTGGCAATTATATGCTGGTTGGTAATCATATGCCGGTTGGTGGTTTGGTTATCAGCAGTTATTTTATGACAAGGAATTTTATTGTCATTTATGGAGCATTTATTGCTTGGTTGTGAATGATAATTTATATATTTGCGCTTTTCAATCGAAGTTAAACTTGAAGAGGATTTTTTATTTGGTTTGGAATGATCTATTCTCTTGTTAGAAGTGAGTCCATATCCTTCATCATCCGTCAAATCTTCAGAGGCAGAAGGAGCATATTTGATAAATAATCCTACCATTGCCATTAAGCAAAAAGCAGCAGATAATGTTTTTAACAGGGACAAAAATTGTTTTCGATTTTTTTCTTTTCTATCTTCAACCATTTCAAACTCCTTGTGTTACCTGCTCCGACTTCATTTAGACCGGGATCAGCTAGTAACTGATCCCGGTCTAATTTTTCAAAGGTTACTTAGTGAGTATATCTTTTCATATTGTAATCCAAACTATATGAACAAAGAACTCTTAAAAGGGGAATCCAGCTAAGTTCCCCTTCTATTACTCCTACTACCAGTCTAGTCTCGCTGACAAGATACGTAACAACTTCCATGAACTCTTTCACATCTTCGCATAGCTCTTTCTCTAGCACGCCATTTCCGTCTTGCAGAGGCTGAATGACCGCCCCAATGTTCTTCCCAGCCGCTATCACGTGCTGTACATGTCCAACCACGACCCCAATCGTCATCACCCCAACCGCCGCCATTTCCAGGTCGACGAGTTACAACGCAACGTGCATATGGGTTTCTATTCATTCTATGTCGATATCGTAATTCTCTTTCACACTGTCTTACGGCTCTTCGGCAATTACGAGCACGAAAAGTGTCTAAAGTTCTTCCTCTCCAGGTTTGGAGTTCAACAACACAACTCCTACCATAACCACCGCCACCACCACCGGGTCTATAACCCCCGCCTCCACCAGGTCTATGACCGCCGCCGCCATGCCTGTATGCAAATAGTGATGAAGATAGAATAAATAAAGAGGCCCCTAGAACTGTGAATAATGAAACTCGAACCAAGGTTGTTTTTGTAGTTTTTTTCATGCTAAAATCCTCATGATAATAGTTAAAATTTGTAACTCGGTCTCTAAAAGTGGCCGCTTTTTTTGAGATTGGTAGGTTTAAGTGCAAGTTTGGGGCCAATACTTAATATTCCTGAAAAGCCCCTGTTTTATGCGAATTAATCAGATTGATCAAATAAAGATGGAAGGAATTTTGGTACAGAATTGATACTGAAATTTGCTGAATGGTTCAGAATTGTATATTTTTTGAAAAGAGGTTTTCTTTTTTCTTTTTTCTGATATTTTCTTTTTTCTGAGAAGTTTTGATCGAAAACTTGAATTATAGGCTGGAAAGATTTCGCCACACTTTCCAGCGCACAATACTCAATTACTGAAAGGTTGAATAAATATGTATATAGATTCTATTTTACTGGGCCTTATACAAGGCGCTACTGAGTTTTTACCAGTTTCTAGTTCGGCTCATATCGTTATTCTTGAAACTTTATTAGGACGTCCCACTGGTGATCTCCTCCTAGGAGTGGTTTTACACTTTGGAACTCTAATGGCCGTGTGCTTCCTCTTTTATGCTGATTTATTAAAAATGATCTCTAATTTTTTCAAATTACTTGTTTCTTTTGGAACCAAAAAAGAACTATGGATCGATCCACACACTAAGCTAATGGGGCATATTCTGTTAGCAACTCTTATCACCGGATGTTTAGGGTTAACCTTTAAAAGTTATATTCTGAAAGTTTTTGAGTCAACTTTTATTATAGGGATTCTTTTGATCATAAACGGTACTATTCTTTTTTGGAACAATTTTAATAACGTTAGATCAATCAATCAAAAGAGTAACCTGAAGAACAACCAGAAAACTAACCTAGAGTTATTAACCTCAAACCAAGTTACCGAGATTAAACCGTTATATTCGCTCTTAATCGGCTTTTTCCAGTCATTGGCAATATTACCTGGCATCTCTCGTTCTGGTATAACCATTACAACTGGCATTAAACTGGGTTTGAGTCGAGAGGTCGCGGGACGTTTTTCATTTTTAATATCGGTGCCGACAATATTAGGTGGATTTATTTTAGAAATTAGTGAAGTATCTCACTTTACCTCTGAGATGCTATTACCTTTATGTATTGGAGGATTTGTCTCTTTTTTAGTTGGTATATATTCTCTAAAAATATTGGTAGGTATTATTTCAAAGGGTAATATCAGTGTTTTCTCAGGATATTGTTGGGCGCTAGGAATTGTTCTTTTAATGTTTTCTCTCTAGTTTTTCTAGATTAAAGATCTTGATAAGCCTGACGATACGCCTCACGAAATGGGATTCCTTTCTTTACCAGTTCATAGGCTTTCTGGGTAGCATAAAGTTCGTTTGTAAGAGCTTTTTTACACGCTTCTTCATTAAATGTAAGGTTTTGTAAAACCAGACTCATGATGTTTAAACAATCTTGAGTAGTTTTAATGCTTTGAAATATAGACTCTTTAGTAAGTTGGACATCACGATTGTAACCAGAAATGAGATTTCCTGTTAGGCTCTTAACCTTGAATTCCTCACCCAGTACTACGTGATACTTGGCTCTTATTAGCTCCAGTATATCGGGATTTTTTTTCTGGGGCATGATGGAACTTCCAGTACATAAATGATTGGGCAAATTGATATATTTGAACTCGCTCATGTTAAATAGAATTAGATCAGTAGCCAATTTGTTCAAGTCAAACATTATATGCGAGCATGAATTGATGATGGTGAATTCGAATTTACCTCGACTCATCTGGGCATAAGTTGGATTTTCCATAACTTTAGCAAAATCCAGCCTGTCAGAGGTCATTTGACGATTGATGTTTAGTACCGGAACCCCAAAACCAGCAGCAGTGCCAAGAGGTGATTGGTCAATAATTTTTAAAGTAGCATCTAATAAATGTTGATTGTCAACAGAGGAATCAAGAAAGCTTCCTAACCAAGTATTAACTGTGGTAGGCATAGCTTTTTGCATATGAGTATATCCAGGAAGTCCTAAGTTACCAAAGTTTTTGATTAGATTGGTAAGAGCGTTTTGGTATTCTTTTTGCAACTGAACTATGTTGGATAATTCTTTCTTTTCATAAAGACGTAAAGCAGTAAGAACTTGATCATTTCGCGATCGAGCGGTATGTATTTTTTTACCGGCATCTCCATATTTAGAAGTAAGGTAATTTTCAATAGCAGTATGACAATCCTCTTCTTCTTGTTTAATAGGAAACTTTCCTTGAGCGTCAAGCTGAATAATTTCTTGCAACCCTTGTTTAATACTTTTTAATTCATCCTCATTTAAAACACCTATAGTACCAAGCATTTCAGCATGAGCTATCGAAGCTAGACAATCATATTTAACTAATTTTTGATCGAGGATATGATCATTACCTACTGTGAATTCCTCAATTAGTTTTTGTGATGATATTTCACTGGTAGACTGATTATTTTTATTCTTTTTATTTTTTTTATAAATATTTTTTTCCCAGAGTTTCATCGATATACCAATACTTTAATATTTCTTCAATACTACGCTACTTATTCTGGTTAATTTTATTATTTTCTCATTTAGTATCGTCGCATTTTTGAGTGATTGAACGATGAGCCATCAATCGAACAGCGTTGATCTTAATGAAACCATCGGCATCTTTTTGATCGAAGCCGCCTTCTACATCCATACTAGAAATTTGTTGGTTATACAAGGAGCTGCCACTCTCTCTTCCAGTAACGTATACACCGCCCTTGTATAGATTGAGATAAACAATCCCATCTATCAATTCTTGACTCTTATTGATAGCAGCCATTAAAAAATCTTTCTCTGGGCTAAACCAGAAACCGTTATATATTAGTTCCGAAAATTTTGCTGAAAGCATGTCTCTTAATCGCATAACTTCACGGTCCATAGCTATACCTTCGATATCTTTATGGGCCTCATGTAAAATGGTACCTCCGGGCGTTTCGTAAATTCCTCTGGATTTGATCCCAACAAATCGATTTTCAACAATATCTATACGGCCAATACCATTAGTACTACCTAGTTCATTTAAATATAAAAACAACTCCAAAGGTGTTTCTTTATAAATGTTATCATTATGATTTTTCACTTTTACCGGAATACCATTTTTAAAAGTAATTGATATCTTGGTTGGTTTATCTGGCGCTTTTAAGGGAGAAGTAGTTTTGGAAAATATTTCTTCATTAGGTTCAAAGCTAGGATCCTCAATTACTCCGGCTTCGTGACTGATATGAAGTAAATTGTCATCTTCACTATATGGTTTATCTACGGTAGATTTTACTTCAATTTTATGCTTTTGAGCATAATTGATCAGATCGGTTCGACCTTTGAATTCATCAAGGAATTCCTTTGTTTTCCAAGGAGCAATTACTTTTATTTGAGGGTTAAGGGCGTAATAAGAGAGTTCAAACCTTACTTGATCATTACCTTTACCTGTCGCTCCATGAGACACATACTGGGCTCCTTCTAATTTAGCTATCTCCATTTGTCTTTTGGCTATCAAGGGTCTGGCAATCGCTGTCCCAAGAAGATACCGTCCTTCGTAAAGGGCATTAGCTTTGAACATAGGAAATATGTAATCTGTAACAAACTCTTCTTGTAGATTTTCGATATATACTTTTTTAGCTCCAAGAGCCTTGGCCTTTCTTTCTGCCGCTTGAAAATCCTCCTCTTGACCTACATCAGCAACATAGGCAATTACTTGGTAACCTTTTTCAATAAGCCACTTAAGGATGACAGAGGTGTCTAAGCCTCCACTATACGCTAACACTGCGGTTTTATTATTTATTTTGTTATTCATTAAAATCTCCTATAATCCATCTTGAGATATAACTACTATATAATAGTACATTTTGCCAATAAAAAATTATTGGTTACCAAGGATTACACTTTTGTAAACCCAAATATTGATAAATTACCATATTATTGATACAAATAACCTAACAAAAAGTTGAATATCATTTGATATCAACTACATAACAATGTTTAATAAGGGATTTTGTGTTAAATAATATATCCAAAACTACTGACTATAGAGACTTCATTAGAGAACGTTTAATGGATAAAGTCCAAATGAATAAGAATTTATCTATTCGTAATATGGCCAAAAAAATTGGTTTTTCGCATACTTTTTTAAGCCTAGTTATTAATAAGAAAAAACATTTATCCCGCACCACGGCTCATTCAGTAGCCGACTATTTAAGTTTGTCTTCCAAAGAATACGACATATTTTTAAATTTAGTTGAAATAAATACAGCTAGAAGCTTGAAACATAGGGAAAAGATTTTCAATAGATTGATTGAACAAAAACTGCAAATCAATGCTTTTCAATTACCTCTATCAATATTTAGCTTAATGTATAAATGGTACTATTTAGCTATTTTAGAGCTTACTAAATTAAAGGATTTGATTATTGATAGTAATACAGTTGCCAAAAACTTAGGTATTACTAAAACAGAATCGAAGTTAGCTATTGACCGCCTTATTAGTTTGGGCTTATTAAAAAAAGAAAACAATCGTCTAGTAAAAGTACACAAAATAACTAATTCTGAATCTGTCACCCCAAATGAAGATATTCGTAATTATCACAAAGATATTTTACACAAAACAATTGATACGATTGATAATCAATCAATTGAAGATCGTTATTTAAGTAGTATGACAGTAGCTATATCTAAAGAAGACTTACCTCAATTAAAGGAAATGGTCGACGAATTTAAAATGAAGGTAAGTTGTTTTTTAAACAAGAATGAAAATAAAAACTCGGTATACCAAATAAATTTTCAAGCCTTTGAGTTATCTCAAAGCAAAAAGAAGGAGAAAAAGAATGATGTTAACAACTAAACTAGGAATACTTTTTACAAGTTTCTTTTTAATTCATCCCATGTTAGATGCTGGTGGTGACCATGGAAGTGTAGGTAATGGAGGAAGCAAAATTCGTCGTGAATTCTCAATCCGGGCATCAATGTTAATTAATACTATAGAAGCAGATGAACCCAGCTTGACTATGTTTAGAGAAAAAGGGGTAATTAACAGTAAGCAGTATAGTTAATTAAACCTACTCATTTGCTAATAAAGTAGTCAAAATTTTTTTCATTGATTCCAATTTTTTTTGTTTATATTTAGACTGTTATCTGATACAAAATTAGACAGAAAATATTTGATAATAGTGAGGAACATGGATGTTGATATCAGTTGGCGAAGCAGCTTTAATGCTGGGAGTATCTGTTTCCACTTTACGTCGTTGGGAAAATGAAGGACGTTTATTCCCTGTATGTAGAACCAAAGGCAATCATAGACGATATGATACCCTTGAATTACAAAAACTAATATACGGTGATGAAGAACAAGAAAAGCTAACCATAGCTTATGGTCGAGTTTCTGGCCATGATCAAAAAGATGATTTAAAACGTCAACTAGAAAGATTAAAAAACTACTGCCAAAAACAAGAATGTGAGTTTGAGATTATAAGCGACTTAGGCAGTGGAATGAACTATAAAAAGAAAGGATTAAAAAAATTAATACATCTAATTGTGAATAAAAAAATCAATCGTCTAGTTTTAACTCATAAGGATCGTTTATTACGTTTCGGAAGTGAACTGATGTTATTTACTACGCTATACTGATCTAGAAAAGCTAAATTTTTTATGATATTCCA
>CAZJDM010000178.1:0-8366 GCA_964544765.1 uncultured bacterium
ATTAAATTAGTTCAAATAAATGGAGTCAAGGTGGGGTTCAGGCCTAACTTACGATCAAAGAGACTCAAAATAACGTTTACAACGAATCTTATAATAAAAATGATGATAAGGCTGAAAATAATAAAAGAGAAACGAAAGGAGATACAAATGCAACCGAAAATTAAAGGTGTTGTTATCAAAGAAGTTGATAAAAAATTATTTAAATACCTACATGCTGTTAAAGTAGCAACCTATAAACAAATAACCAGAGACATTTATCAGGAGTACAAACTCAAAAGTGTTGTTAATAGGCTAAATAAACTAGAAGATAATAAATTGATTGCAGGGTATCGAAGCAGACAACTAAATAATTGCAAGGTAGTGCATTTAACGAATACTGGTTTTAAAATGTTTGTATGCAACGAAGAATCGAAATTTGTTAAATTAAAAAGTGAATCTGTTCTGCATGATTTGGATCTTGTAGATATTCGATATAATTTATTGAAGTCACCAAGGATTTGCTCATACTACACTGAAAATCAATTACAAGCTTGGGGGTCATATCTGCATGATGGAAAGTTAAGTCCATTATTAGGGATGAATTTCGACGGAGTTGTTGAAATACAATTTAAAAAAAGTGTTATGTTCATTCCAGTAGAGTATGAAAAATACGAAAAATATAGTCTACGTTATGAAGTAAGACTGAAAAAACTACATAGTAGCGATGAAGTTCCCATAATTTTCTATGTGTGTAAAACAAAAGAGATCTTGAATCGACTCTGGTACTTAGAAAGAAAATTATTAAAAGGTAGAAAGCCCAAATTGTTTTTAAAACTATTAACTGAATTTAAAGAAGATAAGTCTCTAGTTTTTACAAACTGTAACAATGATTCATTAGCAATAGGGAAAAATATTGTTTAATTAGGAAGTAGTGTAATGGTGAGGGTTTGGTAAGTTTTAAACAGAACACACAACTTCCATAATCATCTGATAATAATGGTTTTTTATACAAAATAGTAATTGGAGACTGTATGTACTTTTGGCCTATTTGCACTTAATGTCTCTCTTCGACTGGAATATACCTGATAGGAGGAGTGTGTTTTTTAAAATGCTTTCTACTTTCAGAATCTAATTTTCGAAAGGCCTGGGGAGAAAGTGAAAATCCATTAGATGCCAATGTGGCCGTAGTATTAATTGTTTGGCCAAAGACATCAAAATTTTTATGATTAGGACTCCCAATAGTACCGCATATCACTGTTCCAAAATGAATCTTTAAATAAAGTTTATTGGATAAACCCTGGCTTTGAAGCCAAGATTCAATTTCGACCTTCAAGTTTTTAAGTGTTAGAATTCCAGTAGAAGCCAATTCTTCTGGAAAAACCACTAAACCAGCATCGCCGATAAATTTAATTACTTTTCCTCCGGCATCTTCTATTATTTTTCCCGATTGATTAAAAAATTCTGACATAAAGAAGAAAAGCTCTTCTTCTGATTTTTGTTTACTAAGTTTAACAAAACCAGTTAAATCAAAAAATGAAACGAGAAGATTGACTCTGGTGGGTTCTTTAATACCGCTTAGATTCATAATAAACTCCTATTCGTATTAAATAGCGTGTAACAACGACCAACTGTCGTCAGATAAATTTAGGAATCGTCAACCCATATGTCTGACAGTTACTTATTATATTCAGATATTTTATTACTTAATTCAACCAGAAAGATGCTTCTAGGCGCAACATGAGTAAAAGACTATCCTTTTTTCAATGTTAAAACTACCCTTTGTTCGGATCTCATTATCAACATACTGTTGGTATTGATGGTAAAAATACTCATTTACCTTTATATCGCCGGTACCTTCTAATGACTTTATATAATTAATAATAGCTGTCGAATCATCAATTTTCAAAATATCTCTGCATATCTGTTTTTCAACCTTAGTAAAGTGAGGTTTTAATATATTGTCAGCATTTTCTTCACAAAAGGGTTCAATCATTCGTCCTCTATATTGAAATTGTGGATCGATTGTTTTTGCTACTTCCCAAATTCTTGCCATATTAAATAGACTGTTGGTTATAATACCTACATAGCCTTTTCTTTTTAAAACCCTGGTCATTTCTTTTACAGCTTTTTCTTGTGAGGAAGCATGATACAACATAAAATGACATATGACTTTATCAAATACTTCATCAGAGAAAGGTAAATTTTCAATATTTGCAACTTGATAATCGGCAGGATGTAGAATATTTTGTTGGCAGGCTTCGATCATACCTTTCGAAATATCTGTTAAGGTTAGATTGCAAGCTGATGGTAGTTTATTATAATTATTTTTCCAAAATTCACCGTTCCCACAACCTACCTCTAAAATTTTATCTTCGGGATTAAAATGATAATGCTCCCAAATCCAGTCCCAGATATTAATATTTCCATATTTGTGGATTGAAATTCTAGTCTCTAAGTTATTGGGTTTAGCATATTGCTTTTTAATGAAGTCATTTTGTTGAGATAACATTGTTAAATCCTGTTGATGATTGAGATTTAAAACCACTCTTTAAAACGGTGCCAAAATTTCAAATTATTTTTGAAGTGGCCCTGGAACATCGACCGCTAAATTACCCCAGATATCGCTGATATCAGCTTTAAGGTTTTTGAAATTTTGTGCCCCTAATGTCCATATTAGGTATAGCGTCCCTTGTTAAATCTCTGAATAATCTAGCTGCATAAAAAAACGTTCCTTATTTTCAACAATTACCTTGAAACCTAATCTTTCATATAATCGTTTTGCAGGATTTGATTTTAATACTGTTAATGTTACAGGTACATGCTTCTGTCTAGCTTCTACAATTATATCTTTTACAATTGCAGTACCATATTTCTTATTTTGGAATTGAGGAAGAATCAGAATACTAGCCAGAAAAATTGTTTCTGATTTATGTTCAACCGAGAGTGAACCAACTTTTTTACCATCAACCTCAATAATTTTTACCTTTGACGGATCAAATTTTTTTAAAAACATCTTGTCTTGCGACTGTTCATCCCATCCCCAAATAGGCGCAACATATTTTTTCAAGGTAATATGATGAGTGGTTTTGAGGAATTCAAAATCCTTTGTAGTGCTATCAATTAATTTGTACTCAATCATTAATTTATGAATTTTCTATCTCCCAAACATCTTTTTCCCGATTGACTTTTAAGATATATCTTTCTCCAGATTCAACCTTTACTCTCCAATAATCATATTTAACACCCACCCAGGCATCAACAATTTCTGCGACTTCGTACTCTATACCATCTTTTATAAATGAAATAGGTTTTTCATCAGCCTTAAATCCAGAGTATGTTTTTACTTTCAGTTTCATTCTCTCTCTAGCTTTTTAATATCAACTCATTTTATTATTTGGGTCTTCAAAATTCATGGTAGGAATAGTTTCATTCATTTTTATTAACCTTTCAACCAAATATTTTCATAAGAAATAAAACGTACTTCTTTTATGGAGATAGCTAAAAACCTAAGAAAACAAAACCATAAATCCTTAATTTTTTCAACTAATCAAATCAACAAGGAGAATTACTATGACAAGTTCATTAACAAAGGAAGAAAGATCTTCACCTCCATCAAAACCAACACTTAATACTCTACCTATTAGAATGAAAAAGACTACAGCAAAAACATTAAGAACTATAGTTAAAAGGCTAAACAGAAAATCCATTGGTAGAAAAGTGGTGGCAGATGATGTAATTGCTAAAGCATTGTCACTTATTGAATCAAAACACTTGGAAGAAATTAAAACTTCAACTTATTCCAGTACCGATCAATTAGAATTACAATACAGAAATTACTGCCAAAAGCATGAGATGATTTCCAAAGATGATTTTCTAAAAAAGCTACTTGAAGCAGGATTACCACAACTTGCTAATTCAATACCAACCTACACCAAACCATCAGAAAATAAATAACCTATTGTTCTCACCAATCAAATCTTTCAATTAAACCACTCTTTTTTAATGAGTTTTTAAGGAGAAAGTGCTATGTTACAGCCTAATAAGACTATCGTTAAGCAAAAAATAGATAATACCGATAGCGAGATGTTTGACAATTTAATAACAATGGACCAATTACTTAAAAGATTAAATGGTAAATTTTCTAGGCAAACTATTTACAATTATAATTGTAAAGGATTGCCCAGCGTCAAAATTGGAGGAAAGCTATTGTACTCTTTTTCTGATGTAGTCTCATGGCTATTGAGAAGGAGAAAACAATGACAATCCAAGCTTATCCAACGAGTGCAGGTACTAAATTTAGAGCATATGTATATGTTTTAGGTAAATTAGTAGATAGTAAAAGAGGATTCTCAAGGAAAAGTGATGCTAAAACATGGTGTGAGAAAGTAAAACTACATTTTCAAAACAATTCATCAGTTGGAAAACAGGAGGAATATAGTTTTGATGATTTAGTTGAAAACTTTGTTAACATACATCTTGAAAAAAAACGTTTTAATACCAAAAGACGTTATCTTGAGGATATTAATCTCAGACTCGAACCTTATTTTAAAAATCGACTACTAGGAACCATTAAATCCCGTGAAATTGAAAAACTTCAAATTAACCTTCGGCAAGGTAAATTGGGTTTTAGATATTCAATTAAGTCAGTCAATGAATGTATTTCACTTTTAAAAATGATGTTAAATAAAGCTGTTGAATGGGAAATGCTAACTAAAAATCCTGCTTTATTTATTAAACCGTTAAAACCCGAAGAAGCTGAAGATGACAACCAAACATATCAGTGGTGGGAAAAATATGAGGATGCAGTTAAATTTTTAAAAGTTGCAAAAGGTTATCACCTTTATGAGTTTTATTACACTGCCCTTAATACAGGAATGCGATTAAGTGAGTTGATTGGACTTGATAGGGATAATGTTGATTTAGAAAGTGGGATTATCAAGGTTCGTTTTCAATTTCCAAGAAAAGTTGGTAGATTAGTATTGCTAAAAACCAAGGAGTCCAGAAGAGATATACGTATGTCGCCTTTATTAATAAAGATAATTAAGGAGGCAATCTTAAAGTCAAGTCATCCTACAGCTGTTTTCAGCAGTAAGGATGGTAATCGAGTTAATGAAAGATCGGCCAATTTCGAAACCTGGAACAGAATAATCAAGAAAGCCAAGATTCTTCGTATAACATTTCATGGTCTTCGGCATACTTTTGCCAGCCATTACATGTTACAGGGAGGAAACATCTGGGATTTAAGGCAGATACTTGGTCATGCCAGCGTAAAACAAACTGAACAGTACGCCCATCTGTCACCTCTGCATGTTAGACCCAGTGTCGTTAGTTTTGAGCCTTGCGGTATGAAAAAATCATACCATTTGGGCTTGGAAAAAAATAATGAAAAAAAATCATACCAAAATCATACCACAACCCTACATCGAACTGCTGAAAACGCTGATTGTTAAGGAATTAGGGGTAATGCCCAGGGCCGGACTTGAACCGGCACGTCCTTACGAACGAAGGATTTTAAGTCCTTTGCGTCTACCAATTTATTTTTCACTTATTATGTAATTGATTAAATTTTGAGGTTGTTTTATTAAGAATCGGTCATTTTGGTTATTTCTAAAGTAGAGCATAGGAAGCGGTGATTAATGTTGACGTCAGTATTATATTAACGATAATGTTAAATTAACAAAAGAGTTAATATAATGCTTGTGTTAACTAAACATGTGTGTTACAATTTACTTAAGGGGTTGAGTTATGCCTATACCTGATAAATTTAATGAAGCCGGTCTCTTAGATCCTGGGACATATGATGCGACTTTTAAGGAGATATATGCAAGTATTTTGGTAACGGGCCATGATCATTCGGAAAAATGGGACAGTTCCTGGCGTGCCTGGTTGGTGGGTAAACTAGAGATTCTTGTCCAGCAATTATGGGATGTTGGAATTAATGATATTTTTATAAATGGCTCTTTTGTTGAGGATAAAGATCATCCCAACGATATAGATGGTTATTTTGATCCAGGTTTAAGTATGTATGATAAAAACGACATTATTAAATTTCAATCAATTGTATCCCAGTTGAATGATCTTGATCAGTACAAAATATGGAACTGGGACCCTTTATCCAGAAAACCATATAGAGGATACCCAAAAGCTCAACTTCCAATGTGGCATTTTTACAGAATTGAGTTATACCCGCATTTGAATCAAGGCACGGGCATCAAGGACAAAAATGGTTTCGACCTGACATTTCCTTCAGCTTTTAGACAATCTAGAAATAATTTTCAACCCAAGGGGATTGTAAGAGTGATCTCTTAAGGAGGGAAAGATGATAAAAA
The DNA here is from genome assembly GCA_964544765.1 of uncultured bacterium. Lineage (GTDB taxonomy): Bacteria > Bdellovibrionota_B > Oligoflexia > CAYFLR01 > CAYFLR01 > CAZJDM01. Next base: position 6,309 of record CAZJDM010000178.1, read on the forward strand.
CAGAAAAAGAATATTTAGAAGCAAAAAAAAGATTGGTGCAAGAATTCCAAGCTATTGCGAATCATCAAACGAAACTCAAAGAAAATGGACTGAATGAGGATCAAATTAAACTGGCTATAGATCCGCTGGCTTCTTTTGCCCACCAACTAAAAGAGGAGGTTGAAGAATACGAACAATTAAGGCGCGGTAACTTTAAGGTGCTAGAAAACTTTTATGGTATTGGAAGGACGTTAGTCGCTTTACGAATCTTTAAAGGATTGAAACAGAAAGATTTAGCTGAGAAGCTGGGTATTAAGGATTCACAATTATCTAGAGACGAAAGAAATGAATATTACGGTGCTTCTATCGAAAAGATTCAAAAAGTTTTGGATGCTCTGAATGTAACTTTGAAAACCAAGATTGAATACTCATATAAAGATTCAAGTGGCTTTTAGTTGAGAATTATCATTTGTGCTTAAAACACGCACAAACTTTGTCGAATTTAATTTGATCTGAAAAATAAAACATAAAATCAGTATCTTATTTTGCCATTAAAGCCACACAATTAATAATAAGCTGTTAAATACTTTGTCGGGTATCAAACCATTATAAATGTTTAAAAACACAATTCCATTAGTTTTGCTAAGTTTAAATACTTATTATTTAGTATTTGCCTGTTCCATAAAAATCTTTACTAGCTCCGTGATTACAGAAGACATACGAACTTTCTTAGATTTACAATATTCTTTAAAATTATCATGTAGTTGCCCTTCAAAATACACCATTACCATTTTCTTGTTTTTTTCTGATTTCTTAATATCTTTAATAATATCATCAACTTTTATCTTCATTAGTTAACTCCTAAGTGAATAATATTACCTAAATAGTAGCAAATAGATACAAAATCATCAAGTTAAAAAACTATGCTTTAAATACTTAGTATTTGATGCTATACTTAGTATTAGTAGTCAAGAATTCTGAATTGTCCGAATATCGTTATCCGTAGACTCCTTTTATATCAGTGTATTACCTGTATAGTGTTCTGAATTGTCAGAAATGTATCTGAAAAGCTAGAATTAACTTAAAATTTTCAACAATTTAACGAATACTATGGATATGAAATTAGGACCAACTCTCACTGATTTACTAAAAGAGAAGCGTATATCTATAAAGGAACTTGCTACCGCATGTAACATTTCTGCAAAGACATTGTATGAGTGGAAAAGTAACAGGACTCCCCGTAACCTAAATGATGTAAAGAAAGTAGCAGAAGTATTAGGAGTTAGTCTACATTACTTGATTTTTGGTGAAAATGATAAAACAACTATCTCACCACTAGAGCAGCATGACGATGAAATTAAGGCTGGAGTCTATGAGGTTGTATTGCGGAGGGTTAAGTAAATAACTTCATACATTGAGGTGAATTATGAAACTAATATATTCATTAATTATTCTTGCAACCCTCCTTAAATGCGGGGATTCACCTGATAGCAATAAATTTTCATTTTTAGATAATACAAATAATAATAGTAATAAAAATTATAATAATATTGAAAAAGAAGACTCTTCAACTGAGTCCAATTTAATATTTGCTACTAACGAATTTGAATTACCTCCATGTGAATTAAAAGTTAAAAATCAAATTTACTACATTCAATCCAAAAATATTTTTATGTACTGTGATGGGGACAATTACAAGGAGATTGATTTGATGGGAAAGGACGGTACCAATTGCTATGATAATGTCGGTGATGTTAATGACGATGGAGCAATAAATATTCTAGATTGCAAGGGTGATAAAGGTGATGCAGGTAGTGATGGTTTAGAAGGGAACGATGGTATTAATTGCTTTGAAATTACAGGAGACTCAAATCATGATGGTATCATTGATATAAACGATTGTAGAGGGATTGCTGGAAATAACGGGACAGATGGAAAAGCTGGGGTGGACGGGGTTGATGGCGATAATGGTGTAGATGGTAAAGATTGTAGTGATATGGTACATGTGTATGATGTTGCAGATAATGATAGTCCCTACAAAATGGTAGACATAGTAAATTAATTTTATTCTGGAATAGG
>CAZJDM010000179.1:0-8248 GCA_964544765.1 uncultured bacterium
TTTATAAACTCGAATTTCCTGATGTTAAAAATTGAGGGGTAGGTGAACGGTTACTCAAGAAGAGCGTTTAGGTAAAAATGTTGTTTTAGTTTATACAGGAAGTTCTTTTGCTGTTTTAAATTTGGATGACTATACTATGATTATTATCGATATGGATGAAAAGCCTAAACAAAAATTAAAAGAAATTATGCAAAAACAGAAGGAGTCCCGTATAAGTAGAAAAATTTAAAAACAAGGCAACTAATTTTACTTTATATCAAAAAAATCTCCGACTTAGTCATCCCCTACAGGAGCATCATTATTTTTCACAAGGCCAGAAATGGGTCATGTGCAGAGGTGCGCCTTAACTAACTACAGTGTCTGAATTACAGGAGCAAAATATTTAAGCTTTATTTAATCCCAAATAAATGTTACAAGTTTTTTTATCGCATGAAGTTTATTTAAACTTATCCATATACTACGATTACTTAATCTATGAATTAAGAGCATTCATATGGATATAATCAAAGCATTAACATGAAACTAAGCAGATTAATATGTTTAATATTATTAGCGTTCTACTGGTTGGGCTCCACCGTCAACCTTGCAGCAGAGAAAAAATGTCCGGTAGAAGTTCCCATTAAATACTGCAATTATTCATTTAAACAAGCCTTTCCACATATCATTTTGATATCAGGTTTAATCGATGTAATAGAAAGAGAAGATTTTGAAGAAGTCGTCAGAGATTTCCAATTAGCTTCTAATCAAATTTTTTCATTTCTTCCTACTGACATGAAACCTTCTAAAGTAGTGGTAGATATGGAAATGTTTGATATGTATCTCAATTTATCAAAAGAAATTATCTTAGATTTAGATTATCCACCTTTCATGGAATCTAAACCACATATTCATGGTTTTGCTCACGAATATGGACATCACACTTTCTGGGAAAGTTTGGCTAAATTTGAAATATATCGTACACTTCATGAACATTTTAATAACGATTTGGATAAAATAATAAATTTTATCTGTCCTGTTTATGAACTTTTTGCGGATTTATTAGGTATTATATATTCTGGAAATTCCGATAGTCAATTGGATGAAATGAATAAAGTACCTGGTAGAGAGTTTACCGTTAAATATCAGGCTGATACTTGGACCCAAACCACTTGCTATCATCAATTAGGACCAACCAGATACTTTATTTGGGGAAAACTAGGTGATGATATAACCAACAAACGAAACCAATCCAAGATAATTCAAACCATGTTTGAATCATCAGTTGAAATGATCAAGAAAATGTACAACAACCTAAAGCCTCTAAGTCCATCACAACTTAATCAAAACTTTATTCAAATAATAGAGTCAAAACTCAAAACCCCCACTCTTCCTGCACCATAGATGGTATATATCCCTCTACGCTCCTCTTATTGGCTTCAGCAATTAACTTTGGATCTTTTGCTGCCTTGGTACAAAGATAATTAGGATCTGGATAGATCTTAGCCCTTCCAATATCTAGTCTGTCAGCATCCCAACATGTTTGAACAGTTATATCAGCCTCAGTCAATCCATCAGTATGAGCCTGACAAGCATAATAAAGAAGATTAAACTCATCATCGGAAAGTTTGAAATACTGATTCCTCAGTTTCTTGGCATACTCACTACCTCTCAATCCATGTCCATCATCTACGCTCTCATTCACTCGCCTTGAATCATGAAATACGGCAAAAAGAGTAATAACCTTGATATTTGCTCCGGTTGACTTCGATAGAAGTAATCCATTTTCTAATACTCTGGCCCAATGAGAAATGCCATGTATACTATTAGTTGAAAGGACAAATTCGTTATGGACCTCTTTGATTAATGGTTCAATATTGATTTTCATGACAACTCTTTTATTATCATATATTTAATTATTATATATTAATCACTCCAACATCTACTAACATCTATTAATTCTACTAATTCTACTAAAATTTTTGCAATCTTTTTATCTCTTTATTTATTGAATTCTACTCATAAATTTAGTATAGCCAGACCACCGGCTTGTGATTATTCGTAGACGGCTGATTCTAGGGGGAATATTAATGAAATTACCATTCTATAAAACAACAATATATGCTTTAATTATAAGCTTTTTTAGTATCACACAATTTGCCGATAATTCTGGTAATAGTAGTAATAGTAGTAGTAATGTTGGTAATAACAGCAATGGTAGTAATATTGGAAAGACTGGACATACTAGCAAAACAAGTAAAAATGGTAAGAATGGTAAGAATAGTAAGAATAGTAAGAATAGCAGCACAGATAAACAAGAAGTAATGTTCCATTTTCCCAATAAAACCAGTATCTCTACTTTAATTGAAGCCATCAATAGAATATCAGACCATCAATATGAACTGGGAGTTCTAGCAAGATCTTCATTTCACATATTTAATCCCCCAAAAGTCTCTGTTGAACGCGCAAATCAACTGTTCCTATTAGCACTTAACTATGAAGGATTAACTATTGATCAACAACAAGGTAATACCAAAAATATAATCCATATCCGCTCAGCAAAAAAACTGGGTATTTATAATCCACCAAATCCAAAATTGTTCCAATCGCTAGATCTACTACCACCAGATACTGTTAAAAAATATTCTGGCCAAAAAGTCTTGTTTAACTATCCAAATGCTTCTAGTATTGTCGATATCACCAGAACTTTATCTAACTTAACCGGTGAAAGTTTTATTGTTCCTAGCCCTATTTTTTCTAAAATATATATCTTCGCTCCTATCAAGATACCACTTTCTGAAGCCTATACACTATACTTCAAAGCTCTAAACCGAGTTGGATTCACTATCTTAAGAGTTGATAATATCAATATAATTAATCCCGCCAGAACTGCTAGAAGATTAGGAATACGTAAAAAAGTAAATTGGACCGACGGAAAAACAGAATTATTTAAGAAATGTACCGCAAATCAATTAGTTGATTTTAATTTTAACAATAAAACAACAATTATAGAAATAGCCCGTCGAATATCTGAAATCACCAAAATAAAAATTGTGACCAATAGAACCTTTTACGCCAAACAAATCATCTCTAATAAAAATCCAATTCCTCTAAAACAGGCCTGTTTACAATTTATACAAGCAATAGATTTTAACAAATATTTGTTTGTAAAAAGTGACGGTGTTTTCAGTTTAATGCACTATAGAATAGCCAAGAGATTAGATATTTTAAAATAAAATTTTAAAATAAAAAGGTTTGCTGCTCCATCAGCTAAGGAACAACTTGCGCCTAATATTAAGTTGAGATATCATGAAGATCTTATGATTACTGATCTTCAGAAAGAATACCAAGCATTATTTGATAAAAAAAATACTCTAACTCTTGATATTCTGGGTAATCGCTATCCCGCAGAATGGAAAACAACCTGCCAAAAAGTTCTTCAACTAATTGGCAAGAAAAATCCAAATAATTTTAAATTATTCATACAACAACAAAGAAAGATAATTGAAAGTTGGAACCTTCGAATCCAAAAAAGTGGTAATAACTCTAAAGTATTGAAAGCCGCATTACCTCATTTAGTTAAGGCTAAACTTTCTTTTCTAGCTTTAGATGAATACTGCCAATCAGTAGCAACAGGTAATTTTAACGGTTCTATCAAATTAAATAAATGGAACGGATGGATCATGCAGAAATTACTGTTCTCACAAGGTCTTAACCGCAAGCCTGTTTCTTTATTCTGGTTTTCCTTGCTTTGGCCTTATATTACACAAAAAGGCGCTTTGATGACTTTGGTCCAAAAAAAGGGAATCTATTGTTTTTTTTCCAGCAGATTAATTAAAGAACTTACTACCATCATTAATAATCGTTCCTGCCTGGAAATCGGAGCTGGAGATGGCACTCTCACTAGATTCTTACAAAGAAAAAAAGTCTCAATAAATGCTACAGATAATTATAGTTGGCAACATTGTATTGAATTTCCTGATTTTGTGGAGAAATTGGATGCAAAACAAGCCTTACAAAAATACCGACCTCAGGTGGTAATCTGTTGCTGGCCACCTGATAATAACGATTTTGAAAAGCATATTTTTACCACCAAAGAAGTTGAACTTTACATTATGATAGGCAGCAAAAATCAGCTTTCCTGTGGTAATTGGGATGCCTACCAAAAACAATCCCATTTTTCATGGCATATCGACGAAAAATTATCTTCTCAAATAATACCACCTTTATCAACCAATGCTGTTCTTCTTTTTCATAGAGTGTGCGACCCCAAATAGCGATGGATGATAATGGCAATGCTATCGTGGCTTGGTACCAAAACGATGGTACTAATGCTCAAATATTTATGAGTGAATATCGATAAAAATGCCCCGCTTTTTCTTCATTGCACGCAGGGCATTTTTTCTTATCTATTATTCTCGTACCTTATACATGTTGTTCAAATTAATTACTAGTACCTTCCTTGTATTCGCCAAATAACGGATTACGCGCATCAACATCATGATTGGTATCAAAACGTAATGTTCGTGGTAATTTAAACTCCATCTTCTTACGAAAGGTAACTGGTTGACCGTCTTCCCTTTTCATATTTTGAAAATAGAGAACAGAATTTATTTGAGGAATTCCAAAATTACGTTCATCCAGTACTTTACGTACCTTAAAAACAGTAAATCCAAACATTAGTTCCTCATCACCAGAAGTTTTTTGTACCGACATATTGGCAATTGAAGTCATACGTAACACAGCTAATTCTCGTTTTTTACCTTTGACCTTATTTTGAAAACTATGACCAGCATCACGCAAATTGAGACTAAAACCTCGATTATCTTGGGTTATTCCCACTTCACTAAGATTCTCAAGAGTAACCCCTTGCTGCTTTGCTCTCCCTCTGGCTCTAAATGGGTTCACAGCTTCAAGATGTGCTAAACGACTTTCCTTTTTACCTAGTTGGGCCGCTAACCTTTCATCAGTTTCATGATCTAGTTCTAAAGTAGTTGGAACTATTTCATCGCCAGATTGCATCATTTGAACGCTATTAAAATGAGTGTGTCCCAATAACACTGTTCTAACATTTCTTTGACTGGCCAAATGATGAATCAGACGATAGCCAGAATATACAGGATGTTTTTTGACCTTCTTTAATCCTTCTTCTAAAGCTCTTTGACTTTGAGTAACAGCGGCCCAAAGTTCCGCATTGCCATTACCAGCCGCTGATGCTTCTTGCGCTATAGTTCTAGCCTCATCCACTGCCCTACGTAAGACAGCAATATCAACATTTTTCACCTTAAAAACTCCGGGATCACATTTACCGTTAGCTAATAGATGTTGATTTTGACAATCAAATTCAGGATCAGCTCTCATCCATTCTTGAAGTCCATCATGCAAACAATTTTTGTATGTTTTCTTTTGCTTAGCCCAATCAGGAATCGATTTGCATTTTACTGGAGATATCACTTCATCTCTAACGTAATTTTTGGCACTTTGATCCATTCCTTCATAATCAACTTGTTTGAAGTAATATGGATAATCTTGTCCTTTATGTCCTCCGCGTGGATCATGATGAGCTAATACTATAACATCTTTATCATGATTACGTTTAAGATCTTTTATGATCCAATCCATTTGCGAAGCTGAAACATCACCACCATAATTAACAGTATACATACCCCACCCAGTACGGCGATGCTGTCTTAAATCATAGGAATTTATATTCAGGTAATGATTACGACCAAATGTCCAAGAAAAATATAAAGGCCCATAAACTTTTTTCCATTGATAAAAACCATCATATAGAATTACATTTTCTTCTTTTGGATCGACTTTCTGCCATCCCATGTCTCTTCTACCATTACCTTTCATGGTCCTAGCATGACCACGTCTGATATATTTACCACTATAAACATCTACATGACGCCCACCTGGTAAATCTTCCGTTTGCTTAACATATTCTTCCCACCTAGATACAGCTGATTGGCCCTTAACTTCGGAGATAACTTCTTTCAAGGTTTTTACTCCGCGCACTTTTTGCAATGGACCTGGTTGATACGGTTTTGGCACATGACCGGTAGACACGTAACCGTCATGATTACCAGCGGTCAAAAAGATGGGCTTATTTAATTTCTTTAATATTGCTAAAATAGCTTCTGCTTCACTATTATAATTATGAGCTACATCTTCAGGTCGTAAAACCATTGGTGCTCCACCATTATGAAGGTCTCCGTTAAAGGTGATAAAATGGGCACTACGAATATCCGTATTATCAGATTGGTTTATAAACTCAACAAACTCATCTAAACGATCATGACTGATTTTTTTAAATGCTTTCTTATCAACAAAATCAAGATGAGTTAAATCAGCAATAATAGTACTGATAGAAACCTGACTGTCAGTTACATTGATAACATTATATTTTCCCTGGTCAGAACCAACCGGATGAATAGAAACAGCATTATAATGAAATTCATAAAAAGCTTTTGATTCAGAGGTAGCAGCAAATTCAGCTCGTAAATCATATAGACCGTCTGCAATACTGTCCATCTGTTGATTATCGAAATTAACTTGGATGGTATAACGTTCATTAAACGGAGCAATATATTTACCTACATCATGACGCCCAATACTTGTAGGTTTTATTTCTATTACTCCTTCTAATCTAGCTACTGTAGATGATCTTTCATTGGCTTGACGTAAAGATCTAGGAATTAGGAAAAATCGTATGCCGATATTAACACCTCCCTGAGTCGAGCCATTATTATCTCCACTTGCACTCACACCATCAGAGCTTTTGTAATTACTAGGAGTTAGAAGTTGATCGGCTATCTTCTTTTCCAAACGAAGAACAACATCTAAAGAATCTTTATATTTGGAACCAGCAGCTTGTTTTACATATAAATTGGGATTACCAATGGTTGGATAGATAACATGATCAATAGCATAAGTATAATTTGAATAAGGTACTCTTACCCCAGTAGGCATAATTTGGTCATTTTGCACAGATTCAGCATAAAAAATATCGGGCAAATAACTCTCGCCTTGTGAATTACTTATTTCCCAAGGAAGATCTTGATATTTTCCACCATCATTATTTCCCAATAAAGTTAGGTTAAGAAACAGAGCTAAAACGATCAAAATGGACCGCTTAGAAAAACTAAAACTTACAATACTCATATTCTACCTCCAAAATGATTTAACTTCATGCGCTTTATATCTTTACAATTACTCAGCGCATTTATACTATTTTCACAATATAAGTCAATTAATTTTGAATTTGTAATAATTCATTCATAAAGTAAAATCTCCAAATTCATATCCCCCATAAAATGTAATTATCTAAAATTTCTTTTAAAATTTGCTCTAATAATCAAAAAGACGAATAGAATATATACTTTCTTATATTTTAGAAAATCAAGAAAAATATGATTTTTTACTAGGGAAAAGCATTAGATTTAGATAGTAAAAAACCGACTTCTTCTCATCCAACGAGCCAGATTTTGTTTTTCTCCCGCTAAGCTTGAATACTTGATTGCTTCAGCAAAATATTGATTAGCTTGATTATAAGCTCCTAGAAAAAAGAAAGATTTACCTAACAAATAATAAATTTCTTTTACGATAAAGATAGGAATCTCAGATTTTTTACTGGCTGAAACAGTCGATTTGTTGGTTAACATATTTAATTTATTCAATTCAGTTAATTTAGCTAATAATGATAATAGTACTTTTTGGGCCAACTGAAAATTTCTATCATTATAAAACTTCCTTCCCTCTATATAAACCAACTGCCAATCTTGATCTGGTTTGACTCTTTTTACTTTATTTCCTTGGCCAATTAAGTATTTCTTTAACTCAGACTTATTATTTTGAACAGCATAAATTTTAAAATACATTCTGCGTTTAAAATGCTCCGAAATAGCTAATAAAGATAATCGTTGATAAATATTTAACGCTTCATCATTACTCATATTATCAGCTAAAAGCTCCAAAATTCTTACCTGAACCCAATTGGTAATATCATCTTTATCCCAACTAGTAAGAAGTTTTCTCATCTCAGATATACCTAATTCTTTTTGATCATTTTTGAGTAAAAATTTTATTTTTCGATAATCGTTCCAATGATCTTCCGGGTTAAGACGACACAAAGAATCAATGATTGATTTCTTTTCAACAATAGTAATTGATGAGGATTCATGGATTAAACGATGTTTTAATCGAGCTACCCTACGCAAACAATTTCTAGCAAAAACACCTTTCAAATTAAATCGGGTCTTGGCAATTT
>CAZJDM010000180.1:0-6819 GCA_964544765.1 uncultured bacterium
TTTGGGGAGCCAATCACATACAGTTGGTATAAAAACTGACTTAGAGAGTAACGAATCTGAAATTAAGCTAGTAGCTTCTTGGGTTGCTGGTTTTTTTTTTGAGCTGTCGGCCATAATTTGACAGATTGTATTAGAATTGGCTAATATTTCAAGGGTTTTCCCATCAAATTTAATCTTCTTGATAAATAGCTTTAAGTATTGCTTCGCTAAACCAGAATCTTTTATAGCGAATGTTCTTTTGACCAAATTTTGGAATTTTGTAATTGTTCCAGCGGTAGATAACGATGGAGGGGGCTTTTTAATGTCTATTATCTTGTTTAAGTCTGCTTTTAGGTCATTCTCTTTTCTTTTCAGCTCTATTATTCTGTCATTTATTGCCTCTGGAGTCACGGTACCTGTTTCAAGACAGTTATATAAGCTAGATAGTCTTTTTTGCACGTCTCTAAGCTCTTGAGTTATACTTTTCTTTTGGGTTTGGTTATTGCGTTTTAGTTTATTGCTGGTTTTTAATAGCTCTGAGAGTAGCTCTTTTATTCTATCTGTAGTAAATAATTTATTGGATACGTGACTTATAACAGCTTCGTCTAGTGCATTCATTGAAACTCTACAGCCAGTGCAAATATCCTTTCCCTTTCTTTTGTAGGTACTACAGTTATAGTAATCAAAAGTTTTAGTCCCATCATAAGTTATAGTTCCACCACATTTTCCACATTTCAGTAATCCGGCCAATAGCATAGGACTTGAAACTACTTTTGGGTTAGTTATGACCGGACTATTTTCTTTTAATTTTTTTTGAATTAGATCATATTCATTATCTTCCCAATAAGCCGGGACTGTAATTTTGATCCACTCCTCCTTAGATTTAATTCGTCCAGTTTTAGATTCAGTCCTATTAAAATAGTATATTCCATTATAGGTTTCGCTTTTTAAAATCCCTAAGATGGTTGTATTTTGCCATAGTTTACCACGTCTGGTTCGATATCCAAGTCTATTTAGGTCTTCTGCAATTCTTTTCGCTCCATGCCCGGTTTTTAAATACATTTCCTTAATTTTACGAACAATAATTGCTTCTTGAGGGTTGATCTCTAATTGTAATTTGGCTCCTTCTGTTTCAGGTATTTCAATCTTAATGGGGGAATATCCAAAAGGAGCGTTTCCTCCATTAATGTTTCCTTTTTTGGCATTAGCCTTCATTGCTCTTAAAGTGTGATATCCATTCATCTTGCTTTCATGTTCATCAATAAGCTCATAGAAACCTTCTATAAGTTCTCCTTGAGGATCATCGGCAACTTCCTGAGAAATGGCAATTACTCTTATTCCTTTTTTTCTTAATTTGTTTTTATAATATGATGCCAACATTCTATTCCTGAAGAATCTTGAAGTAGTTAAGACCAAGATTACTTCAAAAGGTGGAGTTGGGCTAAAAGCATCTGCCATCATATCTTGAAAAGCAGGTCTATTATCTTCAGTAGCTGAAGAACCAGGTTCTTCGTATATTTTCTTGATTCCATAATTACGAGAGTTAGAGTACTCGGTCATTTGATCTATCTGATCGGGAATAGATAATCCTTTTTCAGCTTGTCGTGAAGTGCTGACCCTAGCATAAATTACAGCAGGAACTTTATTTTCTTTCAATTTAAACCTCTTACTTCCCTCAATGCTTGATTATTATCCTCAAACTTTCTTTCTGTCAAAGAATCAACGAATTTTATAAATAAAGCCTCTAATAACAAAACTTCATGTCGTTTTATATCTTTTTCTTTGTCAAAATTTGACTTAATGATTATATCAGAATTTTTATCCATTTCTCATAATCAACCACCTTTCTTATCAAATCTGTCAACTATGGCACTGCCCTGACCTGATCCGTTCTTTTGTAATATTTGAATTAACTCAGGCTGTAATGATTCATGTAACAGATTCATCACTAACCTTTTAAAGGGCTTAAACTGAGACTCAGGTAATCCAACTTCTGCATAGGTGAGAATCTTACCGACAAATTCCTTTTGTAAATTGGATATTTGTTCTTGAATTGGTTGTCTCATAAATAAAATCCCCTTATAAACCTTCCTTTTTCTGATCTCTCTTTCCTAATTCGCATAAACACAGGACGGGTCCAGTTTCATTTCTCCCAGAAGATCCTTTTTTCTTCTAATTTCCAACTCCTCAAATACCCATGCCTTACAGGATCTTAACTTAATTCTATAGTTGCCTAATAACCTATGTCCTATGAAGTAATACTGATCGGTCTTTTTTTGTAAATAACTCTCCGATATCAATCTTTCAAAAGCTTCTTGTAATTTATCTCGTTTAAAAACAGCTTTCTTCCTCATGATATTTTCAGAATCGTAATAATTATAAAGCTCGGTCGGATGATTGATGGAATTTAAAAACCTGGAAATAATAGTTTCACTGATACCGCCAAATATTTTATCTCTTATCCAGTAAAGCGGCATACAATCTTTCGGAAAGGTATCATAAAGGCCATTTTCTTTAAGTCTGGCATCTACTTTATCAGATATAGCTTCTTGACTAGTGGAACTTTCTATTTGGGCAACTCGGTTATCAATCAGCTTAATTTCTTTTTCTTGCTTGATTTGGAAGGCTCTTCTTTGTTTCATTAACTCTAACATTGTTAGATTCTCGATCTGTTTTGTTTCCCTAGCTTTCATATTTGACCCCACCTTAAATTGTTGTTTGGTATTTTCTAAACTTATTAATTTCATCATTTATTCCTCCTGGTTGATCACTCACATTAAGTTATTCCGATAAACAAAATGTGAGTGAAGTTATTAATCCTAATTATAATTTTCATTATCAGTAGGTAATCCAGTCATTTCATTATTATCTGCATCATCCATCATCAAAGCTATTTTCGTGATGATCCCTGTTAGTTTTTGGTTATCTATCTCTAGTTGTTTGATTCGTAGAGCCTGGCATGATAAGACCTCAGATACTGTGTCTCCTTGACGAATTATACCCTTGAGTCCTTTGATTATTACTTCATTTAGATTTGCCCACTCATTAATAATTATTTCTACTTCTTTTGAATTGTTCTTCTCAACTATTTCTGATGATTTCTTTCTCATAAAAATTCCTTTCTTAATTAACTGTTTTAATTACCAGTCCATATTTCTCCCGCTGCTTTTCTGTTGGTTCCCATTGTCTAACAATTTGCTTAGCCCTTTCAAAACTACGACGGGGGATTTCCTTGTTTGTCATACTCTCTATAACGCCTAGAAATAAGGGCATCTAATTCTGAAGTCTGTGTAGAAGTTAAGGAGGCTTCTGCAAATTCAGATCGTATCTCAATAACTTCCTTTTTAGCTTCTTTGGCTTCCAGTTGAGCCTTTTTTGATTCTGAGATTGATCTTAGAGACATCATTAATTGTGAATCACCCGCCAATAGTTTGAAGTCGATTCCAGATAGAGAAAGTAGAGCATTCTCCTTAGAAGACTGCACAGCTTGAGCGGCTGTTTCTTTAAAATGATGATCAATGGCTTTTTGAGCTACTGGATCGATAAGCATGATGGGGTTGTAACCATTTGATTTTATTACGGGTGCTAATTCTGCACCTCTCAATGATTTCGCATAGTTATAGTCAACTTCTATAATATTAGACTGTTGCAGGAGCTCTTCATATGTCTCCATATTTCTAATAGATCGATTGGTTATCTTTAATTCAGATGTTGGTTTTACATCCCGATGTAAAAGGTGGCTGGTAATGTAAGTCTTGCCATCTAATTTGATAAAATTGTAAAGAGCATCTTTCTTTGATTCATTTGTTTGAATATTGGTATCTGTCATTTTATTATCCTTTTTTGTTGACTGTTGATTTTTATGTTTATTATTTACTAATTTCATTGATCACCTCCAGTTCCAGCTCGCTTAATAGTCAGTCCATACTTCTCCTGCTGCCTCAAAGTCGGCTCCCACTGTCTAACAATTTGCTTAGCCCTTTCAAAACCACGACGGGGAATCTCTTTATAAGTTCGGGGTCCTGGAATATCGAAGAATTCTTGCTTGATACGCCTCTTAATAAGACCACAAACCACACCATTTCTATCGTATTCCCTATAGCGCCCAGATATTAGAGCATCTATTTCTGACACCTGGGAAGAGGTTAAATTATGGTCAGCATCAACAGTTTGAAGGTTTTGTATGTTGTTGGCATTATCGCTTATATAAGGGATGATCTTGTCAAATATCAGTAAGTGATCTTTTACGTGTAGAAGGATATTATCTAACGACGACTGCTTGGTTTCCATTACTTTGGTAGCAATATTATTTACAGATTTACTTAATTCAATAGACCGTTCATCATCAAAATAATGAGAAAGGGTATTGACTGCTTTCTTTGTAATAAGTGTAATTCCATATCTAGGGTCTGCAAGTTGTTGAATTTCTTTATGATCACAATCTGTGACCATGTTCTTATTCAGCTTAAAATAATCCTCACCTTTTGCTAGCCTACCTGTTCCAGATATTCTATCTAAAGCTTGATTGGTTGCTCTAGTTTCTTTTCCACTAAATTTTGCATAATACTGACTGGGTATCACTACAGTATCTTCATAAACATAGGTTTTCCCAATCTCTGATAGTTTTGAAATCTCTGGGACGTTTTGTTTAACTTCAATTGTATTCATACAGCTCTTCCTTTTGATTTGTTGTTGATTTTCACGTTTATTATCTACTAATTTCATTGATCACCTCCAGTTCCAGCTCGCTTAATAGTCAGTCCATACTTCTCCTGCTGCCTCAAAGTCGGCTCCCACTGTCTAACAATTTGCTTAGCCCTTTCAAAACCCCGACGAGGAATCTCTTTATAAGTACGTGAACCCGGTCTATCGAAGAATTCCTGCTTAATACGCTTCTTGATCAGTCCACAGACAACTCCGTTCTTATCGTATTCCCTGTAGCGACTAGATATCAGAGCATCTAATTCTGAAATTTGAGAGGAAGTTAGGGTGTCATCATCATTAGCTGTGATAAGTGTATTGATCGTACTATCCCGCTCTTCCATTGCCAAAATAATTTGCTTTGCTACAGCAAGATAGGGTCGTTCTGATTCCATTACTTTGGTAGCAATATTATTTACAGATTTACTTAATTCAATAGAATGTTCATCATCAAAATAATGAGAAAGTGTGTTAACGGCTTTCCTAGTTAACAACGTAAGACCATGATTTAATTGAAGGTCACAGCCTGTGACCTTGCCAAAATCTATTGCTTCATTACGAGTAAGAAAAAAAACATCTTCTTCTTCAGTTACTCTGTCCGTATTTATTATGCGCTTTAAGGCTTGGTTGATAACTTTCGTTGGCTTACCGCTAAACTTTGCATAATATTGACTGGGTATTACCACGCTATCCCCATAAACATAGGTTTTTCCAATCTCTGATAGTTTTGAAATCTCTGGGACGTTTTGTTTAACTTCAATTGTATTCATACAGCTCTCCTTTTTGATGTATTGTTGATTGTCGTGTTCACTGTCTACTAATTTCATAATCTTCTCCTTACCCAGCACTTTTTAGCTGATGGTTTATTTTGTTAATTTTCTGGTTAATGATTAATTTACGGTCTGCTCTTGCTAGAATCTCTCTAACTATCTGGCTCATCCTTGATCTACTGACTCCCCATAAATGTGCTATCTCAACAAAGGTGTATCCCAGTTCAAACTTGAGTTTAAAAATAGCTCGGTCAGGTCCTTTAAGAAGATCAGTTACTTTTTCAAATAGAATGGTTCTGTCTAGATCTTCTAATGGCTGTGCAAATTCTTTCTCATCAAATAATATTGGATTAATGAGGGCCTTTTTTCTGGTAGTTGAAAAACCAAAGCGCTCTCTTACATAGTCGGGAAATAACCAGGCTAAATTTGACCTTCTAGTTTCTTTGTATTTTAAATAGGCCCAGGATTGAAAGTCTTCGGCTTCATGACAGGTAAAACCACGCTTTTTGGCCCATATATAGGCTCTTTTGTAAAAGTTTTCCTCATTAAGTGCTTTCATTATTTGACCATCCTTAGCGTTTGTTTATTCAGAGCATGATATTCACCTTCCCTATCTCTGAGCCAAAATGCTTTCAGGTCTCCTATCTTGTTTCGTAGGTCGATATGAAATCCTGGATGTTTCCAAAAAGGATAGACACCCAGTGCTGAGAAATTAAATCGTTGTAATTCAATCCATTGATTTAAAAGGGGCATTCTAGTATTAATGTGGAAGTCACAGGCGTTACATTCTTTCTTACTGTGCTGACTATTTTGATGAGCTTTAGAATCATGGACCCGATGGATAATGACAGGGGCATTAAAATGTTCTCTAATTTTGTCCATTAGACTGCATAAAAGAGGATCAGTATTACTGGCTCCTTTGATTACATCGTTTTTGAAGTGTTTAGTGTATTTCCAAAAATTCATTATCTTGTCTCCTTGTTTGGTAATAGGTTAAAAGGGAAAATAAGCCTCCCATCTCAAAGCCATTGCAGCTAGGAACGGGAGGTAGTAGAACTGGCCTGGAAAGAATGGGGTTATTTCCAGACTCAGTTCCGGTTGGAGGATTATTATGTAGTTTCTTTTTCAAATACGTTTTCATTCATTTGCCTTAAAAGGGAATATCTTCGTTTTCTTTAACTACTTCAGGTACAACGACTGGTGCTTTAGTATCGTCTTTTTTAGCTACAGTTACGTACTGCATTTGATTAGCAACGATCTCAGTAGCATATTGTTTCTTGCCTTCTTTATCTTCCCAGGATCTGGTTTGTAGTTTACCTTCCAGATAAATCACACTGCCTTTGGTTAGATACTTGTAGGCGTTTTCTGC
>CAZJDM010000180.1:6919-8144 GCA_964544765.1 uncultured bacterium
TTGGTTTTGGCGACAAACTCATCAAAATCGACCTCCCAATAAAAAGGATGTTTGCGGTCCTTTCTATGAATCTCGATACAGCCTTTTAGATCACCGGTTTTAACAGACCCCTTGGTCCAGACTTTCCAACCATCTAGTAGGCCAGTATCTTCAGCTCGTTTTAAATAAACCTCATAACCCATAATGATTGAGCATTCAGGGCCGTACTTGGATACATGAATTTCTCTTTTAAAGGGATCAAGATTGTAAGCCTTGGCGATTTCATAAAAGCGGTTGGCTTCATCTTTGTTAAGTTTATTGACCAGGCCAAATGATTTTAAATAACTCCAAATGATGTCTTTAGTGATAGTTGCAGGTAGTGTAGTGTCTTTCATATTACACCTCTCTATAAATTGAAGGACAGGAACTTTGGTTTACATAGAATCTGCCGATTTTGGGGTTCGTATAAATATAATTCTTGCTGGTTTGACTGATCAAAGTACTTTCATTCATAAGATCATCGTATAACCAACCTAATCCACATTCTTGATAGACAGGGATCTCTCGAATTATTCCATCTTCTTTCCTAAACCGATAAGACTTGGCGGGGTGATTTGATTTACTTAAATAAACGGCTACTTTACTTGCAGAAATACCAGGAAAGTATTTAGGTGCCAAATTATCTAATCTGATACATCCTTCAGGAAAAACATTAACCGGTTCCTTGTTAGAGAAATCAGTTTCAAGATTATGTACTCGTTCTTCTATAAGATTTTGCCTTTTAGCTATATCAACATTTTTACTAGCCAGATAAGCAACGATCTCTTCTTGAGACATGGTTTGGGATGAATAGCGTTTTTCAACTTCAATAAAGTACTGACGGGCTTGTTTTCCTCTATCGTTACCCTCAACCATTGAAAGTTCTTTAGCCATATCTAATGATAGGTGGTATTCCTTGCTTGGCCTGCCCAGGGTACTTTTACACGAATTAATGATAAAGTCCTGACCTTCTAAAAATCCATATTTTTCAATCCTATTTTTAATCCAATCACTAAAATATCGCTTACTTTCCAAGAACTCATACAAATCTCTAGCATTGACTGTCTTCTTAAATTCATCGATTTTAATGATATCTTTGATATTGGTTGATGGTTTGAATTTGATTAATGTTCTTTTTACTAAATCTTTAACTCTGTTATCCATAATTATTTCCTCCTATTTGGTTATTCTGATTACCTGCAATTAA
>CAZJDM010000181.1:0-8044 GCA_964544765.1 uncultured bacterium
GAACCGCCTTGTAGGTGGAAATCAAACCACGTTTTTTAAGCGTGGTTGTTGATAAGCTTGTTTTAGTAGATTTTCTAGAGCGGTGTTTCTATTAGGGATATGAAGTAAGTATATTCACTTTGTTTTCTAATTCTATTTATAAGATCTGTTGATAAAACCTTTGGTAATGATGCTTGTATGGGGACTCGATTGTTGTTAGTGGGAATAACATCGGATAATATAAAACTATGGTTTTTTAAGCAGTCTTTTAATGGACCATTTTCGGTAAATCGAAATTTATCATTTTTTTCAGGTCCCTCAAATGAATAAACGTGATGCCGAGCATATTTGGTTATCCATTCTCCCAACTGATTTAAATCTTTATAGGTTGGTTTTTCATTCCAAACAGATTTAAGTTTTAATAGGATGTTCCATAGGGAGCGTGAAGGTTTTTGGAAGGGTTCATTGGTTTGGGCATAATTATTGTAGGTATTGTATGCACGTATTAGAGCATAGATAATAAGATCTTTGGCTTGATCCCATTGTTCAACTTTCATTGCTAATGTTTGAGTTAACAAGTGAGGTTTTTTTTCTTTCGTTTTGGTAAAATGGTTTTTTAATAATTTTGCTTGTTTTTCTTGAAGTAAAATTGATTGTAATATGGTTAAGGTTCCCACTCCATCATTATCTATTAGAGTATATTGCTCTTTTGTTCCTTTGGTATTTCCTTTAGTAAAGGAAATCCTTATATTGCCGCTTGGTTCGGATGTGATTTGATCAAGATTTGTAAAATTAATTTTTGCATAAATGTAATTAGATATAAAACATATAGGTAAGATCGATAATAAGCGCATTATGAAAAGCATATGGATCACTCCTTAACAAAAGCTGGCAAAGTTAACAACTGTAATCTGATAAGCGTAAAGTCGCGAATCTTTAAATTACATATACGGATTATAAAATTTAGTTTACTATTTTTCAACCAATCATTAGATTTTCTGGTGTGATAAGTTAAACTTCACAAAAAGAAAAGATTGCTTTTACCAGGGCTTCAGGTTGATCAATGTGGATAAAGTGACCAGCTTGTTTTATTGATTTAATGGAAGCTAAGGGAAAGTATGTATATATAGATTTATGATGGCTTGGGGTTATATAAGTAGACTTTTCACCAGCCAAAAATAATGTTTTTTGGTTAAAAACATTATTTTTAAAATGCTTGGTTTTAAGTAATTGATCAAGATGATTTTTAATAGCAGGCAAGTTACATCTCCAATTATAACCTTGCTTAGTTAAATACAAATTAGTGAGTAAGAATGTACTTAATTGCATAATGTCTTGATAAGGATATAGAGGATCATTGAGTTTGGTAGGTTGTAAATTATCGTTTAATATAGAAAGAGCTTCTTGGCGAGTTTTTATTTTAGCTAAAGGGATTTTTAACATGGAGTCGATTAATCTATTATAGATATTAGGGTATGTTATGGGAGCGATATCGATAATTATTAATCGATCAATAAGATCAGGCTTTGCAAAGGCTGTTGACATTGCTATTCTACCTCCCAAGCTGTGGCCAACTAACAAAACAGGTTGGGCGGTATGTTTTTCGATAAAATTAATTGCATCAATTTTTAATGAGGAATTGTCAAAATTTGGATGGTGAGGACTTTTTCCATGGTTACGTAAATCAGGTAGAAAAACCTCAAATTTAGAACTTAAAAGCTTTGCTGAAGGCATTAAATTAGCGCTTGAGGCTAATAAGCCATGGAGGAAAATAAGGGGTGATCCCTTCCCCAATTTATTATATCTGAGTTCCAACAATCTAATTTAGAGTTTGAGTTGTTATGATAATGCGACTACAATAACAACAACTACTAATAAAAACGATAACAAAAATGGAGAAGTACGCTTGGCTTTTTTCATCAAAATGCTCCAACAAAATTTCTAATTAATTAGAAGGATTTTATAATCTATTTTGCGATAGATTCAAGCTTTTTTTTACGATAAAGAGAGGGTAAGGGATATAATGGTTATGATGAAGGCATCTGAAGACTTATTAAAATAAGATAGTTAATAATGTAATGAGAGAGTTAATAATATGATGTATAAACTTATTATCTTGGGATTGATAATATTTTCGAATGGATGTTTCTCTACGTCTTTTGATCATTCAGGTAAAGGGAGGGCCTATATTAATAAGAAACCCTTTCAAAAAAGGTTGTCTCTTTTCAAAAAAGAACAAACTTTTATTTTATCTGAAGTTCATAAACGAGTTCTAAAAGGAAAAATAAAATATGCAAAAAGCCCATTTGCCAGTGGGTTACCCCCTTATTATAAATATGTTTGGAGATATTATCATGGGCAATATAAAATAGTTGGCAACGATATCGTATTTAATATTTTGTATCAAGCCAATAAAACTGATGTTTATGATAAAAAAGAAAGATTATTAGGAACTATCCCAGAACCAGAGATTAATTATGAAAACCCCATCATTATTCGTGGAAAGGTGGTTGTATTTAATGATAAGCGTTTAGAACTTAAATTTGAAGGAAATCGTTGTCAAGCACCAACAGAAATTCCTAACAGGTTATTAAAAAATTACACACCATGCTCATTAAGTGGTAGGTATATTTATAATTTTTTATATCTGGTTGATAACAATGGATTTAGGGTTTGGAAGAATTAGTTTTATGAACAAGAAATTATATTCATATCTAATAGTTAGTTTGTTTATTGCTGGTTGTGTTCGGAAAGTAAAAAATGATGGAAATTTTTTACCTCCCGGTCATGAATTAATGCAAAAACATACTATAGAAGATTTGGTTTTACAAAAGTTAAGGAAAAAATACTTATTAACCCCAGAACCTCAACAGCCAACAGAACAAGAAGTTGATACATATATAAAATCTATATGGAAACAAACTAATACTTCTTTACATCAAGAAAGTGGTGGAATTGAAGCAGTGAATAGTAAAACTGGAGCTACATCTAATCTAATGTATACTGACAGTCAGGTATTAGCCAGATTAATTGTAAATAGTAGTAAGTGTTTGGGATTGGATGTTTTTATCTTTACAGCTTTGATTAGAGAAGAATCTGCTTTTGGTCATAGTGTAAATTCAGAAGGGCAATTAAAACCAATTGTCAACCTACAAGACCATATGATTCAAATTGTAGATAGATTGTTGGGTAAAAAGACTGCTAAAAATACGATTTTAATCGAATCCGATGAAAAGTTTGGTGATTATTTAGGTTCTGGAGTATTGGTCAAAGCAACTGTTTCTGTCCCAGTTTATTTTAAAAATTCTTTTCAACAATGTATGAATAAAACAGTTCATTGGGAGGGGAAAAGTCGAGATGATATTCAAATGATAATGTATAGCGCGATCTTTTTTAAGTATCTATTGCTTTTGTTTGATAACAATGAGAAGCAATATGGAGGAATATATTATAAAGCGTTATATCATTACAATAATAATAAAAGGGTAGCTTATTTTGGTCCCCAATATGGTGAGTTACAAGCTAGTGAATATTTTCGTCAAATTATAATGTATTATCATGTTAGAGGTATAGCTACCAGTAAGCGCCCTAAAGGTTTGTTAATTTATCCTAATACCAATCATGTGGCACTATGCCCCATCTTTTGTAAGGTAGACGACTGTAAAGATCTGTATTTTGTGACGCAAGACAATTTACTGGTTAGATGTAGTTCTGTTAATAAAAGAGGTAAATTAGGTGCTACCATTGATATAAATAATAACCAAAAACTGACCCTATGGAGTGAGCAACTAGTAATAGTTAAAGAAATTAAGAGGGTGAGGATTGGTCATCAATTAAGCCGTTGGGGTAAAATTGTATTAAAATCATCTGATGATAGATGGAACTTTTTTGATTGCGAAGATAATAGATGGGTAAATATGCGCTATTTGAAGCCAGTATTAGGTAGTCATCTAGACTTTTCTCACTGAGATATTGAGATATCCTTAATATGGCGAGCGGCTAGCGGCTGAAGGCCGTAATTGGGCTACTTCTTAAGTAAATAATCCTTTAGGCGATTGTTTACCAAGCCCTTAGATACCCAGAATAACTCAGCTAATTGGGTTACAATATCCATAGAAATATCAAGCTTTTCGACTTCGTTTTGTAATAAATTATCTGGGATTAATACATTAGAAGCAAAAATATTAGCTTGAATATCTTCTATTTTAGTTAATTGGCCCCAACCAGAAGCAGTTAGTTTATCTTTGTATAAATAAATACGAGCAAATTCTTTTGCAATGAGGAAGCGTAAATAAGGCTTCATTTCTGGTGATCTGTATTGAATAGTATATTTATTGCCCTTTTTTTGCACCGCAGTATGTGAATTAAGATTTTCAACTGGCTCTAATGCAATATCAGGATAAAAACTAATTAGTTCTGGTAAATAGACTGGAGCTTCTTTAATATTTCCTTTTTTGGATACTTCTTTTAAAGTAGAATCGATTTTTTCTCTTTTGATATCAAACATTTCTTCGAAAGAATTTGAGGCTCCACTACGATGTCCCCATCTTTGTGGATTTCTAAAATATTCTTTTTTCATGGAGTCGATATAGTCTTGGTTTAAATTAAAATCTCCATAGCCTTCATATTCAAAAAGAGCCTCTTCAAGTCCTACTTTTCCGCTAGTTATATCAATGATTAGCTTTTCATCTACACTTAGATGGTCAGCTATAGCTTTTATGGTTGGAAGGGCCTTAATGTTCTTTTTTCCTTTTTTCCAATGGCTACAATCAGCGGGGTCGTATCCTAGAATGGCGCCAACGTCTTGGTCTATTACTTTAACATTACCACTATACTTAATAGCAAGCGCCTTCTTACAGAATTGGAACAGTGTTGCCGAATGAGCATACTTTTGTGCTTCTACGCCTTTTACTTTAGATTCTTGCTTTTGAATTGACTTAGACTCCATAAATCCATCCTTCTTTCTTCATGTACTTTAAAACGAAATAAACAAAGATACTTTATAATTACAAAATTAACACAACCAATTTAGGTTTTTCGGTTGCTATCTTCTAACTTTAGCCCCAGTTCGTAACAAAATTTTAGACTATAGTCAAGGTCTTTCCAAGAAAAAATTGGTTTGATTTTGACAAATTTTTACAATTTAAAAAAAGTAACCTATTTGGTAACTTAAAACTAATGGGTTTTTATATACTCGATTGATATCAGATCTGAGTAGTTTT
Source organism: uncultured bacterium (assembly GCA_964544765.1). Taxonomy (GTDB): domain Bacteria; phylum Bdellovibrionota_B; class Oligoflexia; order CAYFLR01; family CAYFLR01; genus CAZJDM01. The sequence goes on from CAZJDM010000181.1 coordinate 5,202, forward strand.
TTATTATTTCGGCTTGTAAATTTTCAGAGGGTTTGATCTTCAGATTACGCGGTGATAATAATATTTTATGTTTCTCTTTCATTATAAACTGTATTTTTACCTCACAATCACCATAAAATTGCTCTAGTAAGTGTATGAAATGATCTAGTTTATCGTCGCTAATTTCATCTGCCTTTATTTTAAATTGGACCAGTTTTGTCTCTTTTAGCTGAAGATCAGCAATGGTACCGATTTCTGAGGCAAATATTTTAACTTGCTGAATTTCTCCGTCATCATTTTTTTCAGTATGGAGCTTTCCTTTTACGAATACGGGGTCATCAATTTTTAGGTTCTCGGCACATGATTCATAACTTTTGGAAAATACACAGACATCGATACGACCGAACAGATCCTCTAAACTGAAAAAAGCCATTTTATCACCCTTTTTAGAGAGGGTCTCCTTAAGGTCGCAAATTATTCCCCCAAAAATTACTTCCGAATAAGGTTGGGTTTCATCTATATTCAATGTTGAGTAAGTACAAAAATTGTTTAAACTTTCCTTGTATGGGTCAAGAGGGTGGCCGGACATATAGCGACCCAGGGTTTCAAGCTCGTAACTAAGTTTTTCTTTCGATGGCCATTCTTCAACATCTCCAGGGACCGTATGTTCGAATGAATTATTGTTATTTTCATCTGAGGCTTTATTAAAAAGGTCAAAAATGTTCTGCTGTCCTGTTAGGATATCTTTTTGAACTCGTTCGGCTAATTCTGTTGCTCGACCAATCACAGAGTAAATAGCCGCTCTATTATTATGAAGACTGTCAAAACAACCTACCTTAATTAAGCTTTCAATTACTCTTTTATTAACCCTTCTAAGATCAACTTTTTCACAAAAATCATAAATAGACGCGAAGGTCGTGTGTTTTTTTCTGGCCTCCAGGATAGCCTCAATAGCTGATTCTCCAACGTTTTTGACTCCACCAAAACCAAAGCGAATAGAATTGTCGTTTATCGAAAAATCGTGCATGGATTGATTTATACAAGGAGGAAGAACCTTGATTTTCATTTCCGTACAATTGTGTAAATAGGCAGTTACTTTGGTGGTGTTTTCCATATCGCAACTTAAGCACGCGGTTAGAAACTCAACTGGATAGAGAGCTTTGAGATAAGCTGTAATATAAGCAATATAGCCATAGGCAGCCGAATGTGATTTATTGAATCCATATTCGGCAAACTTAGCCATTAATTCAAAAATCTCTTCCGCTACTTTAGGCTCGATATCGTTTTGTTTGGCCCCAGTTAAAAACCGATCTTTTTGTTTTGCCATTTCAGAGGGGATTTTTTTTCCCATAGCTTTACGAAGAATATCTGCTTCTCCTAAGGTGTAATTGGCTAAAACAACAGCCGTTTTTTGAACCTGCTCCTGATAAAGTAATACACCGTAAGTTTCTTTTAAAATGTCCTCCAGTTGGGGTAGGATATAGGAAACCTTCTTTTTGCCGTGTTTTCTATCTACAAAGTCATCTACCATTCCAGAGCCTAGTGGTCCTGGACGATAAAGAGCTACTAAAGCAATGCAATCTTCAAAACAGCTTGGCTTTAGCTTTTTGAGTAATTTTCGCATTCCGGTGCTTTCAAGTTGAAAGACTCCAGTGGTGTTACCTGAGCTTAAAAGGTGGTAAACCTCCTTTTGATCCAGGTTGATTTTATCTGGGTCGAACGAGGGATCAGGTCCTTTTCGGATTAGTTCCACCGCCTTTTTGATTGCTGTTAGGTTTTTTAGTCCTAAAAAATCAAATTTAATTAAACCGGTCTTTTCAACCCATTTTCCTTCGAATTGGGTAACTACTTCGTTTTCTTTATCGCGATAGGTTGGGACATGCGAAATCATAGGTTTCTGTGAAATTACCACACCACAGGCATGTGTAGAAGCATGACGGCAAAGGCCCTCAAGTTTTCGCGATATTTTTATCAATTTATCTATTTTAGGGTTTGATTTAATAAGTTCCTGGAATTTTGGTTCTAATTTTAATGCCTTTTCAATAGTGATATTAAGGTCGTTAGGAACTAATTTGGCAATGGTGTCAACTTCCGCATATGGCATACCCAATACTCTGCCTACATCTCTGATAGCTGCTTTAGCCTTCATTCGTCCAAAAGTTGTGATATGAGCTACTTTATCTTGACCATATTTTCTTGATACATAATCTAAAACTAAATCTCTGGTATCTTGGCAAAAGTCGACATCAATATCCGGCATGGATATCCGTTCTGGATTTAAAAACCGTTCAAATAACAATCCATAGGGTAAAGGATCAATATCAGTAATTCTAAGGGTATAGGCTACTAAGCTTCCAGCTGCTGACCCTCGCCCAGGGCCTACAGGAACATCATTATTTTTGGCCCAGGCAATAAAATCATTTACGATTAGGAAGTATCCAGGAAAACCCATCTTGATAATCATATCCAATTCGAACTGCAGACGATCTTGATATTTTTGGACAGTATTGGTTTGAAAGTATTGTTCTCCATAAACCTCTTTTAAGATGGTTAAGCGATTTTCCAGACCCTTTACTGACAGCTCACGGAAATAGGTCTCAGCGCTATATCCTTCTGGTAGAGTAAACTGGGGAGCATGGTAGTCGTCATAAATAAATTCCAGATGGCACTTATTTTTTATTTCTTCTGTGCTTTCAATTGATTCTGTGCAAAAAGAGAAGATGCTTTTCATTTCTTGAGGAGATCTTAGGTAAAAAGTGTTGGAGCTTAGTTTGGGGTGTTTGGCATCTAATATAGTGTTTTTTCCTTTAATACACATTAAGGATTCATGAGCTTCAGCATCGTCTTGATGCATGTAAAACACA
>CAZJDM010000182.1:0-8041 GCA_964544765.1 uncultured bacterium
ATATAAACATCCGCACCAAACTTTTGAGCAAAAGCCGCGGCTAAATCACTATCATCTTGACGACCCGAATTATCCCAATAAGAATTAAACAACTTTTGATTCTCTTCACTTTGAAAATAATCAACCATATCAAAATCACGCTCGGCCAGCATTTCTCCAATAACCGCAATTGACTGCCTAACCTCTTGTATCTTAAATTGTTTGATAACTTCTTTTTCCGGAACCACCACTACCGAAGCTGATACTACTTTTTCTCGCTCTAAAATAAATCCCAGATCTTCTAAAACTCTATTTAAGGCTTGTTGATCAACTGACACTTCCATTTTCACATAAGTATAGTCACTATCGACCCACATCCGCAATGGTTCATTCTTTTTACGAATAAAACGCTGGTATTGTTTATAAAACTGTTTGGCTTGATTTTCAAAAGTTGACCAATCTTTACTAGGTAGCGTCCTTCTGACAACAGCAGCAATAGCTACCATTTGAGCATCAATAATCGCCATATCCCTACCATCTCCTCTCCCCTCTACTTTAACAACTCGTATATCAGGATGAGATGTGTCGCTAATAATTCCTGTAACTGCGTGAGGAACCTCCGGTACAGTGGTACAACCAGCAACAATAACCAAAACTACTAACCATAATAACTTTCTCATGAATCCCTCCTTTTTGAAATATTTTTACAGATTAAAGGACACTCCCCCAAAAAAATGTAACCCACTTAACTTAATTTCTACATCTCCATCCAATTTCTTTCCATCACCATTATAAAAATCTGTTTCTTGAAGTTTACCAATATCCATATATCCTACTTTCAAATTGATAAAAGCGAACCTCGATAACCACCAATGTATTCCCACATCGCCCATTAATCCAAATTGCCAAGCATCATATTCATACAAATCTTTATTATCATCTAACCATTCACTATCATGAAAACTCTTTACATCAGGATCAGAATAACTAGACATACTTGATATAAAAAGCCCCCTAAAAAAAACCGCAAGCCTTCTAAAGTAAATTCTTTTTTTAATTCCTAAACCACCCCAGTAAGTAGTAATTTCACCAGGAACCAGGAGATAGCTAAACTGTAGAATGCTTGCCAAATCAGAAACACCGAACCATTTACCCAAATCTCGCTCGTAAGAAAACTGTAACAATGGTACAAATCCATCAACCTCTGATATAGATACATGCTTAAATGGTATATCAAATCCCAAAAAATACCCCTCATAACGCCTATATTGAGTAAAACCAAAATCCAGGACAAAACTATTAGCGGGAGTATAAACTTCTCTTAGCAAAAGACCCTCTGTTCCCAATCCCGGCCCTGACAATACCGTAGCATATGAAGGTTCCAACCCTTCTCCTACTGTATTTACCCTCACTATTCCAATCTTTTGCTCGTTATCGTCTTTATCAAATTGAATAGTATCCATATATTGATCATTATTAAGACCATCAGATTCATTTAGACCCAAAGTAACACTGCGCAAACCTCCTCTGGCAATTGGTGCCTGCAAAGCTAATCGATCATAAGTCCCCAGTTCATCAACAAAACTACGCATACCAAAATTTAGCGCAAGAAAACGCGAAGGATTACCAAAAAATACATTAATTATGTTCCCAAATTTCCAGCCTTTACCTGATCTACCTTCAAATAATTCATACAATATAATTGGTTCTAATTTCTCATCAATTTCATAAACCGGTCCCCAAAACTCCGCTGTATATCCATCTGTATCAGTAATAGGATTCCTGAATTTCCTCAGGTCATAACTCAGTTCCATCATAAAAAAACTTTTTCTCACTAGACTTACTACCCGAGGAGTAATTTTCTTAATTTTGGTCTGCTCATCCACTAAAGCGATTGAATCTTCTACCATGGATTTTTTGGCTTTATAAAGTTGCCTAAATTTACTAATACATTTTTGATGAGTATCAAACTCCAAAGAATAATAATACCGCCCTTCACTTAAGTACTGATGCAGAGCCAAAATATACCAATAGTTTAAACTAACGCGCCATCCCGGAACTTTTGAAAATATATGTTCATCATTAAACATCACTCCCAAATTCTTCTTTTCAATTCCTTCTGCATCTAAAAACTTTTCAATATGTTGATTAATTATCTCAAAACTTGGATCCAGACAAATCATCATATGCATCTTAAAGGTTCTTCGTTGTGATTCTCCTGCAACAAACCCACCTTCTGCAAAACAAGTAGAAGTTTTTCCTAAGATCATTAATAAAAAATACAAAATTATTAACCAGAACCCGCATCTGGGATAACCTTTTTTTATTGCTAATATAAATCTTTGCATCAAAATACCTCCTCAAGAATCAAAAACCAATACACCCCAATATCTCCACTTCAGATAAGTTCTACAATTCTATTCTATATTTTGAAAGTAATTGCAATATTTTATTTCAGGTTTTTTATCTTTCATTTTTTGATCAAGTAGATCTAGAAACAATACTATATCATCCTCAAAATAAGTCTCACACTGCCATAAATCGCCTTCTAACTCATCCATATATAGGTGTGATCCATCTCTTAATAACAAACCATCATTAAAAGAAACAATTTGTTCTCCAGCTATAGTTAAAGGTAATTCATTCTTCTTAATACCTTGAGCCAAACTATGATTAGAATGAGCCGTCCTACTAACCTTCAAGTGCCAAGGAACAAAAAAGTGCCATCCCGATTTAAAATGCAATAAATCAGTAAATTCAACTATCGGCAATGACTTTAAAAGATTTTCACTACCATCTTGAGATTCAAACTCTGCTTCAAGTTCTACATTTGAGCGACAAACCAATTGTTGTAATCGATAATATTCCCTACAACCATAAGTTGGTACATACTTATCTAAATAGGAAACTAATTCATCAATCGTTACCAGCATCGTATGATCAAACTCAAATATCATACCGCTAGGTAATACATATTTTCCTTCCTGATCACTTAAGGCGTACCCTTGCAGAGCTTTTAACATCCCCTCTAATAAACGATCTGATCCGTACCCATCTAATAATTGTTCTTCACTTTCTAGTTTATTCATCCATTCACTATTCAAATTATTTAATGATAAGGACAAAATCAGATGATTTGAAGAAGATAAGGTCTCCTCAATAAATAATTGCATATCTGAACTAAAAGGTGCTGCTAATACCGTAATCATTTCATTAGCTGATTCCAACAGAGGCTCAAAAAATTCCCTAGCCAACCTCTCCCAAGTTACCTGATAAGCTGGACTACCAATACCTTCTTCAATATTATCATCAGTATTATCATCAGTATTATCATGAATATCGATATAAATTCCACTGGATTGAATATCATCCTTATTCTGGGAAAACTTTTTCCACCCTGAGGCCAACATTACAAAAAATATCTTGGGTCCATCAATTATTTGACCATCATCAGCGCTAATATTATTATCATTGTTATTACTATTACTATTGCTATTGTTATTACTACTATCATTGCTATTACTACTGCTATTACCAGAAAGCAACTGAGCGGTAGTTGTCATAGAATCAATAATTTCATCTCCAACAATTTCCATATCGTCCCAATCATCAACAGCAAAAACATCCCCAGCTTCTGCCAGAAAAGTATATATTTTTTCATCAATCGACCTACCCACAATACTATGGATTTGATAACTTTGCTGCATTTCATCAGACAACAATATCTCCAGCCAAGATAATTGATCCTGATAAGAATTGTCAAAATCAAACCAATATAAAATTAGATGAGCATTATTATCTTTGGTCAAAGGCACCAATCCAGTATGATCTCTTTGCCCTCGTAACAACTGTTGCATCTGTTGTTTATCCGATTCGATACTAAATGGACCTTCATTTAATACAAAGCAAGATGTTACAGAAAAAAGCACCAATATGAAAATTAACAACGACAACATCATCTTCATAATTTGCATAATTTGCATAATTTTTCCTTTGAGGTATTGAAAATAATCTTATCAAAAGATTGATTGGTTCTACAGAAAAATTTATAATAAAGCAGATAAACTAATCCCAAATAAGTCGGAATTATAGAAATATCCGGTTATTAACAATGAGAGGATATCAATGTCAAAAAAGAAGCTTTTAATTGTAGACGACTCTCCCTCAATAAGACAATTAGTTAAACTAGCTCTACGTAATGAAGATTTTGATATTTTTGAGGGTGGAGATGGTAATGAAGCTCTTGAAATGGCCAAGTTGGTACAGGTTGATTTAATTATTACTGATTTACATATGCCCAATAAGAATGGCTTAGAATTTGCCAGAGAAGTCAGAGCCATCGAATCCTATAAAAACACACCCATATTTATGATGACCACCGAATATGCAAAAACGGTGGCTTTAGAAGGCAAAAAAATTGGGGTCACGGCCTGGTTAGTTAAACCGGTAAAACCCGAAGCTCTATTGAGCGTAGTTAAAGCAGTATTAAATAAAGAATCTTCATCTTAAATTAGATTCCGTCTAAAAAGAAAGGAACCTAACAATGTATACGCTCAAATTATCCTGGTTAATTTTGTTAAGTATACTGATTACTACCCCTTTGAATGCCATTATCATCAAGCACTATCTGGAAAGGGACACTAAATCTCTCAACAATAATAACCCTACCTTTTGTGATCCCCGTAGAAATGAGCTGCCTCACACCACTAAACAAATTCGATCAGTGTGGGTAGATTTTGGCACGATGAAATTAAATACCCAAAAAAAGACCATTTCTTTTAAACCAACCGTTACCGAAACATATTGTACTTACTACGGACAAACAATGAAAAATCTACTAGATAAATATAAAGAACACATTATAGGAAAAGGGCTACCCAGGGTTTTGCAGGTGGGTCTTTATATAATTAATCAAAACTATCGACGTCCATTAGTACTAACTAAAGGCAAACGTAATTTCAGCTACTACATAACTCGTAAATTATTTCTAAAACCGGTTAAACAGATTTTTAAACGTGTCACTTTTAACGCTGATACCATCTTAGACAATTTAAGAGAAGGAGACAGCATTTTATTAGCTATTGATTATAATCTTACGATCCCTCATCTACCTAAAGAAAATCTCCCCAGTATAAATAAATTAGAAAACCTTCCTTTTAAAGATGCCATAAATAAACAACTCCCCAGAGAACTAGTTCCTCTACCTATAACATACGATAGTTTAACTTATGTTCATCAAGCTTATTTACCAAATGAAGAAGCTCTCAAAATGGCAAAAAAATATCTGAAACTTAAAACCGGCCATAAAATATCAATATTAAATGAAGTAGGGCCACGTTTTACTTTCCGTATTCAAAAACTAGAAAACGGTTATCGTATTTATGATGATCATTGGTATAATCGAGATATTAAACTGGACCCTTCTATTGCAACCGGCCCAGGAGAAGTACCCAATTACAGTAGAAAGTCAGACTCTGCTAGACGCAAAATAGAGAATGCTGAAGAAACACTGTAGATTCTGCCTAAAAAGCACAATATCTACGTTAGCTTCAAAAAAAAATCCTCGTCTAACCTGCATGTTATGCCTCGTCATTTTTTTCTCTCTGCCTTGATTTTGCACTTTTTAGACAGAATCTAAAATAGTTGATCAACAACTTTATTTACTTCCTCAGCAATATTTTCTTTGGGTTCGACTGAAAAGCTCTCACCGGTTATCATTTCATATGCCTGAATGTATTTTTCAGCTAACAACATTCGTACTTCAGCAGGAATAACCGGCGGTTCACCATCACCTGAAAAACCTCTCTCTAATAACCAATCTCGAACAATTTCCTTATCCAACATATCGGGATTTTTGCCGGCGTTAAAACAATTATCATAAGTATCTTTGATCCAATATCGAGAAGAATCAAGAGTATGAATCTCATCAGCTACTAAAATATTACCTTCTTTATCCAGACCAAATTCATATTTTGTATCAACCAGAATAAGATTGTTTTTGCCAACGTATTCACTGGCAAATTTGAAAAGCTTGAGTGCCATTTCTTCCATCTGAATATATTTATCTTCAGGAATAAGCTTTTGCTTTAAGATTTCTTCGCGACTTATCTCTTCGTCATGAAGTCCCATCTGAGCCTTGGTAGTGGGAGTAATAACCGGTTGCTCTAATTTTTGATTCTTTTTCAATCCCGCAGGAAATCTAATACCAGATACATCCCCGCCCTTTTCATACTTTCGCCAGGCAGAACCGGTTATATAATTTCTAACAATAACTTCTACCGGTACTATTTCACACTGTTTGCCAACAGCAATATTGGGATAGGGAGAATCAAGTAAAAAATTAGGAACTAAATCTTTGGTTTTTTCCAACCAAAAAGTAGAGAGCCTGGTCAATACCTCCCCTTTAAAAGGAATAGTGGTCAGAACTCTATCAAACGCAGATAATCTATCAGATGTGACCATTACGATTTTGTTATCATGAAAAAAATAATCTCGGACCTTACCGTGATTTAATTTAATGGAGGAATTGGATATATAGTCAATTCCTTTAAAGGTGTGGTTTATTTGTTTTTGTAAAGCTTCTTTCAACTTTTTCTCCTTTTAATAACTGAGTACTTTTTAGGGATGAGTCATATCGGCTGGTACAACTAATTTATCAAACTCTTCCCCGCTCATAAATCCTAGAGATTGAATGGCCTCTCTTAAGGTAGTACCCTCAGAATAAGCCTTCTTCGCAACCTTAGCAGCTTTATCATATCCTATGTGCTGATTCAAGGCCGTAACTAACATTAATGAATTATTTAAATATTTATCAATGTTAGTTCGTTCTGGCTCGATTCCAACCGCACAATTCTTATTAAAGGAATTCATTGCATCAGATAATAATCTAATTGACTGCAAAAAGTTATGAATTATCACCGGCTTAAATACATTTAATTCAAAATTTCCCATAGCTCCAGAAATCCCAATTGCAACATCATTACCTATAACTTGAGCACACACCATAGTCATGGCCTCACATTGGGTTGGATTCACCTTACCGGGCATAATCGAGGAACCAGGTTCATTACTCGGAATTACCAGTTCACCTATCCCACAACGAGGGCCAGAGGCTAACCACCTTATATCATTAGCTATTTTCATCAAACTACTAGCTAATCTTTTTAAAGCACCCGAAGAGGACACAATAGCATCATGAGAAGCCAGAGATTCAAATTTATTCTCAGCTGAAGAAAACTCTTTTCCAGTTAAACTGGTTATTTCTTCCGCGACTAATCTAGCATAATCAGGATGAGTATTGAGCCCAGTTCCAACCGCGCTTCCTCCAATAGCAAGTTCCCTGAGATGAGGCATAGTGTCCTTAATCGCTTGTTTTCCATGTTCTAATTGAGTTAAATATCCCGAAAATTCCTGACCTAAAGTCAACGGAGTAGCATCCATTAAATGAGTACGACCAATTTTTACGATACTATCAAATTCTTTCACTTTATTACGAAATACAGAAATTAAATTTTCTAATGCGCAAAACAATTTATCCTCGATCTCTTCAACAGCGGCAATATGCATCGCAGTAGGGAAAGTATCATTTGAGCTTTGAGATTTATTTACATCATCATTTGGATGAATGGGGTTCTTGGAACCCATTTCTCCCCCAGCCATTTCAATAGCTCGGTTTGAAATAACCTCATTTACGTTCATATTGGTCTGGGTACCTGAACCGGTTTGCCAAACTACCAAAGGAAAGTGCTCATCATGTTTCCCCTCAATAACTTCATCCGCCGCATTTACTACTAAATCCAGTTTTTCTTGAGAGATCTTATCCAACTTCTTATTGACAATGGCTGCAGCCTTTTTAAGTACCCCAAATCCTTTTATTAAAGAACGATCAAATGTTTCCTTACCAATTTCAAAATTTTCTAAGGACCTTTGTGTTTGAGCTCCCCAATATCGACTTTTGTCTACTTTTATTTCTCCCATTGAATCAGATTCTATTCTATAATTCATAATAATAACTCCTTAAGTGAACAATCCAAACAATCATTTATATAAGTTATTATTTAAG
>CAZJDM010000183.1:0-7910 GCA_964544765.1 uncultured bacterium
ATTTATAAACTCGAATTTCCTGATGTTAAAAATTGAGGGGTAGGTGAACGGTTACGTGTTTTCTTATGCTTCTTCTTTTTGAAAGTAGTGTCATCAACTATGAAGAAGTTGTATTTTGCCTTTTTCTTTGCAGCCGCTAGCTTAATAATATTGGCTATTCTAATGGATTGGATCTTCTCTATACTAAATTTGGCCTTGTTAATTAGATATGAAAAAGCTTGTTTGCTCTTTTTTTCAACCATTTGCCTTGATGTTTTTGAAAAAAAGAAAATTCCCTCTGTTAAAATAAAACCATGTATTATTATTTTAAATGATTTGATTAGTCGTTTTTTAGGACAATGGTGATTATGCCTTTTTACTGTTCAATGAAAATATAATAAATATGGGTGTTTTAACTATTAATATTAATATAAAATAATGAATAAGAGAGAGTTAAACCTAATTTTAAAAAATTATGATTAAATCTATAAATATAAATTTACCTCATCTAGCAATGCGATACCTATTCAGAAAAATCACAGAAAAGTATATTTCCTATAAATGGATCCAAAATACTGACCCCTTTTTGAAAACCAATAGACTCAAACTTGAATCTTTAAAAGAAAAACACGCCAACAGGCCTTGTTTTATAATTGGAAATGGTCCTAGTCTTAATACGATGAATTTAAATTTAATGAAAGATTATATAACCATTGCCTGTAATGCCTTTTATCTTAAGCATAATGAATTAAATTTTATACCAACCTATTATTCGGTAGAAGATCCCTTACCCGCATACGACAATAGAAATGAAATAATGAGTTTAGAGAAAACCACTAAAATTATCCCTTATGATTTAAAACACCGCATAAAACCGGCCGACGATACTGTTTATATAAACTTCCTAAGATCATACATCTTACCTTGGAAAAAACGCTTCCCCTATTTTAGTGATAATGCCGGAAAGGTCGTCTATTGGGGAGGAACTGTTGCATATATGAACATTCAACTGGCTTATTATTGGGGATGCAACCCCATCTACTTAATCGGCATGGATCTGAATTATAAAATTCCTGCGGATATCAAACAAAAGGGAATCGTTTTAACATCTCAAAATAATGACCCTAATCACTTCCATCCAGCCTATTTTGGAAAAGGGAAAAAATGGCACCTACCCATGGTAGAAAGGATGCAAAAAAGTTTTTTGACAGCTCATAACTTTCTTAAAGAACGCAAAATATCGCTAATTAATGCTACTAACGGTGGAAATCTAAAAGGTGTTCCGCGTATCAATTATGCTGATATATTTAAGTTATAACACGCCTTTTCGTTTTTTATAAAGTATTTCCGCTAATTCAAATTCCTCTGATGTATCAATATCTATAGCCTCCAACTCGTTTATTTCAAACATTCTAGGCTTCAAACCAATTCTTTTATTTCCTGCCTTATTAAATGAATGCTTTGAAAAAATATAGAAATTCGAGTTTTCGGAAAATATTGGAGGTAAATCCTGTGTTCTAATCAATTCTGAAGGATTATGATTTATAGGACTAAAATCCTCTCGGTATAATCTCGTTTTAATTTTAGTTACCGAAAACAAAGAATCAAATTGAGAAAGATTATCAAAATATTCTTGAACAGCCGCATTGATTGTTTGAGTCTTTAGAAGAGGATTGGTCGCATGTGTCTGTATAAAATGCTCACCCTCTACTTGTTTTAGATCGTAAGTGATGATGTCATTCATTGATACCATATCTCCACAAATATCTTGCGGTCGATCAATAATAATAACTGTATTAAAGAATTTTAAAACCGATTCTTTAATCTCCTGACTATCGGTATTGACAACCACTTTACCTACAAATCCAGATTTCAACAATGTATCTATGACATAATAAAAAAGAGGCAAATCACAAAAATTCTTAATATTCTTACCTGATACACGCTCTGAATGCCCCTTCATGGGGACTAAAGCATTAACTTTCAATTTATTATCCTTTATTTAGCGATTTTTAGTAAATGATTCTTAAATAACTTAAACCGGTAATAAGCACTAACTAAATGCATTAGGAAAGCATCTCTTATACTAACCTTACTTTTAAAAAAAAGAAAATGCTGAAAGTACTTTTTCATGGTATAACCCTTATCTCTAAACAGGAATATGACATCCTTTGGATATTTATTATACCTTGGGTCCCCCCAATAATGCAATTCCAGAAGGAAGGTATTGTTCCCTTCTAGCAACTTTTCCGCCCCTAGAAGAGCGGAATATTCACCGCCCTCTATATCCATTTTAATAAAAACATTTTCATATTTCTCAACAACATCATCTAACAAAAATACAGGAACTTGCACTTTTTTCCAGTTAGAAGCCTTATTGGGAAGCTTTCCAAATCCTCCACTGATGTTTGATTGAGTGGTATAGAAGGTAATTTCCCCCGATTTATCAGCCGCAGCTCCAAAAACAGTCTTAATAACATTATTGGTATTATGCTTACAATTGATCTCTTCAAGATATTGAAATCTTATAGGATCAGCTTCAATGCTAATTATTATTTTTTTATCTGCAATCTCGTTAAATCGCTTAGTATACTGCCCCAAAGAGGCTCCAACATCCACATACACATCAAATCCCTCCGCAATTTTACTTAAATTTTCTATTTCTTTACGCTCATGACATTTATCCCCGTAATATGTTTCACTAAGAACGTTGTAAATTTCCTTTTCTTTCATATAACATCCTATCTGGCCTTAATAAGAGTAGAATAATTGGCATATCTTGGAAGGATCACTTTATCATTAAGATCGTTTTGAAAAGATTTTCCAATTTTAATGGGCTTTTGAGAATGGATAATTAAATAATCAATTTCACGTTTTTGACATATTCTTAATATCTCCATTAAGTTACGAATTTTCTGTATTCTTAAAATTTCCTTGAAACGAGGATGACTCGGCACAAAATAATTGAATATTTTCTTCTGATGATATGATTGCCAAAAGGTCGGCATATAACCCCATTCAAAGGGCAATTCCAAAATAGTGATTGGTTTATCTATTTTTTTTACTTCCTCGTATACTTCAGGAACTTGTGAAGCATCTAAATAGAAACTGTTATGTATATTAGTAAATTCAACATATATAAATAAAACACAAATACTGGTAATTAACCGTTTTTGGGTCAGGGAAAATCTATTTATAATATAATAAAATCCCAAAGAAGCAAAACAGGAAATGGCAAAAATAGTTAGAATACCAAAGCGTGATAAGGTTCTTAGCATAGGTAAAACCAAATGGGAAAGTGTAGTCAACGTGGGAATTTTTATGCCAAATATGGAAATTTCCGGAGAAACTCCCAAGAAAAATGGTATAACTGTTATAATGGATAGAAGCCAGACTATCTTACTATCTATGATAACTACCTGTTGAGCTACTTTGATTTGCTTTTTTTTCCTCTTTTTGGTTTGAGTTGGTATTTGTTCTTGAATCGATGATGAAATATGCCTAGAATTCTTCATTCTATAGTAAAAAAACCAAACAGCCATTATTAAGGGCAGATACCCTAAAAATAGGGTCATTTCGGCAAAATTACTTCCATGATGATTTTCTCTAAGAAAATTTAGAACCGCCTCACCAAAAAACAAACTGTGATAAGGAGGAAGTAAAAATTCATACCATCTGATCCCGTAGGTATACAGGTCTTTAAAAGGCCTCGAAAACATGGATATGCTCCCTCCATGTTCAATTTTTACAAAACCGGTATCACTTAACCAGCCCAATATGCCGATTATTAAGGGTGCTAAAAAAGCCAGTGCCAATAAATAGGTTTGTTTATCCGCTAGAGATAGCTGTTTATCTATTAGCATATATAAGATAAAACTTATGGCTACTATGATCAAAAAGAGGCCATAATATCCATGTAAAAATAGAGAAAAATTGATAAATAAGGAAAGCACCGTCACAGACCAATAGCTTTTATCCCTCATAAATTTAATAAATATTATTAAAAAGGCTGGGAATACCCACGTTTGAGCCAAATTAATATGATCAGCTGATTGAATCATATGAAATGGAGAAAACATAAAAACAAATCCCCCCAATAGGGAGGAAAAACGGCATTTGCATAATGAGTATATAAGTAAATGCGTAAAAACGCCTGACAAAAGAAAGCTAATAAATATAAATAAATTATAGGAAAAAACTGGCGTAAAAAGTTTTGTTACCGGTAAAGCAAGAATTTGAGGAATGTTTACCCTCGTATTAATCTTTATGCCTTCAGGAGCAGCTCGTAGATAATTCCAGGGCGTACCATCTGGTAACCGAGTATCAATTTCAGTATCTCTCCAAAAAGCATAAGACATCATAAGCGAATCGCTGCCTTTAATATTACCCCATTTATAAATAGTAGGATGTAAAGAAGTGGGTAGCATGGCAATAAAAGCTAAAACAAAATAAATAAGAAATAACTTGAATTTTTTAGATTTTACAATATCGACAATTTTCATATAATGCTTTTAATATATTAATTATTTTAATACTTTATTATGCTGTTTTTGAGTCAATTTACGTTTTGAACCAGGCAAACTTTCTAAAAAAATTGAAAATCCTAAATTTGAGTCTTTGAGGAACAATAAACATACTTATTAAGTGCAGCAAAAAATAAATTTTATCAGAAACTTTCATTTGATAGCCATACTCAAAAACGGCCTTTATTCTAACGTATAAAACCAACCATTCCTGCCTCCTACTTCTTTGTTGACAAATAGATTTTGAATGGGTCCTCAACCTAAATAGCACCTCAGGCAAATTAATTAAAGAGCCATATCTGGCTAAACGGAAATATAACTCATAATCCTCACAATCATATAATTCTGGATTATAGTACCCGGCTTTATTGAATACATCTTTTCTAAACATCGTAGCTGGATGACAAAATGGACTATAATAGAAAAAATGTCTTCTAATCGTCTTATCACTCAAATGATAGCGTCTTATATTAAGCGGTCTGAGTTTTTCATCGCAAATCTCAATGGTACTGCCACAAATCACAGCATCCGGGTTTCTTTCCATCGCCTCATACTGCAACTGCAGCCTATTGGGATAACTCCAATCATCCGCATCCATTCTGGCAATATACTTACCCCTGGCTAAACTTATTCCACTATTTAATGCTTGGCAGATTTTCATATTTTGAGAATTATGAATGGTAACTATTCGTTTATCTTGCTCAGCATACTGCTGAATTATTTGCCAAGTAGCATCAGTTGATCCATCATCAATAATTATAAACTCAAAATCCATAAAACTTTGCTGCAGAATACTCTCTATGGCATGACTTATATATGGTTCGGCATTATAGACAGGCATTACAACAGAGACTAGCGGAGTTGAGTTCATTAAATTCTCTTTAAATTAATACTTCTATGAACAATATAATTCGGACGTCCTAACAGTTCTCGCAGCATGGTTACTTGATAAATCGAGTTAATACCCAAAATAGTAATCAATAAACCATTACTAAAAATAATGAATAGCACTAATAAAGCTAGATTAGAAAACATAGCATTGTCGACATAGTTTTTATACCAAAAAACAAAAACTATAGATAACAGCGATAAAACAGCGATCACCATACCAAATGACAAAATAAGTTTAAGAGGTAGTGTACTAAAAGTAGTAATACCAATAAAGGCCAGATTGAACAATTTTTTCAAAGTAAATGAAGAATGTCCATGTAAACGATTATCTACTTGATATGGTATTGTAATGGTATTAAAACCTACCCAACTAATTAAACCTCGATAGAACTTATTTCGTTCAGAGAATTTTTCAAGTTCTTTGACAATTAGTCTATCCATTAAACGAAAGTCTGAACCTGGAATAATTTGAGTTGTGGATATCAAATTGAATAGAAAACAGAAAAGTTGGGAGGTATATTTTTTGTAAAAGGAAAGTACTCCTTTACCTTCTATTCTCTTGGTTATTACAATTTCATGACCCTCTTCCCATTTTCTTAAAAGCTTAGGAATTATTTCCGGAGGATGTTGAAGGTCCCCATCCATAGTTATTACAGCATCACCTTGAGAATGTTGTAAACCAGCTTCTAAGGCTGATTGATGACCAAAATTACGACTGAATTTTATGGCCTTAATCTTTTCGCTTTCACTTGCGACTCTTTCAATCTCTAACCAAGTTTTATCGATACTACCATCATCGATAAAAATAATTTCAAAAGCATATTTTTCTTCTACACCGATGACTTCTTTTATTTTGGACGTAAGAACTTGAATGGTATTTTCTTCATTATAAACTGGTATAATAATAGTGATAGTTCGTTTGCTGACCATAGTACATTTCCTGGTAATTCGCCAAGGATTATGATAAATTGTACTAATATTTTATCATATTTAATTTATCATTTTAGTATTATATTTAACATCTTTGATTTAATTTAACACCTTGGATTTTTTTCTTAACAGCACCATTATTGTCTTGTTAGCCTTTATAGGTAGTTTGGCCAACTATATTTACCAAGTTCTTTGTAATCGAAACCTATCTGAAGATGAATTTGGTCTTCTAAATACTTTAATTTCTCTAATAACCGTACTATTAGTAATAACCCCTATTGCTACCCAGTGGTTAACCAAGGTTTTTTCGGAAATTTATGTAAAAAAATTATCCAACGCTGTTAAACCTGTTTTAATTAACTATTACCGAACCATAGGAATTTTATTATTATCAATCTTGATCGTCTATTATTTCTTACAAGATTATATTTTAGCGGGTCTAAAGCTTAGAACTCATTTACCTATGTTATACAGCTATATTATAATTACGCTGGGCTTGAGCATCATACCTTTAAACGCACTCTTAGATGGATTGAATTTTTTTATTAAAAAAAGTATAGGAGCTTTTTCTAATAATTTAGCTCAACTCATATTTACTGGAATATTTGTCTTCATAGGCTTTAGTTTTGATTTTGCCTTAATCGCTAAAATCTTAGCTATAACATTTAGCCTGGTAGTTTTACTATTATTCAATTTAAAGGTTTTAAACCAAGTTAAACAATTTCCTCCCAGTGAACCTACTAGAAATGATCGTCCTGACTCTCAACTTAATACTAATAATTGGGGCAGTTTTTTCAAAGTAGGTCTAGGTACGATTTCCTTTGTTATCTTAATTAATATTGATATGGTTCTGGCACGAATCAATTTGACACCTTATGTTTCTGGGCAATACGCGACTGTAGCTGTATTTGGTAAAGCTTTATTTTTCTTTGCCACCTTTAATATGCAATTGTTTTATGTCAAATGTAATGAATGTTATCATCAACAAATCTCTGTTCTTCCTTTATTAAGAAGAGGGTTCTTGTATGCAACAGCCTTAGTTATTATTGGATTTACCGGACTCTATATATTTATCGAACCTTTTTTATCCTTATTAAATCCTTCTTACTCGAACGTTCTTCCTCTAGTATTACAATACGCTATCTCTATTCTTCCTTATGTATACATACAATTTTTAGTGGTTCTGTTAGTCGCCTACAATCGATACAAAATATTTATTTTGCTGTTAGGTTTAGTTATTGGACAAATATTAACATTACTACTCTATGGTCAAAGTATTAGCGACTTTATTGGTATTAGATTATATTCAGGAATACTCATTTTACTAATATTACTGATCTATTCAATCCTTGATTTTCTACACCAAAAAGTTCATCGTTAAAACGTTTTGACGCTTTGACGCTTTAACGCTTTTATGTTATAATTAAGGTTGGAGGTGTTTTATGACCATACAACCAAAACGCGCAACTATTTATTTTGACCCAGATTTGCATTATGCTTTAAAAATCAAATCCGCAGAAACAAATCATTCCATATCGGATTTAGTTAATAGCGCGGTTAAACTACTTTTAGTTGAAGAATTAGATG
>CAZJDM010000184.1:0-7895 GCA_964544765.1 uncultured bacterium
CCTGGAAGGGACCCGCTGAAGCGGTGGGTTTAAAACCCAAAAATTAGAAATCAAATGATCAAATGTCTTCTTATTGTCCAACATCATCGCACTGAAATAGCAATTATCACCAACTTGAACCTTACTGATTTGATTTGGTTTCATCCGAATGTTTAAAACATCGGCCAAACGCTTTGCGGGGTCAATAGTACAGACAACACACCGCTTACCCATCATCGCTGCTTTATAGGCAATTGATGCTGATAAAGTAGTCTTGCCAACTCCTCCTGAGCCCACTGCTACGACTATTTCTTTATTTTTAATAATTGAGGAAATATCCATAAAATAAAACGCCTCAACAAAAAGAGGAAAGTATTTTTAAACGTGATAATGATTCACCAACAGTAACAACATGAGGAATATTGAACATAATCTGAGTTAAGGTCTCTAATTCAGTTAAATTTTCTCTTTGACGCTGTAAAATCATTTGTTGAAAATGAATCCCTTTGATCATTTTTTGTAATAAAATATGATTATCGATATCTACTGTCTTTTTAGCTAATTCACTTTCTATAATTTTTATCTGGGAACTATCCTTTTCAGCTAATCCCGCTTGCGTCTCTAAACAGTTGATAAAAAGACCATAAATGGGAATACGATTAAACTTAGTTAAATTGTAAAATAATTCTTTTGTTTCTTTTACAATTGCTTCCTCCGCTTGAGTTACCACGTTCAATGCAGTTACATCAGGATCTTCTATGACTGTCAGTATGCTTTTGGTTCTTTCGTAAATAAAACCTTTCTTAATAAAGGATAGTAATACTTTGGGGGTTTCAAATAATTGAACAGCATGACCTGTAGATGGAGAGTCAAAAATTACAATATCATAGGGACTTTTTTTCTTTTCAATATTAGATACTAATTGAACTAGCTTTCCTAGGAAAATTGTTTCTTCCACCCCCGGAAGCACCGATAAAAATCCGGTAATAGCATCGTATGAAAAGACTTTATCCACTAAACGTTTAGGAAAATAATGATGGAAAAAATCTTTGGAAACATCCGCAAAAATCATATTTAAGGTATCTATACCAGGATGAATATTCTTTATTTGATGAGTTAAATGATAATTCTCAGTTTTCAAGTCGAATAAAAAGGGAATCGTAGGACTAGGAGTAGCTTCAACTATCAAGACCTTTTTTCCAAGCTCTGAAGCTTTATAGGCAAGTAAAGCTGATATGGTAGATTTGCCAACGCCACCCTTACCGGTAATAAGCAATAATTTTTTTTGAAACAGGTCTTCCATATTTAATACACTACATGAATAAACACCATGATCATAGTTACATGATCAAAGTTAACAGTATTTATTAACAAATTACAGATTAATATAAAAATCTTCTATTTTCATCCAATATTTTAAAAAGATACCGACTCACATTCTTTTGATTATCAGAATTACTGATTTCATAAGTATTATAATCATGAACAGTAGTTCCCATCATTACATCAGGATATTTTGAAAAAACTAATACCGAATTTTGGGCCAAAAGAGCAAACCAATTCCAATTACTAGCAAAAACATATTGTCTCTGATAATGAGGAGACAATAGATCATGTCCTACAGAATAGTCTTCTTCATTATTTTCCACTCCTAATAGTTTCATTAAAGTAGGGACCAAATCAACATGAGCGGTTAATTTTGTGATTTTTTTCGGTCCAATTTTAGGTATTTTCATTAACATTAAGGTTCGTATTTGCTGTTTAGAAAAAGCCGTATTATGTCCAAAATTACCGGACTCAAAAAACTCTTCCCCATGATCGGCGGTAACTATTATTATGGTGTCCTCTAACAAACCTCGTTTTTCAAAGGTCTTAATAATATTTCCTATCACTTCATCGGTAAAATAAAGGCTGTTCTTATAGTGGTTTAACAAATTGTGCTTATCTTTTTCCTTATCAATGGTCAAATAACTGGTTTTTTTACCCCCCTTAAATTTGGCGTGAGTCGAAGGATAAGAAGACTGATGAGGAGCATCCAAAAAAAGGAAATAGAAAAAAGGTTTTTTCTTCGATCCAGATAATTTATCTATATGAGCCAGCATTTCTTTAGAACTTTGCAAGTCTCTTTGCCAATAATGACCTTGATAATCATCATGAATTAATTCTTCCGGGACCGTAGAAAAGGCCGTTTGTCTAAATTCTGGCCAGGTAAGTCTGGTACTAGAACCAATATACATTTGGTATTTTTGTTTTAAAAGAGTTTGAATAAATATCGAAGGCTTTCTCTCTAGTAAAAAATTATCCCAATAACTACTATTTAAACCATAGAGAAGTGAAAATAATCCATACCTTGTAGCGTTACCTCCACTATGATGATTAGTAAACCAAAGGGTTTGAGGGGCAAAATCATTTAAAAAAGGAGTTCCTTCTTTGGACAACATACCCCCTCGAAAGGCATCAGCAACAATAAATAGGATATTAGGTGTTTTTAAGGCTTTTGATTCTTTTAATTTTATGGGTTTTAAAGGATATTTTAGATTCATCTCCTTGGATGAAGATGTTTGATAGTCATGCAAAGTAGAGCGTTGCAAAGAAAATTTTTCTTCAGCCCAGCGGGTTGCTACTATCGCTTGATAAAAAGGAATCACTCTTGGTCGAGAAATAAAGTCGGTTCCACCATAAATATCAGCTGTTATAAAAATAGTTTTGTCCAATAAGACAATTATAACCCAAACTGGTATCTTAAGACGATTTATCCTTAGATTCCACTCAATCAATCGACCGCCAAACAGATCAAAACCATATTTTATTATGCCAACCTGAAAAAGAATAGATATTATTAACACCGCTACTATTGCCATTTTACCGGAAATACCAATATCGAAGGCATCTAGGGCATCAGGAGAAAATATAGTATTCAAGACCATTCCGTTAATATGAAAACGAAATAACCGGAACAAAAAATAATCAATCACCATTCCCAAATGTAAAAAAGCAAAAAGAGGAGCGGCTATCCATAAAACAATGCGTGGGAAATAGGTAAACGGGAAGAGAATACCTAAAATCACTATATATAAGATAATGGCCGAAGAAATCGCTGCCACTATAGTGAATAAAAAGGAAAATACTGTATATCCATGATTGAAGGAGAGAAATAGCAAGAACATTATGGTGGTAATTATAAAATTAGCATTAAACAGCAAAGAAAATTTTTGCGGAATGTTTCTCAACCACGATTTAAACACTTATATGCCCCCAAAAACATTTTTATTTTTTATGGTACTGTGCTTTGTCTCAATGTAAAACAGTGGATGTATTCTACCTAGCTATAAATTAACCTGCCAAATTACGGTATTACGCCGACCTAAAACTCTAACTTCTTGATCGTTAAGGATCTCTAAAACTTCTAACGATCCTCCATAATACTGCGACAAACCAGTATCCACCCGCCATATTTTTTGATCACAAGCTGAATTTATCCCCTCTAATTGAGCAGTATGAGCCACAACCATCCGTTTTAGATTTAGGTTTTTTAAGATCTCATCTAAGACTAAACATTTTTGTTCATCTATTCCTTCAGAAAAATACCTACTCCAAAAAGGGCCCTCAGGATCACTAACAAACTGCGGTATTGAAGATTTTCCTCTCATCCATTGACTAACTTCTTCATTTATTCGATCCAAACCAAATTGAGAATAATGAGATGTGATGCCTCCATGCACAAAAAGTGTTGATCCAATGACCACAACTGTATTATGAGTGGATAAAATGGTGGCTAATGGTCCTCCAGGATGAAAAGCCACTGCCCTCCCCCTCTGATAGGAGGGTATTGATTCTAATTTTGAAAGTAAGTCCCCTTTATAGAAATATTTAGAATTATAGAATTTATTGAAAGGATCAAAACCACCAGCACTGACATATCTAAAGTCGGCATAAATATTCATAGTTTCATGGTTTCCATTTAAAACAATTACATCCCCGCCGGCTTTCAGGGCTTTTA
This sequence comes from uncultured bacterium, assembly GCA_964544765.1. GTDB lineage: Bacteria > Bdellovibrionota_B > Oligoflexia > CAYFLR01 > CAYFLR01 > CAZJDM01. Next base: position 3,980 of record CAZJDM010000184.1, read on the forward strand.
CTTTTAATTTTTCCAACAAATCTATAATTTCTTTTTCCCCATCTCCTCGATCAAGTTGATCTCCCACTTGAACCAAGTAGGTATCTTTCCCAATCCAATCGTGGTTGGAGTTCATAACTCCTGATAGTATAATAGCTTGTTGAGTGACTTCATAATCTCCGTGTAAATCACCGATGGCCACAACTCTTTTTTGGCTAGAAATAAAAGTGGGCGGTCTCTTAGCCTGTGGTTTACTCTCAGCCTGCGGTTCACTCTTAGCTTGTGGTTCTATTGTATTATGTGTATTATGGCCTAATTTCTTAATAGAGGTGTCAGATACTTCACTTTCGTAATTTACTTCACTGCTATTATTATCTCCTTCATCATTTCCTTCTCCACTAACATCATGTTTTTCTACCAGGGCAGTCCTATTCCTAGTTTCTATATATTTTGCCTTTATAATTGCTGCATTAGCTTTTGGTTGATCATTCTCTTCTCCTTTACTCGATTTTTTGTTACACGAAGCTCCAATAAGTATGATGAAAATCAAGGTAAGAAGTCTGAGCTTAATGATAATCTCCAAATAAAGAAAATAAGTTACCAGCGGTACGAACGTTTCATATTCCCACTATACTATTTGATACACAAAAAAACACCTTGATTCAACGTATAATGCCAGCTGGGTGCGTTACTATACAAATAATTAAGCTTTCTAAGATCTTTTTCCTTGTGTGTATGATTCCGCTAAAGAAATAGCTGAAAAATCAGCTTGCAATTTATTACCTGTACCTTTTATCGAACCAGAAGATGTTGCCGAAGCAGTTTGTTATTTAGTATCGGATAAAGCAAGATACATTACCGGCTCTGAATTTGTGATTGATGCCGGACTTTTAACCAAATAATTTAAAATCTAAAATCATAAAATAGAAAAAACTTCAAACATGTCATCCATTAATTTAGTGTAGATTTTCGTCTTCTAACGAGGTATATGCTGGATATGAAACGTTTTCTAAAACACAATTGGGGTCTGATAGCAATTTTGTTTATCTCTCTGGTTATTCGGGTTGGATTCACGCTTTACACTGATTTTAGTAACGATGAAGCAAATTGTTTTTATAACGGGTTTAATTTTTTTGTTTCAGGGCAATTATCTCCTCATGGAGCTGATATTGTATATTCTAACACCAAACTACCCGGTTCTATAATGTCTATCCTTATTGGACTGCCATTACATTTTTCAAATGGTCTTCCCTATGGCACTGCCATTTTCATTGCTGTCTGGAATTTTGCGGCCATACTGCTCCTTTTTTGGTTCTTTCTACAGCTCTTTCCTACATTTAATCGCTATTACTTAGCTACTTTTTTATTTTTTGCACCTTGGACCATCCTTCATGTAGCTATTTGGAATCCGAGTTATTTGCCTCTTTTTGCAGCTTTATTTTTTATCGGACTTTATAAAGTATTTACTAAACCCAACCATTTTGGTGGACACTTCTTGATATTTTTTTCTATTCCAATTGTCATGCAATTACACTTATCCTTCGTTCTTCTTTTAGCGACTCTGGGTCTTTGCGTCATTTTAAAGTGGTATAAACCCCAAAATATTCCTGCTATCTTAACAGGTCTATTGTTAGGAAGTTTGAGTCTATTACCCTATTTATTGCAAGAAAAAGCTTCTACAAGCACCAAGGGAGAGTTTCTCCTAGCCAACATTAAGTTTAATTGGGAAAACCTGTTCAATTTACCCAAATTTCTTTTTCGTCTATTGACTTTTTCTACCGGCGAAACGTCGGTTTTTTTCCTTAGAGGAAAGATCTCTTATCTGGAAGCTTGGGATATCTTAAGTAATAAGATCCATTTATTACCTTTTATAATTCTAGGATTAATCTTTACCATCCTAATAATTACTATTTCGCTTTATTTCTACTGGAACAGAATAAAATTCTTTATTAAAAAGCCAATACCATCAGAATTTTCCCTTTTAGAACGTTTTGATTTTATAGTGGTTGCCATCACGATAATTACTTATTTTTCGTTCTTCTTTTCCATCAAAGGTCCTTCTACTCATACCTATTGGCTATTATTGCCTATATCCTTTTACCCTCTTTTTCGATCTTTCCAACTAAAGCAAGACTCTTTGACCAACATGATATTGGAATTTCCACTAAAAAAAGTAGTTTTTATTATTTACATAGTGTCGATTAATTATTATTCAATTCATTTTCATTTTTTATACTCAGGATTGGTTCCTCTTCATCCAACAATTATTAAAGCCAAAGGACTATACCCCAATGAAATTGTAGAAGCCTCAGAACGAGAAGCCAAAGGAATTGCTGCTATTTATAAAGTTTTAGATTGGCAAAATCAAAAGGATCAAGAATAAGCAATATGCTCCGTAAATTGGAAAAAATATTTTCTGACCAAACCATTTTATGGGCTTTCTCTTTTTTGCTCATATGTGTTCCTATCTCGATGGCTATTTCGAATATCTCTTTTTACCTTCTTACTTTTATCGTTTTGGCTAACTTATTGATTAATAGACCAACCTTTCGAAAAGACAACATCTCACTAGTTCAAGTTGCCGTCTTTATTTTTATCATCATCCAAGTATTATCAGTATTAACCTCCAATTATTCTCAAAACGCATGGAAGGAATTACGAGAAATCTTACATCCTATTCTCTTTCTTATCCTAAGTTATAAATTTTATCAGTCCAAAGCTTTGATTTTACAATTCAACAAGCAAATCTGGATAATTGGTACTATCGTTTCTATAATCTCAGTCTATGTAATCTTTCAACACTTCACAGGTATAGATTGGGCTCATGGAATAAATGCCTTTCTACACGAAGGAAGATTGGTATCAAAACAATACCGTATTAGCGGATTTTTCTCTCATCCCTTAACATTTGCCTATGTTTATCTTTTAATTCTACCAATAACAGCCTATTCATTTCTTTCATCACCTAAGCCAAACTTTAAGCGAGCTTTACATGTTTTACCTATCTTATTTTGCGCTCTTTGTATTTATCTTACTTTTTCCCGAACGGCTTTAATGGTATTGATTATTGAGTTAGGTCTCATTCTTTTCCTGGCAAAAAGAAGGACTAGCTTAGCTATATCGGGATTAATAATTCTATTTACAATAGGACTATATTTATTTCACCCTCCTTTTAAAGCCCGAATAAAGCAAATGAACCCTCTTACAGCACAAAAAGCTGAGTTCGAAAGAATTGTTTTCTGGAAAGCCCATTATAATATTTTCAAAGATCACCCTCTTTTAGGAGTCGGAGCTAATTGCAGTCAATATGTATATGATGAGTATTATGCAAAGATTCCAGGAAAAATATCCAAGCGTCAATATAATGCCCATAACATCTACTTACAATTTATGGCTGACAGTGGAATCTTGGGTTTAATTAGTTTTTTATTTATTATTGTCGCTTGGTTTTTTGAACTTGCAACATCTCTAAGTAAATTTTTAAAAAACGTAAATCATATTTTTAAATGGCGCCAAATAAATCCTATTTACCACATACCTATTTTGTTTAGCATATCCATTCTCGGATTGATAATTGGCTCTCTAACTCAAAATACTCTTAAAGACTCCGCTGTAGCCATTTGCTTTTGGACCTTTTTAGCCTTAAAACCAAAGAAATTTTTTCCTAATTAACAATCTTTTATCTAATATTCAGTTAACGCTTTATTTAATATTCTATTTAATATTTTATTTAATATTAAATTTATGATAAAAAGAAGAGTTCGTTATACGAGAAATAAATCTATTATTTCCTAAAAAAGAGCTATACATGATAAGCAGCAATTTTGGACAATCTACCTTAAAAGCACATTTTTTGCTCCAGGGGAGTAAAGAACAAGGTTTAAACTCAACTACTGCGTACTGAAGTATGCAGGTTGATTTATCTTGCTCCTTACGG
>CAZJDM010000185.1:0-7893 GCA_964544765.1 uncultured bacterium
CACCACACTTTCCAGCGCACAATCTAAAAACCAAGGATTAAAAAAAATCAGAAAAAACAATAATGTATTCCTTGATTTTAATCTATATCAAAAATAAGTTAAAGAAAAACTAAAAAAATACCGATTTGTCAATAATACAAAAAGGCTCTTTGTATTATACTTCTATTTCATCAAATAACTTATTTTAAGGACAAAAAATCATGAAAGCGCTATTTATTTTTACATTTTTATTTCTACTTGTTAGTTGTCATAGAAATACTAGCACTGATAAATCTTTAATTGCTATAAATTCTAGAACGGCTCAGGATAGATCCAAATTTCCAGTTATTACGAGCTTTACTACTCAAAAAGAAGATATATTGTCTATAATATCAAATGCAGAGGCAAGCAATTGTGTTGACAATACTCCATTGTCTCTGAGCCAATACGTTACTAAAGAGATCGAACGAATTTTTGCTATTGAAACAGCCATTGATGCCCAAAATACTGCCTATTTGTCATCATTGATCAGCTGGGAAGCAAACGAACTTTTTGATATCGTAGGAGTTTTGATAAATCCAGATCATGAATTTAAGTCTAATGATCCTCTGGCAATACAGTTATCTGGCTTAACACCTGATGAAAAAAGGTGCCTTTTCCCTGAGTTTTACCAGAATATAGGTCTTCTTGGAGATGAAAATCAGGTTTATTCTAGACTAAATGAAGAATACCGCCCGTTTGCAGAAAATTTGTATGCAGAAATAGTCAACTTAACTTTTTCTGAGTTTATTGAACAATTCAACGCCCTGAAAGAAAATGTAGCTTTATATTTACCAAAAACTACTAAATTGACTTTAAAACCCACTTACTCTTTGGTTGCCAATACCAATAGTCAAGTAAAGTTTAAAAAATACGGGTTTTGTAATTATCATGATGCCTCTGATAATTGTTTTTACTTTCCTAAGCAGTTAATAGATGACTTGGGTAAGAAGGAAGGTTATGGTGTTGTTTTCGGTTTAGCCAGAAAAAGAAAAAATGGAGAGGTGCCCAAATTATTTGGTAAAGGCTATACAGTGAGTGATTTTGTGGATATATTTCCAGAACTTAATCCGGAATATGAAGATAGTTTGACATCAATTCAACTCCTTTGGAAAAAATACGGTTTTTGTAAAGCATATGATAAACAAATTAGTGGTGATGACTGTTTCTATTTCCCATCAGAAACAGAAGCTACACATGTCTTTTCATTAGCTCGACTTAGAAGAGAAGGAACATTAACCAGTGTTAAGGGGAAAAAATATCTTCCTCCAGAAATTGAAGATCTAATGAGTGGAGTCTCTACTAGTTCACAAATAGTACCACCTCATACCGGTGTTGATACCACCGTATCAGCACAAGATTGGAATACCACTAATAACGCTATTTATGGTGAATCTCATCCGTGGAGCAGTCCTACAGTAAGACGACAAGCTCTAGGAAATTCATTTTCAGATTATCAAGCTAAACACAATCCAATTACTTCGTCTGCTCAACCTTTCTTAGGAGAATGGTCTAGGCCAAGCCTTAGATAACATAATTGTAGTTAGAACTTTCCAGAAAATATCATTCTGTGTATTGGATGGTTTAGATACTAGCTTTAATATGCCGTAACTATTTTTCTAGAGTTATCACATTTTGACAGGAAGAGGGCAAAGATAATGATAGGAAGTTATCGCAACTCAATACTGTCGTCATATCAATACAGGTATTATAAGAGTCCTTGACGTCAATTGCTTTTTTACAATCCATAGTGCTTTCCATGGTTTTTTTAAATGCTACAACTTCCTCAGGATAGTCAGGAAAGCAGATCTCAAATCTAGAAGTGAATACACTAATTAAATTCTTACATTTCTTCTGGGCTTCTTCAGCTTTAGTATCATCATCCCCACATGAAGTAGATAGTATTGTCATAATCAACAACCACGATGAAAGCATTATGTTTTTCAATAGATTTCTCCAGATTTTATTCCATATTATTATACTCAATTATACAAAAATAAACCCGTGTTGGCAACACCGTTAGACTGACACCGCATCAAGGTAAGCACACATGGCGTTAAATATTATTAACCACTGTTAATAATTAATACGGGACATAATCGCTTTATAATTACAATGTTACTCATGATTCGACTCGAACCCGTTTCCGCTATCCATCGAATTTAATTTAATAATTTTGGGATATTATAGTAAGTAGCAAAAAACGTCGTTGTTATGAATATGAAGTAGAATCATAGGTTTTTTAATTAGTTTACAATTTTTTGTTGGCAACACACAGAGAGAAGGCTCTTATGAATAAAGTAAGATCATTATCACCAGCATTAATTCTTCTAACATCACTATACTTTGGCATTTCCTGTAATGAAAATGTGCAGAGGAGTACCGAGAAAATCCAAGAAAGTTCCAAGGAACAAATCACCACGACTGTCGATACCAAAGATTACATAGATTTACAACTTTTACTCAATATATCAGCTAAACTTGTGTTTCAATCTAAAATGAAATTGGTATCCAAAATTGATGATCCAAATTATACAATTACGGTCAAAGCATTACCACAAAAAGCTCTGGATATATCCAATCAGAAAGAGGCAACATCTTTAAAAATTGCGTTAGTTACCAATGGAAAGGTTGGGTAGATTTACTAAAGAACCTTAAAACTAAAAATCCCAAACTTATTCAACGCTCAATCGATTAAAAACTTAAACCATATAATGCTTAAACGACTAAACTGGGAGTTTAAGAAAAGCTGGTACACCGCATTATTTAGCTAAGGAATTGATTAATTTTTTCCTTAATGCAACCCTTTTTTGAGCATTTTGGTGCCTGCGTTTATCATCTTTGGTGACTAATTTGAGATTGGGGATTTCGGTCGGTTTACCATTATCATCAAGAGCAACAAAAGTTAAATAGGCAGTTGTAGTGGTTTCTGATTCCCCGGTTAGAGGATTTTCACGGATAACCTTGGCTCCAACTTCCATAGATGTTCTGCCAACATAGTTGACAGCGGCCTTGATTAAAACATGATGTCCTATCTTTATAGGAGCCTTAAAACTAATACTATCGATGTGAGCCGTTACAACTGTCCGTTCACTATGCCGGGTAGCTGTCATGGCAGCAGCCATGTCTATCCAAGACATTAAAACTCCACCAAAAATTGCATTTTGTGGGTTAGTATGATTAGGCATGACAATTTGTCTCATTTCAACCCAACTATCTTTTGGTGTTTTTGATTCTTTCTTAAATTTCATTTTATTACCTCATTAGAAAACCAATCTTCTGTAATTATTGTACTACGTAACATGCTATAAAAGCAATAATTATTCTACTGGAAATACCCTACTACCATAGTAAACAAGTCAAAAAAAAAACAAGATGGGGAATTTTCAGTATTTATAGGGGTTGATTCTGAAATTGTAATCTGCTATAGATGAGACCTCATGTATTTTTAAGGAGATATAAACATGTCAAAAAAATTATTTGTTGGTGGGCTTAGCTGGAACCTTAGTGATTCTGACTTACAGAACGCTTTTGCTAAGTTCGGTGAGGTAGAGGATGCAGTCGTTATTAAAGATCGAGATTCAGGTCGATCAAGGGGCTTTGGGTTTGTGACTTTTGCTGATGCTGAATCAGCAGACAAAGCAACATCTGAAATGAATGAAACTCAATTGGATGGCAGATCAATTAAAGTAAGTGAAGCTAAAGAAAGAGTTCCTAGAGATAACAGATCTAGATTTTAGTTGTGATTTAAATAAGTTATATCTATTGGTTGTAGATTGTCAAATAAGTACCGTCAATGTCACATTCCCTAGATTGTAAATTTTAAACTAATTTAGCTAACAAGATTGCGCTGAAAAAGTCCAAGTTCAAGGCGGCAAGAAGAAAAGGATCGGGGTGCGTAGCCGATACATAACATGCTGGTTAGACGAGGAATTTTCGAAAAAGCCAACGTAGAAATTGGCTTTTTCAGCGCAATCTATCAGATCATAGACACTGGTTTCTTATTGCTAGATGCTGGTTTTCAAATTTACTGTAAAATTCTTAAACAGAATTACTCTTAATTGTCCACGGGTTAGACAGTTTCTTTCTCATACTACACACCATAAAGCACTAAAATAAAAGAACAATTTGTTCTTCCTCGAATGGCCCAATTTTTGCTTATCCTACTAGATGAGTACAAATTGGCCCTAAAGAGGTAAAAGTGAGAAAGAAATTTAAAGCTACTTCATTAGTTCAATATATAACCATCAGGATGACCTTTATTATCATATTGATACTATTCTCCTATGTATCTTCTGCCAAGGTTTGGCAACATCAAAACAGATGGGATACAACTTGGGAAAATAAGTATTCTGAATGGTTCTTTTCAAAGAAAGTAAGAAAAGATCTTTTTATATCCACCAAAAGCCCTTATTACGGCATGTTAGTGGATTGTGCTGATGTCGCTTATGTTATGAGAGCTATATTTTCTTACGAAAATCAACTTCCTTTTGCCGTTGTCAACCCTAGTAGTGCCAGACGTAATCCTGATTCTAGAAAAAATTATCGAGTTATCTCCAACCTCACTAGTCGCTTTGATCATATTAAAGATGCAGGCGAACGTTTTATTGGGTTTATAAATTATTTAGGAACTGTTTTGGACAGTAAAACTCTAAAAGATAATGATACCTACCCTGTTGCTCTTGATAAAATTAAGCCGGGAGATATTTTTCATTTTGTTGAAACACATAAAGAAACTCCAGTACGACACACATTATTAATCAAAAACATCGATTCCAGTGGTAATTTTGACTTAATCTATTCCACTCAAAGTATTAAGAAAAACAATGAACAATATTTTATTGCAAGAAAGGAAAATGGAAATAAACCATTAAAAGACTTCTACCCCAGATTACTTATGTATAAGAAAAAACAAGCAATATATCACAAACCAAATAATGAATCCGGCGGATTTAGAAGGTTTATCTGGCCCAGATATTTGCGAACTGAAGCCAATAACTATCCACCCGAATTCAATTACAGTAGGGAACAGTTTCTCCTGGCAGCAAAAACAACCAGAAAGGAATTTTTTCAACATATTAAAACACTACATAAAACTCAAACGGATGTGCCTAATAATATTTTGAATCATCAACTGGTAAATATCTGTAAAAGAGCCAGAGACAGGGTGCGTCAAGTAAACGAAGCCCTTACTTTTTTGAGTAATGAAAAAAATAATTCCTGTATGAATTTTAATGAATTTGATACCTATTCAACACCTGCCAGAGATATGGAACTCAAGTTAGCATTTGAAGATCTGATTGATACCTGGAGCCAATTTGAAAATAAGAAACAAACTCAAGAAGTATATACCGTATATAAAAAGATAATCACATCAATCATCAACAATAATGATAATCAAACTGTAAAACAATTTTGCCCTATCCATTATAAGGAGAAAACTGTTATCAGTTTAAGCGATTTATACGCAAGAATCAAAAATGGACAAATGTCTTCGGACCCTCATGATACTGTTGCAGCTCGTTGGGGAGAAACTACTATCAATCAAACCAAATGTAAGGTTTATTATAATTAAATTAGATTAAACTACCTTCTTTTAGAACCAGGATTGGTTTTATATTTGGATCTAAATTAGTAGTAACAATATTGGTATCAAAAGCTACTATATCAGCAAATGATTTTTCGATAAGGACACCCCTTTTAGCTAATCCTAGGGTTTCACTAGCAGTACTTGTTGCAGCTTTAAAAGCTAACCAATGATTGGCTCCATTTTCTATTAGATAACCTATTTCCTTTAAAATTTGCCCATGTTCATTAAATGGTGTTCCAGCATCGGTTCCAGCCAAAATAGTTACTTTATTTTCAAGTGCTCGTTTATAACTAAGTAAATGATTTTCCATCTGTGACAACATTTTTTTGATACTATCTTGTAAAGATTCAATATGTTTATGGTCCAGAATACCATTAGCTGCTGCAAATGTAGGTGTAAAAGCACCCTTTTTATCTAATAATAATTCAATAGCTTTTTGATCCAGTTCAAAACCATGCTCGATAATGTCAACACCGTTAGTCAAAGCGTTAATTATACCGACATTTCCTTGGGCATGCGCTGACACTTTTAAGTTTTTCTTATGAGCTTCATCACAAATAGCAGCAATTTCTTGAGGAGATAATTCTGGCGCTCCGGGCTTGGTTCCTTTAGTCATAATTCCCCCGGTAGCCATTAATTTTAAATGCTTTGCTCCTTTACCTATCATATCTTTTGCGGCAGAACGCGCTTCTTCAGGGCCATTTACTTCTTTCCCGATCCAAAAACCATGTCCTTTTGGCATTACAAGATTATGTCCACATGGAAAAATGCCCGGAAGATCATTTCGTTTCATTTGTTCAAGGGAAAAATCAATTTCATGCGAAGATCCCATATCTCTAACAAAGGTTACTCCATTAGTAATCTGTTTACGTAGATTATCATAGGCGCACATAGTCAATTGGATGATATTGGAATTTAAATAAGATGAAATAGGATCCTCTGATCCATCAAGTAAAATATGAACATGGGCGTCTATTAGACCAGGCATAACTAAACCATCAATCGAATAATCAACTTTTGATGATGAATTGCTTTCTATTTTGGCGATATATTTGTCTTTTATGGTAATAGTTACATTTTCTTTGATAGACTCAACTAGACCATCCCAAAAATATCGAGCTTTTATTTTCACTTAGACTCCTCTCCTCTTTCAAAATAGTTATTTTGGTTGATTATTTGAGGTCTGCCATTGACTTAGATGGTCCTGAATAAAGGAAATAGTCTTATTATGCTCTTGACGGCCAGCGCCCGTAATTTTTAATGGCGCTCCAAATTCAAAATGTATGGTACGTGTTTGATCTAAAACCCCAAAATCCTTTATCCATTTGCCTTGTCGCCAAAAGTCGGTTTTCAGAGCTACGGGAATGACAGGTAATTCATTTCGACGAGCTAAGGTACAACCAATATTAGAAAATTGGTCATGGTTAAAATTATAGGCTCTTGTTGTTTGAGGGAAAATGATGACTGAATAACCCTCTTTTAAGGCCTTAGATCCTTGTTCTAAAACTTGACGTACATCTTGTATAGGACTTTTACGAGAAACAACAATTGATTTCTGAGCCTTTAGACCTGCACCAAAAAATGGAATACTTAAAAGTTCCTTCTTAATAACAAATCGAGCAAGCTTGGATGGAGAAATCAAGTAACAAAGAACCAGGGTCTCAAGGGTACTCATATGATTACATACGAACACTGCTGGACCGTCGACCTTTTTAATTTCATCGAGTCCGCTAATCTTGAATTTTCCGCCAAAAAATTCTATTAATTTAAAGAAATTATAAGAACACTTACGCCATCTTTGATCATTGAAAATACCCAATCTGGCTTGAATACCAGCTTTGATAGTAATGAAAAAAAAGATCATATAAAAGAGGAAGTTGCTTAGCCATCCGCTTGAGGTAGAAATGGTAAATTTGCTTTCTGGAGTCTGATAATCATTTTGAAGATACTGTATTACTGCCATAATAAATAACTCCACCTTACTACATCATTCAAATATTCGGCTAAAGTTATATTAGACGATAAAAGGAGTCAATGATTAATAAATTTACCCAAAAATACTACCTTTTTTTGAGTAAATAGTTATAATAAAAATAACACTTTAAAGTTCTTCTACATTGAGTAAAAAATTATGGGTACCAAGTTTTTACATTTAAAAAAAATAGTTAATAATCAAGAAGACTGGGATATTTTAAAAGAAGCTATTGAAGAACAAAAAATTATAAGTCTCTTAAATAAAGAGGATGATAAAATAATTGATGATATTGTACCTATTACTATTACTA
>CAZJDM010000186.1:0-7889 GCA_964544765.1 uncultured bacterium
GTTCGTTGCAATACAAAAAATCCTTTTGGGAACAAATTGAAAAAAATTATACTCAAGATGAAATAGGAACCATCAAATGGTTATCTTATAAAATCAATGCTCATGTTGAAAAAGAGCTGGTTTTTCACTTTTTTAATGAATTAGAAACGGCCAAAAAGAAGCTCCAAGAATTCCAAAAGAATAATTCGAAACATCTGATAAATAGGGCTAAAAAAGTTAAACAAGATAAAAAACTAAATAAAAATTGGTATTTAAAAAACTGGGCCTATATTTATCCTCACCAAATTGGAATCAAAGGGAAAAAAAGTTCCGCTACTTTTCAGGAACTAGCTAACAATCTCGATTATTACAAAGATCTGAATATCCAGGTCCTTTACCTATTACCTTTTTATGAATCACCTCGTAAAGATGGTGGATATGATATCTCCAATTTCTTCCAAGTAGATCCGACTATGGGTGGAAACGAGGTTTTTGATTATTTTATGCAGCAAGCACTAAAAAAGGACTTTTACATCATTATCGATTTTATTCCCGCTCACGTAAGTCAAGAACATGAGTGGTTCCAACAAGCCCTGAGCGGATCACCGAAGTACTTAGATTATTTCTTACACTCTTATCAACCTCCATTCAGTACCTTAAAAAGAAATGGTCTTGATACTTACCGTCAATACTATAAGGAAGATGGTAGTCCTTGGTATCAAAGATTATTACTTCTTCCAGACAGTAATGACCAACACTGGATCCCTAATCGATTGAAAACAGGAAAACAAATCTATTTCCACAGCACTTTTTTTGATCATCAAAAAGATTTAAATCTACAAAATAGTAATGTTATCAAAGAATTATTACATGTTTTAGGTTATTGGATCGCAAAAGGAGTTATGGGAATAAGAGCCGATGCTATCCATCGATGGATCAAACTACCTGGTAGTAATGGAGAACATCAACCAGAAACATTTGCCTTGGCTGAATATTTCAATCGCTTTTTAAAAATGCTGGAACCATTATCATTATTTATGCCCGAACTAGTGGATGTACCCCAGAATGCGGTACGCTACCTAGGTTACGAAACCACCATTAACAACGTAAAAACCACTTCCGCCGCCAATGCTTTGATAAATTTCAATAAGACTATAGAGGTCGTCTACGCCAGTCTTACCGGTAATTTTAGCTCACTCGACAATCATTATAAAGAGACCAGACATTTAAATTCTCCACCAGGAACGACTGATGTACTATATACGGGAATTCACCATGATGAATTCTACACAGGTTTATTAGGAGCCTATTTCCCTAATCACGATCATGTTGACTATATGCGTTATATTTTCAATGAAAAAATACATTATTCGGGAGGCGTGGTTTATAAGGGAGGTAATAGTTCAGCATCAACCATTGCTAATCTTTTTAACCAAGATGAGCGACAAATCAAATCCTTTCATAAATATCTATTCGGACATTATGGTTCTATTGCCGTATTTCAAGGTACTGAATTAGGACTTACAAATAATTGCCCCCATTTATTTAAGGAAACAATTGCTCATCTAAACCGTCTGAATGATAGTGGTCATCTAAAAAAAGAAGATCAGCATGTTTTTACTGAAATTGAACACTTCCTAAAAGATAAAAACAATCTCAATCTTCCTCCTTCTCAAATTGGAAACTATCCTATCTTTAAGAAATACTTCGATGGTCGCCTCCTACATCGTAATATTATAACTAAACAAATGATCGATAGAGCCAAAAAGGGAAAATACCCAATATATAACGATCTTAAAATCATCAGCAAAACCAGATCCTCTTCATCGGCCCTTGTGTATGGAAATAGGGAAGAAGATCTTCATACTTGTCGTGATGATATTGGCTCTTTTATAAGAAGGTTCTGGGATAATGACGGAAGTTTGGTGGAAGAAGTAGCGATCATTAAAAACGGTAAAAATCAACAAACATCCGTTAACATTTCAACCTGGAACCTGACAGACAAAATCTTCTTTGATTTATATGAGTTAGAGTATAAAAAGCTTATTCCATACGAGATGAGTCATGATTATAGCTATATAACCATTTCCTTACAGCCATATGAGACTTTGTGGCTCAGAGTCGATGAAATTGGTTAAATATTTGCTCTATTTTAGGGATTAGTAAGGAATTAGCAAGAGGATAGTAATATTTAAAATTTATTTTAGCTAGACATGCAAACCTTATTTATAGTAATGATTATTTTGACGAGGAAATACATTGATTTCAGTAACTTTAAAGAATATTAAAAAAAGATATGGCAAGGTTGAAACGGTCCATGGGGTTAATCTTGAGATTTTACCTCATGAATTCATTGTCTTAGTCGGCCCATCGGGTTGTGGAAAATCAACTATTTTACGTATGATCGCCGGCTTAGACGAAATCAATGAAGGAAAACTGTTTATTGGACCAAAGGTGGTAAATGATCTCCCTCCTAAAGAACGACAAGTAGCCATGGTTTTTCAAAGCTATGCCCTGTATCCTCATATGAACGTTTATGAAAATATGGCTTTTGGACTTAAACTGAGTAAAACTCCTAAAGAAAAAATCGAAAGTCAGGTCCAAACTGTGGCAAAAACCTTGGGGCTGACAGATCTTTTACATCGAAAACCCAGTATGCTGTCTGGCGGTCAAAGACAAAGAGTTGCCATGGGCAGGGCCCTGGTTCGTAATCCCAAAATATTTTTATTTGATGAGCCACTTTCTAACCTTGATGCCAAATTAAGAAACGAAATGAGAACGGTAATCAAACGATTACATTCACAAATTAAAACTACCACCATTTATGTTACTCATGATCAAGTAGAAGCAATGACCCTAGCTGACCGTATTGTAGTCTTGAAAGATGGTTACATCGAACAAGTCGGTACTCCATCTGAAATATTTGAGAAACCATCCAATACCTTTGTTGCCCAATTCATTGGCACTCCTTCAATGAATATTCTCCAGATGAAAATCGTTAAAAAAGATTCGAGATATTATCTGACCAGTGAAAATGGAGTTATACAAATGCCCCTTCCTAATAATACAAATAATGAAAGTAATACAAGAGAAATTGACTTCAATATTGATGAAAAAAGAAATTTGGATTTGAATAATGTTGAAGAGGTTTTGGCCGGTATAAGACCTGAAGACATATCTCTTACCTATGATAATTCTAATGGTGGTGATAATGATGAACCAGAATGGAATGTAACCGGTAAAATTGAGATGGTTGAACCTCTTGGTAGTAAATCTCTTTTACAAATAAGGATAGACAAAGATCTGTGGATAGCGGAAATTGAAGGAAGAAGAACTTATCAGGTGGGTGATCAATTAAAATTTCATTTTAACTTAAATCACCTTAATCTATTCAATACTCACACCCAAAAATCAATTTATTAATAAATCATGGGAGGAACAAATCATGAAAAAAACTTTTCTTAATCCGTTTTTAATTAAAACGAGACCCTTTTTTCTACTATCTCTGCTATCTCTACTGTCTTTGATGTCAATACAATCGCAAGTACAAGCGGCAACTGTAACTATTGCCTGCGGCGCGGTAGGAGCGGAATTTGAATTATGTAAGAAACACGCGGAAAAATGGGCCCAGCAAACCAAAAACAAAGTCGAATTATTTCAAAGTCCCAACTTAACTAACGATCGACTAGGACTTTTTCAACAAATATTTGCCGCTAAAAGTGACCAAATTGATGTTATCCAAATTGATGTAATTTGGCCCGGATTACTTGGCAAACATTTTGTTGATTTGAATCAATATGTATCAAAATCCACGGTGGATAAACATTTTAAATCCATAGTAGATAACAATACCGATGCCCAAGGACGTTTACTTGCCTTGCCTTTCTTTACTGATGCAGGACTTCTTTACTACCGAAAAGATCTACTGGAAAAATACAACCAACCTGTCCCCTCTACATGGGAAGAACTAAAGAAAACAGCAACTTTAATAGTTAAAAATGAAAAGAAAAATAATCCAAGATTATTAGGTTTTGTTTGGCAAGGAAAAGCATATGAAGGCCTTACATGCGACGCACTCGAATGGATCGATTCATACGGAGGGGGTACCATCATTGATGGAAAAACGGGGCAAGTCACCATCAATAACCCCAAAGCAGTAAAAGCTTTAAATATGGCGGCTTCATGGGTAGGTACTATTTCTCCAAAGGGAGTTCTCAATTATGATGAAGAAGCATCCCGAGGAGTATTTCAATCTGGCAATGCAGTATTTATGCGCAATTGGCCCTATGCCTGGCCGCTAGGCAATAGTAAAAACTCACCAATAAAAGGCAAATTTGCGGTAGCACCATTACCCAAAGGAAAAACTAAAAGCGGAAAACACACTGGTACCTTAGGAGGATGGAACCTAGCTGTATCTAAATATTCAAAAAATATCAAAGCGGCTGTCAGTCTTGCCACTTATATGGCATCTCATAGAACCCAAATGGAGAGGGCTCCTCATGGTTATAACCCAACAATTGCCTCTATTTATCATAATAAAAAATTTATTGCCCAAAACCCATTTGTAGGCAAGTTAAACGCTACTTTTTCTAACGGTGTAGCTAGACCCTCAAAATTAACTGGTAGAAGTTATAATAAAGTATCCAACCGATTTTGGAATGCCGTTCACTCCGTACTTGAAGGGCGAACTTCAGCCGAAAAAGCTTTAGCTCGTTTAGAAAAACAGCTGAATAAGATTCGTAAAAGAGGATGGGCCAAAAATAAATAATAAAGATAAGCGATTTTACTATGAGCCGCCTAAAAGCCAAACAACTTCGCTGGGCATGGATTTTTTTAGTTCCACCGTTGATCATTATTTTATTAATAGCTGGATTCCCGTTGGGACAAACTATATGGTATAGCTTTACTGACGGTACCTTAGATGGAATTGATGAATTACAATTCATTGGCCTTGAAAACTATCTAGAACTTCTTACCGATCAACTATGGTGGTCATCAGTAGGTAATACGGTTTTATTTACCCTAACCTCGGTATCCATAGAAACAATTTTAGGATTAATTATCGCCCTAATTATTTCCAACGATTTTAAGGGACGTGGACTAGTACGAGCAGCTATCTTGGTTCCTTGGGTTATCCCCACGGTTGTATCATCTAAAATATGGGAATGGTTACTACAGGATCAATACGGTTTTATCAATGATGCTTTAATGAGATTAAACTTAATTGACACCCCTATTGCCTTTATGGGTAACCCTGATTGGGCCTTTCCAACCATCATTATGGTTGATGTTTGGAAAACCTCACCGTTTATGGCATTACTAATTTTAGCGGGACTAACAACCATACCCAAAGATGTCTACGCGGCGGCTAAAATAGATGGAGCATCAAAAATTCAATCTTTTTTCCATATTACTTTGCCCCTGCTAAAACCCACCTTGCTAATAGCCCTTATATTCCGCTCTTTAGATGCTTTTAGAGTTTTTGATATTATTTATATTATGCAAGGTAGTAATGAAAAAACGGCCAGTATGTCTATTTATGCTCGACAACAAATGATTGACTTTGGAGAAATAGGATATGGTTCATCTGTCTCCTTTTTAATATTCATTATTATCTCGATTTTTGTCTTCATTTATATGAAGTTTATGAGGGTAGATTTTAATAATTGATGCTTATGCTTATACTTATGCTTATAGAGAAACTAATGACCAAGAAGCAAAAAGAATTTTTTACTAAAACAGGTTTATTCTTATTAGTTTCTTTACTAATTATCTTATCCCTATTTCCTTTTTATTATACTCTAATAACCAGTTTTAAAGTAGGGCAGGAACTATTTGAAGTATCTTATTTTATCAAAAATTTTAACTTCGAAAACTATTTTAATCTCTTTAAAAGTCAGAATTTTTTTAAAATTATTATTAACTCTGTGATTGTTTCTTCTCTTACTGTCGCTGCTAGCGTTCTAATTGGAGTAACCGCCGCTTATTCGCTTGGTAGATTCAATTTTAAAGGAAAAGTTTTTCTTATGTATATGATATTGGGCGTATCAATGTTTCCTCAGATCGCAGTCCTCTCTGGATTATACACCCTACTTCAATTATTGGGATTATATAATAATTGGTTTGGTTTAGCTCTTTCTTATATGATTTTTACCTTGCCATTTACTATTTGGGTGTTAACATCTTTCATCAGGGAATTACCCAAAGAATTAGAAAATGCCGCTATTATAGATGGAGCCAGCCCGCTTCAAACACTCTTTTATGTTTTTTTACCCATCTTAAGTCCCTCAGCCGTTACCACCGGCCTACTGGCTTTTATTGCCGCTTGGAATGAGTTCATCTTCGCTCTTACTTTTACGATCAATGAAAAGGCCCGCACCATTCCGGTAGCAATTAGTTTACTGTCCGGAGCCAGTACCTATGAATTACCATTTGGTTCAATCATGGCGGCAAGCGTATTAGTTTCCGTTCCGCTTTTAATTATGGTTTTATTTTTTCAAAAAAGAATCATTGCCGGACTTACCCAAGGTGCCGTAAAAGGCTAGTTTTGACTGAACACAATTCATTTTGACTCAACATCAAAAATAGCATTGACTACCACTAAATAATTATGTAGCTTTTATACAAACCTTAAAAGTAAATTAAAACTCAACGGAGCGGGGATATTGTTACCAAAGAACGCCCTATGATATAACTATGAATGAAGGAAAACCTGTTTCCGATTACTATTGCGAGTATTGATTGCAAAGCATTATTTATCTAGATTGTACTATAAATTTTCGCGTATCGAAAATTTTCTTTTGCACCCCAGTTTACCCCTAGGTTTCTTAACTGATCTACATACAGACAAGGACACTAAAAAATTGTCTTTCATAGTTTGGTTAGTAACTTGGAGCCCTGATTCGAATCATCCGAAAAAGCTCGTAAAAACAATAGAATCAAAGGTTGTTCCCTTACTAGAATTTTCAGATGATGGAAAGTGGTTAGTTTTAAACTATATGGCTGACACTACTACTGAAACTATCATGATTCCTATCTCAAAAAAAGATCCTCAATTTTTAGGAAAACCATTATCTCTTGGTCAAATGTCTACTTTTAAAGGAGTAACTTGGACCTCAAATCCCGCTTCTTTTATTGTACTAGAGAAGCACAGACTATTAAGGTGGAACCTTCACAAAAAAAAGGAGTAAAACATGAAGAGTAAGCTCAAAGTAGGTATGACTTTATTAGTAGTTAATTTCCTAACATTCTCCTTTACAGCTTTTGCCGCTGATGTTCATGGTAAATATATTTGTACCAAAGGATGCCGCTGTAAAAACTTAGCAGAAGTTAAATCAATTGGTTCACGAAAACAGATGCAGACATTATGAAGGTAAATATTGCAAAACAAGACGATGCAAGAACAATAAGGAATGTGTACCTAGCAACAGACAGGCTTCTCCAAGTAAAAGCAGCGGAAAGGTCGCAGATCCTTGTGGAAGAGGTATGGTATTTTCTATCTCAGCAGGGGAATATGCAAAAGGCGGTGGTTCTGTACTTATTAATGATTAATGATTTATGGTACATTTAAAATACGTTTACAGATTGTTTACACATTAATTTAACACCATATTTCACGTTACTTTGATAGATTCTATCGGCGTGATTTGATCCAAAACTCTTTTACCTGTTTTGCTTCTTTTACAGAAGAAAACGAAATCTATATTCTCATAGATCCACATTAGGGCTGTTTTAAAATCTATTTGATTATTATGAATAACAGTCATCAGGGCCAATTTTTTAATGGCCAAATGAGAGGCGTTAGCATGCAGGGTGCAAATCGAACCGCTATGTCCGGAATTAAGAACCTGTAATAAAGGAAAGACTTCTTTTCCTCTACACTCTCCTACTATAATGCGATCTGGTCGAAG
>CAZJDM010000187.1:0-7824 GCA_964544765.1 uncultured bacterium
ACCGTCAACCAGATTATACGTTAAAAAGGCAATAAGTATGTTGACACTACAGATAATATCGTTAAAAAGATCACCAGTTCTTTTCATTTGTAACTTTCTTGCTGTTTAATCCATCCACCAACCATTTTTCCAATCTCATTCAAGCTAAACATTGAATGCTTATAAGATTTATGCGACAAATAACGTGATTCATAGCTGATTCGTAATAATATCCTCAACTTTTCTATTTTAATATTTAATCGCCTTAATATACCGATCCTATTTTTTGTATATCTTGCTTCAACAAGTTCTTCAACAGCCCCTAGAGCAAGGTCATGAATACGCTGCACAAAAGAAAATTTAACATTTTTGGGAAATTTGTCAGTTGTAAGAAGTAGCCATTTTAAAAAATCCATCCATTTTACAAACACTGGTAAATCTTCACCTGGAATGGAGTTGTTGCTATTTAAATTAAACACCATGAATTTATTTACTCCGGTTTAATCTCATTTGTAGGCATCGTATCAATTTTTGTTAGCGAAAGGATTTCTTCCCCATATTTTTTAGCCTTACCTTCTCCAACACCTTCAATTTTTAAAAGCTCTGTAATTGATTGGGGCTTAACTTTTACAATGGTTGCCAATTGCTTATTAGTGGCTAATATGTATGGTGGAAGCCCCTCCTTCTTTGCCTTTTTGCCACGCCACTCACGCAGTAGCGTAAACAACCCCATATCAGCTTCAGTTAACATTTTCTTCCATGAGTCATCAGCTTTTGTACGTGTAGAACTTGATTTTACAGCATCTTCATCAAGTGGATTATAAGTAATCACTAAAGTCAAAATGGGCTGGTCATTTTTTATAAAAAAATAATCACGAACTGATGCTACATTATGCATTGCCATAAAATTTTGAAGTTCACTATCATCAAACAAACCTGTCAGGGGGTTGAAAGACAAAGTTAAAATTTTAATTTGCATAAAGAATATTTAACCTCTCATCAGAGTTTCAAGACATTTATATAGCATAGGTTAATTTAAAAGTCTACTAATTGGTTAATATATAATATAATTTGGTGTTTTAACAATTGCTGAAAATTTCGCAGCTTCGCTGCGATAACTTCTTTGGGACAACGTTCATGAAAAGATCAAAAATCAGTTTTAGACCTTTAGTGATCCATTTGTTCGGGGTGCTTCGCTCCCTCACTTCTTGGATCACCTATCGTTGGAAATAGTAAAATGGTAAAAGAGCTAATGGTTAGTCCTCACCAAGCGGAAGCCAACATCGGAGTAGCGGTAGCTAGGCCCCCAATTATTGCGATCGGCTGACCGGCAGTAACGAGCGTAGTTGACCCAACTGCCGCCACGGATCACACGGTCAGAGCCTGAATTAGGTCCTTTGGGATCACTACTACTCATTGAATTGTTGTAGTAATTTTTGCCATACCAATCTGAAGTCCATTCCCAAACATTCCCATGCATATCAAAAAGACCCCAAACATTAGCATTTGGCAAACTACCTACACGTACAGTTTTTTCTCTATAAATACCTTTAGGTCCGTTATTGTATGGATAATTTCCATCATAATTAACGTTATCTGAGCTGATATTATCCCCTAGATTAAAGGGAGTTGTTGTTCCAGCACGAGCTGCAAACTCCCATTCAGCCTCAGTAGGTAATCTATAAATAAATCCATCATTTCTTTTATTAAGCTTGCGCAAATATTCTTGAATATCATTCCATGAAACGTTTTCTACGGGTAAATCAGGGCATATATTTCTTTTAGAATCAAAATTAGTACAATGTTCAGATCTACTAAATCTCGATGGACTATTTCCCATTATTTCAAACCACTGAGCTTGTGTAACTTCATATTTCCCAATCCAAAAAGGTTTATTAAGTGTCACTTGATGTAGTGTTTCATCTGAATCTCGATCAGCTTCCCCATCCATACTACCCATATTAAATGTGGCTGGAAAGTTGGTTACTTTTGATAGATCGATGAATTCAAATTTTATAACAGGATTTTTTACATAACTATATAATATATGGTAAAAGAATCCATTTTTGCCAGTATCGGCTACTGTGAATATGGTTAATTTAGGGCTAGCTATAATATCATCTATTAATTTGACAATCAAATCATTGATTGCAAGTGTTACCGAATTTATGTCATTTGCAATATTTGATTGAACCTTTTTCAACTCTGCACTTAACCTATCAAAATTTTCCTTACCTGCAATTTGAAGGGCCTCTTCTTCTGAAAGTTCTGGTCTCATCTGTATGAGCCCTTCCATAAACTGTCTAATTTCAGCAATTTCCTTATTCAAGCGATCTCTATTTGCTTGAAGCTGACTTAAATCATCTTGCTGATTTTTTCCTTTTTTAAATATTTCCACTTTTTCTTTATAAGGAGAATCTAATTTAGCATTAGACAGTTTTAAAACCGTCTTTAAATGATTGCTAAATTCTAAGACTGTTGGCATGGCTACTTTAGAACCTTGGCGTTCTACACAATCATGATTACTTGCTATTGCTTGCAAAGATGATAGTTTTTTACATTCTTTTATGAAAATTTGCTCACCTTGTTTTTTAAATAAGATAATCTCTCCTTCAGGTCCAACGGTCACTGCATCTTTTGTGTAAGATGCTTGTTTAAATTTACAACCGACAAACAGAAATGTTCCAACCAAGAGCAAACTTAAAACTAATTTGTTAATCATATTATTACCTCATGTTAATCTAAAAAAACAGGTAGTACAAAAAATACAACACCCTTCTCATACCAGATCAATTCTATAACCTCAATATGCGTCGGTAATTATCAATAAAACTTGAGATATTTTTAAGGTATTTTTCGACTCTAAAGCTAAGATGCTGATAAATATTATTTATTTGTCGTTGTGTACAATTTAAAATTTACTTTTTAATGGTATTCAAATGTTGCTTGAGTATGCTTATAGCTTCCTTAATACCTTTTTCTATGTTCTTCGATATTTTAGGAGGTCTAGGTAGTTCTATTTTACCAGAAATAAGATCTGTTGGACTTACCTCTAAAGCAATACATAACCTTTCTATAGTAGTTGTAGTTAAAGGACCGGGTCTATTTTCTAACTTGGAAAGTTGACGAATATCAATTCCAGTTAGCTCACTTAGACGTTTTTGACTAAATCCCTTCAAATGACGAAGAGTTTTAACATTATTAGAAATTATTCGCTCTAAATTCATTTGATTCCTCCAAAATAACAATGATATATTTTAGAGAATTATGTAAGATGTGATAAAATATAACTAAAGTGTGGTTATATAGATTAACGCTGTAGCTGATTCATACCATTTTATTTATTTTTTACAATCAAACCTGAGTAGAGGCCAAAATAGAGTATTCCCCATTAGCACAATATCTAAACTTGGGACTTCTACGACATCCTTTACAAATCCAAGGGGCAGCCGGAACAGGCTTGAATTTCTTGCCACATGAAAGGCAGCTCTTTTTAACAACGGGCTTACTCTTCTTTCTTGAAATCTGGCTACTCAATATTCACCTCATTTATTTTAGTTATGGTTGATAGGGCATGACTTTTAAATATATTTGCCCTTGGTTGCCGTATAATTTTTCCTTAGTTACTTTTATTATCAAAGCATCATCACGCCAAAGCAGGTTATTACAGGCATCTAAGCAGGACTTTTCGAGATTATCTAAGTCGGGCTTAACCGAGGGGTATGGTCTTTTTTTATAAGAGATGCTTTTAGGTCTTTTGATTTGGAAAATAATTGCTAGTTCAAGGGGTATCTCAAGTGGAGCTGATTTCCATTGAGCTTGGATTAGTATTTTTAAATCATATTCAAATTTCTTTGTTTTGATTGGGGTATAGTGAAAACCTAGCTTTGTTGACCGGGAACGAAGTTTAGGAGTGGGGTCTATAGGTAAAGTAAATTCAGCATTAAATTTTGGGTTTCCATCATCAATTTTCACCCTAATATTTTACATAAACTAAATCTATAAACCACACTAAAACGATTGATATTAAAGTATTTCATAATGCTGCATAATGCAAGATAACTACAAACCCTATTAAAGACGTATAGGAGCAATTTAAGGCACTTTGTCTGTCAGTTAATGAAGAGTATAGACTAGCCATGAAAACTAAATTCTCGTTAATCCTGCGGACTTTTTCAGCATGAAAAATTTTGGGCTGATACCTAGTCTAAAAATCAGCAATCTTTTTCTTTCTCCTGATCACTTTCATCCTCTTCACCGTCTTCACCATCCTCCATCATAGAACTTTTAATCTTATGAACTCGTTGTATCCTAGCTATTTCAGCTTGAATAATTTCATCATCAATAGGATCAGTATAGAGATCCCTGCCAAAGAATACATGCTCCAATACCATACGTTTAGCTTTGATGGTCTCATCTATTATCATATGCATCTCCCAGAGGGTATCATCATCCAGCTCTTCGCTTTTCGTTGCTGAAAGTAGATCACTTAAAGCTAATATACGCTGATCAATCCTTTCTGACATTGAAAGGAATTCCCTGACAATAAGCTTGTATCCATCACAACAAGGGATATTAATCATTTAATCCTCCTCGATTTCTTTTTCATCTTGAAAATCACAGATATCTAGTTCTTTTCTAACGGCAATAGCTTTACTATGAATATCATCATCAGCAATATCTCGCCCTAATAAGGCATGTTGTATGACAGCCCGGTTTTCTAACAACTCACTAAGCATTGAATGGATTGTCCACAAAGTATTTTTATCAAATATTTCTTTATAAGATCCAGGTAGTAAAGCACTTATAGCCGCAATACGCCTATCAATTGCTATAGACTTATCTAAATATGTATTAGCTATCTTGCTGAAATCATCACAGCAAGGAATTTTTGTTGTCATTATATTCACCCTCCGTTTATTATCAATCAAAGCAAGAAGCCCACCCACGTTTTTGATGGACTAATCATTTTATTGAGGTATTAGTTTTTACTTATTTCTTCCTCTTCATCCCTGATAAGCGCAATTTGAGAATCAATCATTCTTCTTAAAGCCATCAATCTCTTTCGATGGCTCCAAATACTAGTTGGTAAATTGATACCCACCTTACCGAAAGGGATAAAGACGTTAGCTGAAGTTTGCTTATTTTGGTTTTGTTTTTTTGACTCTATTGTATTTATTGTCATTATTGACTCCTGTTATTTTACTTTAAATTGGTTAAAATTATGATTGCTCATCCTCAGTAATTTCTTTCACTTGGTCCACAAATTCTGAAACAATCCAATCATGCTCTCTTTTTAATCTTGAAATCTGGCAATCAATTTCTTCTTGATCAATCAGGCTACCAACTTCACTGCCAAAGAAGTAAGAATTTAAAATAGCTCTTTTGTTTTGAGCCTCTTCTATCATTTGGCGAATATCAAACAAGTTTTCTTGGTCTAAAAAATCAGCGTTAGTCTGGGAAATTAATTTACTGATAGTATCAATACGTTGGTCTACCTGACCTGATTCATTTAAATATACGGCGACTACTCGTTTGTAGTCATCGCAACAAGGTAATTTCATATTATTGCTCCAATGATTATTAATGTAATCTTTGATATTCAAATGTTTTCTGCTGCTATATCAACAGATGGAGCAATACTGTGGCTGGAACTGATACTCAATTAAAGGTGGTAGATTTTGGGGAAATTTTAGGATAATAAAATACTTAGACATCATTGCCTCCAGTTTAGGTGATGGTGTTAAGAGGGTCAGAAAAGTTACCGCTTTTCTGGCTCTCGCCAATTTTGTGCATGGATAATCCATCCAGCGGAAGAAGTCAAATGGATTCGGTCTAAATTACAGAGAAAGATTATGACTTTAACAAAAAATAGTATTATTGAAGCAATTCAAACAAAGTGTGGTTATTCAATTAAAGAATCCAAAGAACTACTAGAGGTCATTGTAGAGGCAATTAAAGGATCTCTTGAATCGGGTAATAATGTTAAAATTACTGGATTTGGTAAGTGGGAGGTAAAACAAAAGCAAGCTAGGCCAGCTCGAAATCCTCATACGGGAGAAACAATTGAAATTGCTGCTCGGAGAGTTGTATCCTTCTATCCTAGCGAGAGGTTGAGAAAAAAAGTTAACTCTGGAAAAAATGGTGAGGAATAATGGATTTCTTTTTTGAGTTATATAAAGATTTGCCAAAGCAAGGACCAGGCAGTGATCCTATAACTAAGAAGGCATTGTCATATATTCCAAACATTAACCAATTAAAATTAATTGTAGATGCTGGGTGTGGAACAGGTCGTCAAACCTTAGTGTTAGCAAATAATACATCAGCGAATATTATAGCTATTGATGTTTTAGAACAACAACTTGCAGTTTTAAAAACCAATGTGAGTCGCCATAAATTGGAAGCAAGGGTTGCTATCCATAATAAATCTATGGATGATTTATCATTCATTATGAAACCTGTTGATTTGATTTGGGCTGAAGGGGCCATTTATAATGTTGGATTTGAAAAGGGTTTGCTCCATTTTCATGATCATCTGAAGCCTGGTGGTTATGTGGCTGTAACTGAAGTGTCTTGGTTTACTTCAAACCCAACAAAAGAAATCAAGTCGTTTTGGCAAGAACAGTATCCTAACATCAAAACCGTTGATGAAAATATTGAAATTATCAAGTCTTGCAACTTTGATTTGATTAATAACTTTCATGTTCCTAGTATTGCTTGGTGGAATGACTATTATGATATATTGAATGAGCGAGTAGAACAATACAAGTTAAACCGTGACTTGAATGAAGAGGCTAAGCAAGTCTTAACCGAGACAGAGGTTGAGATTAAAATGTTTCGGAAATATTCTGAGCAGTATGGGTATGAGTTTTATATTATGGCTAAGTAAACCCCATGTTTTTTAAGGAGCTATTTTAAATGGTTGGAGAAACTAATTTAGCCAAACTTGTTAATAGTCTTTCACCAAAACTTAATAAAGGTGAATATATTTTTACTACAGTAAAAAACACTGAAAGTATTACTAGGTCAGACATTCTATGCGAATTTAAAGAGCAGGAAGGTATTACGATTATATTG
Organism: uncultured bacterium; assembly: GCA_964544765.1. Classification (GTDB taxonomy): domain Bacteria; phylum Bdellovibrionota_B; class Oligoflexia; order CAYFLR01; family CAYFLR01; genus CAZJDM01. Next base: position 7,057 of record CAZJDM010000187.1, read on the forward strand.
AGCCGTCAAAAAGCAGACGACCTGAATTTACCATATGACTTCATAGCTTCATGGATTACTTTAAATGTTCATTCTTCATTACAAGCTGTTGGATTAACGGCAGCTTTTTCGACAGAGCTTGCTAGCCAAGGAATAAGTTGCAATGTTATTTCAGGATATTATCATGACCATATCTTTGTAAATAAAAAGGACGAAAGTAAAGCAATTGAAAGTTTAAAAAATCTATCGGTAGTGTAAATTAGATGATTGAGACGTGCTTGTCTTTAAAATCTTCATAACAGTTGTTCCATGCCACCTTGATCCTTTATTTTTTGTTGGTACTTTCATAGTATTCAATATATCGGCAATCTTGTGATAGCTGAAACCTTCTGCTTTTAAATTTTCCATCTTATTGATTGTTTCTAACTCTCGTTTATGAGCTTCTTCCATTCCTTTGATCACTTTTCTGCCATATCCAGTTTGCCCTTTTTTGTAATGAGCTGGATTTCTATGCCGAATTTCGATGTTTAATTTTTTTAGATTCGTAAGAATCGTCTGGTGAGAGCAGCCTACCTCTTCAGCAATTTGTTTAGCAGACTTCTGGTTTTTGACATATTGTTCAGTTAAAAAGTCCTTGTCAGCAAATCGATCATATGTTACAAGTCCATGAATTAACGTGAGTTTCGGAGGGGTTCCAAGTGTTAGACCTGGATGTCGCTTGCCGAGCCAACTTCCTGTGTAGTGTCAACATACTTATTGCCTTTTTAACGTATAATCTGGTTGACGGTT
>CAZJDM010000188.1:0-7812 GCA_964544765.1 uncultured bacterium
AGAAAAAATTTGTAAGTTTAAGTTGGGACCACATTAGATCCGGAAGAGCCATAATAGTTTCAGTCAAGGTGGAGTATCAATAGGATACGATCTTGCACCTGGAACTGATACTGGACCCGGAGGAATGTTAGATGAACATTATGAGCATCCCATCGGAAAGCATAGTCGTTGCGATGATTCTGCTTGTTCGGCCGAAGAACTTGAAAACAGACATGGTAAAGTGGTTATAATATGCTATCCATAATCTGGATTGGTTCTAATGGAATAGACACATTTATATTTTCATTTTAAGCATACTTTTCAAATATTGCCGTCGAATTTCAAAACAATCGTTTGTCTGTCTCAAATGCTCATGGTAGGTTACTAAGTTTTTAAATTCTGATCGTGTTTTCTTTTTAAATCGAGCAAAGTGACCATATCTAATATGATCCATCCATCTATCATCTAAATAAACACCTCCAATAAGGACAATAATTGTCTTAATTCCAATTGAGAGTAAACCTGAAGAAAGAAAATGATCAGCTACTATGATTGTTCCGGCAGTCATAGCTACTGTTAAACCTACAGCTTTCATCTCTTTTATTAATACTCTCCCGACTTTATTACCCGCATTCTGTAAGGCCCTGTTTAAAAGTTTGGCAATCAAAACCTCCTGTTGGGGTGACCTTGGTTTACCTAGAACATTCGTTAGAAGTTCTGCTAATTCAGCAGGAGCAAGCGATCTCTCATCAGAGAGAATAATTTGTGTGAGTTCATAAAAATTAAGGAAAACCTTTTCTTCAATTGTTTCTAATTTTACTGAATCTTCTTGCCCACTATTACGAGCTGCCTCATATGACTCCATCAAGTATATGAATTGATAGAGACTTGATTGAAGATGTTCATTTTGATGCATTACTTGTTTTAATTCTAAAAATCTATCAACTTGATCAAGTTTCAATTTTAAACTTCCAGAAGCATGTTTACGTATATCTATCCAACGATCGGAATTTAAACCCAAGATATCACTAGAAGCAACCTCAACCGGAACTACCTCTCTGCTTAATGTTTGACCGGTCAGAGCCAACAAGTCAGACAATGTAATAACTCTTTGTAGATCTTGAAGCCCTTTACTAGCAAAATTTCGATAATCTTTCCTTTCTAACGACCGACCTAAGTCTTTTAAAACTTGATGTTTTCGTTGATCTGGTAGGTTAGTAATAATCATAATTATATGTCTAACAGAACGAGTTGGAGTGGGATCTTGAAAAATATCAATGTTCTTAACTATATCAGCCAAAACATCGGCCACACCTAAATCTGGTTGGTAAAAACGGCGCATACCCTTATTAACCAAACCAATAATTTCTCTGGTAGTAGACTCAATATGAGCCATTTCAAGTTCCAATTTTGAGGCATCATATTCTCGATAGTTAAATTCATCCGCATAACCAATAGCTATAAACCTATGCAGTAGTAATTGAAAATCAATTCTACTAGGAGCATTTGCAATTCCTTCTCTAAGAAGAGGAAAGTGTATTCCTAAGGGATGGCCTTGGGCCAATACACCAAGTTCCACTATAAACTGCGAAAAATCACTCCCAGGTAAATTAGATGATATTCTTTGAGCAAGACCTTGATTATCTGACCTAGCTCGAACCACTGTAGTGTCTATTTGTAATCTTGTCTGGGGAAATATCCCATCTAAATGGTCAGTTATAAACTCATCTATAACATGTAACACTTGAGATTTGGCCACCTCACTTCCTGAATCCAAAATACCGTTCCAATTAGCTTGAAACAATGGTCCGGCCCAGTTGTTTATAAGGCCAGGTCCTGCTAATCCTTCCCGGATACTAAGTAATATGGAGTCCCTATATGAATATCTGCTAATATATTTTTTGAATAATGTTTCAAGGTGCTCTCTTCGCTGCTTATTGAGCCCTATAACTCCAGTGGGATCACCAAAAGGAACCACAACCCCAGATATTGGGTTATCAGCGCTTCTTTTTAACGATTGATCATAGACTTGCCGATTGGTCTTATCTCTCAAAACTTCATAAGCTTCATGAATGCTTCTAAAAAGACTTGCATCACCACCTTTTATATCGGGGTGAGATTCTTTTGCTCTTTTACGATAAGCTGTTTTTATTTCATCCTCAGTGGCACTCTCAAGAACACCCAGAATCTCATAATAATTTTTCTCGATACTAAAAACTACACTCCCATAAATGAATAAAAAACAAAGTAAAATTTTTTTTAAAAACATATTAGATCCTTCTTGAGTAAAAATTAATATAGAATTATTTTAAAAATCAAAGATATAACCAGTATCTTTGAACACCAAACAGTGAGGCAAAAATAATTATTTTTTAAAAAAAGGAAAGTTATATAGCTGACAAAATTTAAGTGAATATGTCAACATTATAAAATCATTGGATTTAAAGTAGGTTTAAATAATTATTCTGAACTTTTAAGAAGTATATCTTTAAGAGCCGTTAAAAAATTCTGTACCAAACTAGATTTTAATAGCTCTTTATCTGACCAATCGTTCCATAAATCTTGGTCGGTAGTGACACCTAGTAATACACCCATTTTCATATAACTAACAAATCGAATAGACTTATAATCAATTCGGTTTCTTGTTAGTTGCTGCCAGGCACGAACCATGTGTCTGCAATAATTTTGCTCAAGTTCACGAATAACATTACCCAAACGACTCTTATCATTACGCATGCTTAAAAATAACTCAGGACCCCATGTGTATTTTCTAACTATTTTAAGAGCCCTTAAGAAACGTTTTTGTTGGAAGGTGTCCCAGTCAGAAGCTCTGATTTCATCCTCAAACTGGTATAGATCTACAAAAACTTTAGTGCCTAATTTTACAGCTTCATCCAATAAATCCAAAAGGTTATTACCAAAATAATAATACAAAGTTGATCTGGGAACTTGAGTAGTTCTGGCAATACTGGAGTAAGTTATATCATTGACATTATGAGTGGTAAACATTTTCAACACTTGTCCCAGTAATTGATCCATATCTAATTTTTTCTTACTCTTACCAATTTTCTTACTCATACTAACAATTATAGTATTAAACTCTAAAATTGTTCAATTTTTATGTTTACATTTTGAAAAAAAATGCTTTAATATTACTTTAATACAATACATTTTTCAATTTTAGATACCAACGTGGGTATTGTGCTTTTCAGACAGGACTCAAATATGTTTAGCAGTCTAATTTATAGTTTTTTTCGTGCATGTAGTATATTTTTTCTCTTTTTTACTGTTGTTTCTTTATCTTACTCAGATAAAAACTATTGTTTTGAGAAAGAAAATACTTCTAATCAGCCCAATATTGCTAACTTGCCAGCTACAACTCTATCCAAAAAAAGAAACTGGACTCCAATTTGCGATCAAATTGGAACTCTCCAGGAAGCTAGTTTTAAAGCAAATGGAGAGAACTTCACTATCCAACGGATAATTGGTGATCCCAAATCAAAATGTGCCGGTCGTTGTGGCACAGGCTGTTTTCAAGCTATGCAAAAAGTCAATCGACGTTACACTCAAGAATGTTTTAACCACGATATGTGCCACAGAATAGTGGGTACTATTTTTGGTGAATGTGCCGACGAATTTTGGGCGGCAGTAAATGGTTATTCTAGTGCCCTTTCCTGTCCCTTTGTCGCAAATGGAACGTGGCACATTCGCAAACAGTGGTATTGCGATCTAAAAATGGAACATGAATACTGGCAACTAAATAATGATAATAGCGTATGGGCCGATGACCAATCTATTGGTAAGTGGAACTTTGATTCTACTATTAATCTACTAACCATTAACCTTGATAACGGAAAAATTTATACCGCCAAAAGTGATCATACAGGTCATAAAATAGAGGGAACCATTTGGCAAGAAGGAACAAACGCCTGTTGGTACGCAACCCTAGTTACTTTTAAATAACCTAACGTTATGGGCAGATTTTACCAACCCCGTTAACTTAGACTTTTTAGAGGAGAACACTCATGAAACTAACTTTTTTGGGACACGCGGCTTGGAAAATTGAAGGTAGTAAATCTTTATTTATAGACCCTTGGTTAAATGATAATCCTGCGGCTTCATGTAAAGCAAACGATATAGGACTCGCTGACTACATCTTTGTCACGCATGATCATTTTGATCATTTAGGAGATAGCCACGAAATTGCAAAAAATACTGGCGCCACTATTGTTTCAATTTTTGAGACTGCCGCAGCAGCTGAAAATGCTGGACTTAAAACTGTAGGATGTAACATAGGAGGTCCGGTTAAATTAGACAATGTAGAGGCAATTTTTACCCAAGCCTTTCATTCTATGACCTCTAATCCCAGCGGCGTTGTTATCAAAATGGATGGTAGAACCATATATCACGCTGGAGACACATGCTTATTTGGAGACATGAAATTAATTGGAGAACTTTATCCATTGGATGTAGCAATACTACCCATTGGTGGACATTTTACCATGGGAGTGCGTGAAGCGGCAAAAGCGGTAGAATTGCTGCAACCTCAAAGGGTCCTCCCCATGCATTACGATACGTTTGAAGTCATAGAAGCGGATTTAGCGTCTTTTAGAGAAGCAGTAGGTAATAATTCTGAAGTTTGTGTAGTTAAATCAGGCGATTGTTTTGATCTTTCGCAGGTCCCACCGTTGGAACAAGATCGAAAGTTACGAAGTGCTTAATCTAATTCAATCTAGTCTAAATTGGAAATAGTTTGGTTGACCACCATAAGTTTCGGTTCCGTCATGGATTCCATAGCATAACGAATTCCTTCACGACCGAAACCGGAATCTTTTACACCCCCATAAGGCATATTATCAACTCTAAAAGTCGGTATATCATTGATAATTACCCCTCCTACATCCAGTGTTTGATAAGCATATTGAACCAAAGAATGATTATTGGTAAAAACTCCTGCTTGTAGACCGTATTTTGAAGAATTTATTTGATCCATAGCTTCTTTCGCTGAGGAGACAGAATAAACCATAACTATAGGAGCAAAGACCTCCTGATTTCCTAAATGACAATTTTCAGACACACCAGTTACAATCGTAGGATTAATAATGGAGCCCTGTCTATCTCCACCACAATGGACTTTGGCTCCCTGCCCTTTAGCTTGTTCGAGCCACTTTATAATTCGCTGACGATTCTCCTCATCAATCACAGGACCTAACTCAGTTCCATGATCCAAAGGATCTCCCGATGTAATATTCTTCGCTTTAGTAACCAATGTTGCCAGAAATTGATCATATATTTTACTATGTAAAAATATTCGCTGTACCGAAATACAAACCTGACCCGCATAATGAAAGGATCCTAATATACATCGTTCCACTGCATATGATAAGTCAGCATCATGATGAACATAAACAGCTGCATCTCCTCCTAACTCAAGAATGACATTCTTCTTACCGGCCCTATTTTTCAATGACCATCCAACATTATGACTCCCAGTAAAACTCAAAAGCTTAAAACGATCATCCTCGATTATCTCATCAGCCACATCATGCTTACAAGGCACTACCTGTAACATGCCTTTAGGCAGAGAAGTACTATCAATAATCTCAGCTAATTTTAAGGCTGTCAAAGGTGTTTTACTGGCAGGTTTTACAACAATTGGATTACCAGTGGCAATAGCAGGAGCAACCTTATGACTTACTAAATTAAGTGGAAAATTAAAGGGCGAAATACCTAAAATAGGACCTTTGGGAAATCTATTTACCAAACCATACCTATTTTCGGCCATTGCCGTAACATCTAAAGGAATAACCTCACCATGAAAATTATCTAAAACTTCCGCCGCTAAACGAAAAACACTACAAGAACGTCTAACCTCATTTATGGCATCTTTGATAGGTTTACCACTTTCTCGACAAATAATATTTGCCAAATCATCTAAACATTGGTTTAAAGCCTCAGAAATCTGATATAAAGCGGTTGTTCTAACATGTGTAGCAAGAGATTTGGTTTTAGAAAAAATCTTTACCGCAAATTGAGCGGCCCTTTCCAAAACTTCTCGATCCGCTGTGTAAACCGAATCAACAAGAGAATCATCAAAAGGATTCTTAATAGTTAAAGAATTACTGGTATGTTGCCACGTTCCCTCTAAGTAGATTTTTTTAGTCATTTGGTATTTATCTCCATATATCATGCATAGTCTGATAAGGAATTGAATAAATCACTTATGCATAGGTTATGATGAAAGTAACCGCTTTCTTGTAGAGGTTTATCTGCTCCAAACTGCGATATCAGAGCTTTTTCTATTGTTATTCCTTTTTTTACAGCTAATAAACTTAATTTTTTTTCAAACTCAGGGATTATTTTCGGAGTAATCTGATCATTTAGATATTTGATTTCACAAACAGTAATAGTATTGTCAAACCTTTCAAAAATTAAATCAATTTGAAACCCCTTTTTTTCTCTCACAAATAGAGGACAAGTATTTTTTACTTGATCTGCAAAACCCATTTTTTCAGCTAACCAATTAGAATTTTTAAAACAGAAATTTTCAAAGGAAAATCCTAACCATGCGTTCCAATTTTGTTTAACAAGTTTATCAAATAAATTTACTTGAGTATTTTGCTTTATTATTTTTTTATTTTTATGAATATATTTCAAATAAAACCTGACATATTCATCAGTTAATTTATATTTTTTTAGCTTTGTATTGCTTCCTTTACCAAAAGGAGTATAGCTTGTGATAAATAATGCCTTTTCTAAATTTTCTAGATATGTTTTTAAGCCTCCTCCAGATTGAATATCTAAATGCTGGGCCACCTCTTGCAAAGTATGAGGATTTGTAGCTAAATATCTAACTATTTTTTCGTAATTTCGATGTTCCTTAAATTGAGAGTAGAAGATTTTTTGATATTCATTTAAAAATATCGAATCTTTGCGAAAAAAAAGTTGGTTGATATTTTGATCAAATGATTTATTGGGATCTATCACTTCTATGTATCTTGGAATTCCTCCGAGCAATAATATATACTTAAATGTTTCTAATAAATTTCTTTTGCTGCTTAATAATTTATTTACCTCACCGGGATTTAAATGTTGCAAGCAAATCTCTTTATCAATTCTGCCATAAAGAGCATTTGAATGAATAACCTTTTTAATCATAAAAGAAGCAACTGAACCACAGAGTATCAGCATTACTTTTTTACTTTTTTTCCAATCATTGTCCCAATTCAACTTAATCAAACTCACTAATTTGCTCTGCCCTGCCGCCATCCATTGAAATTCATCAAAGAATATAATTAATTTATTTTTGCTTTTTTCGATTATTAATGTAAGATATTCTAAAATTTCGATCCAATTGGTAAAAGTCATGTTTTTTAAGAATGGATCTTTTACCTGCTTTTCTAAACTACTTTTAAAAAAGCTTATTTGCTCAGGAGTATGCGCCTTTTCTAGGCCCTCAAATTTTAAATACCTTTTTCCATCGCAAAATCTTTCGATTAACGAGCTTTTACCAATTCTTCTTCTTCCATATAGAACAACTAAATTGGAATTTTTTAATTTATATAAACTATCTAAATCAGAGAGTTCATGCCCTCTTCCTACAAACATTTAAACTCCTTCGTTTCTTAATCCGCATATAAAGTTTAGCAAACTATCTTTGCGGATACAACATTATACTTTTGTATCCGCATATAAAGTTTAGCAAACTATCTTTGCGGATACAATATTTTATAATTAAATTAAGTGTTTCTATGAAAATTTGTCTATGGTAAAATTTAGGTAATTGTTCACCTGGGTCCTAAATTTTGATTATCCTCACTTAACAATAATTCA
>CAZJDM010000189.1:0-7804 GCA_964544765.1 uncultured bacterium
GACAATAAATATTTTTCTATTCTCTTCATTTTTACCCACAGCCAAATAGCATCTGATGTCATTCTTAGCAAGGATAGAGTCAAATTGACTAATTATAAGTAAGGTGACTAATAATAGAAAACGCATTAATAAAAATTCCTCTAATTAAAAACGATAAAGTACTGGAATACCACCTTTTGCTGTGATCATCTTTACACTTTCTTGATCTTTATAACAGCTATCAGCATCATCCTTTACTCTGGTGATGAAATCATCAATCTTTGTTACTGTCTTAGTAAAGAACGCGTCATTTTTATTTTTACTGGTTTTAAAACCATTCAAATAGTTTCTGTACAATTCATACTTTAATACCATATCTTTAGCGTGATCATCTAGCAGATGGCAATCTTCAATATGCTTAAAATAGAATAAGCTGTAAGCTCTGTTAGCAGCTGGAATAGTGTTATGCCAATACTTGGCGGCACTATAAATTCTCGCATCATGAACCTGTGATTGGCGAAACTCTGCTAATTCCCTCTTAGCTCTAACAATAATAAGAGTATTTTTGTAATCTTCATAGCTTTTTTGTAGAGCAGTTTCCCCATTTATTAGGAATGAATCTAATTCACTAAGAGCCTGTTTGACATTTGTTATGGCTGCTCGTAGTTTTTCTATCAGAGTTTTATTTTCTGACTCTATATCTTGGTACTCATCAGAATCTGTATAATCACCTACCATAGTAAGCATTTGCTCTTTAGTTATTCTATTATCGAGGTAATATTCATTAGCTCCAAAGATCATCGCTGTTAGCTCATCTTGGACCTTTTTAGCTTGTTTCTCATTTTCTGCATTATTTTGATCAGTTTTTATCTTAGCGGTAGCAAAATAAGAAATTAGGCCTACTACAACAACTGCTCCTGAAAGTATTGCCTTAGTTATCGGTTCTGGATCATAAATGGCTGCATAAACCAATATTCCAAGGGTTCCACTTCCAGAAACGGTATTTAACACACTACCAGCATGATTTCTGGCTTGTTCATCAGTAGTACCGGACCAAAAAAGATCCATTTCGCCATCAAAAAAAGTGGAGTGATGAGTATAACCTATATCTACCAAGTCAGAAAAAAGTTTAGATACATCCACTTTTCTAGGATCAAGGTTTCGAGCTGCAAGATATTTACCGGATAGACTTCCTTGAAGGTTAAATAGTTTTTGAATGAGATTAGCTAATAGGGTTATCTCTTTTATCAAATAGGCGAACTCTAGTTTAAGTGTTCGCCATTCGGTTAATAAATGAGATATCTTGGTAAAAGATTGGATACTAAATCTCTCCTTGTCTTTGTCTAAAACTAATTGATGATCATTGGTTAACCTTTCTGCCCGCTTTATAAGAGCAGTATATTTACCTATAATCTGTAACAATCTTTGAGATAATATCTTAGTCCTCCCTGTAATATTTGAATTTAATTCACTAAGATCTCCTTTTATGCCTTCTAATACTGCTGCGTTTTCATTATCGACCACTACTTGTACCTGCTCTATTAAATCATTAGCCAGAATGGGCACCGGTAAAAATAATAGAATTAATATCATGATTCTAAAAAGTAGCATTATTAACCTTCTCAAGCGGTAGTACAATCAACAGGTTTCCCTTCGTCTGCATATTCCCACTGGGCAAAAGCGTCAGAAAGCGGAGTTAGTAATAATATTATGTATAAAATAATTTTCACTTATATTCTCTTTAAATTGGTTTTGAAATAATCTCAGTAATTATAAACTTACAATCTCTGGTAAATGAAAACCTCTTTGTAGCCCGAGGACGAAAGTCTTTAAGAATTAAAGGACCAACTCCTTTAATAGAAAGAGTATCAACTCCAAATTTCCTTATATTTACGCAGCCATAATCAGTACAAACTCCAAAATGAGGTAATTGACTTTTACAATTAAAGGCGTAAGTAATTTCATGTGTTGTCAAATCTTCAAATTTATCTGTAAGTAGTCCTGAATGTAATTCACATCGTCTCAGACTTGATCCATAAAGGCAATTAACCAATAAGTTCTCACCAACTTTTGGCAGTAAACTTATGTCAATCTTTTCTTCATTTTCTAGAGCGCTATTTCTTCTAACTTTACTGTGTTTGTAATTGTCGGACGTTGCTTGATTATCAGTTAATTCAGGGTTTTTATCAGGTTTTACTGGCCTTTTGACAGATTTACCTTGTTTTAGCACCGGCTTATCACTACCATTTGAAGCATTCTTCTTGTCCTCATTTCCACAGTTGGCTATGAATACCAGTATCGTGAGTAATATTATTAAATTTTTCATCATTACCCCTATGTGTGTTGTTAGCGTAAGATTATAAAATTATAAAAAATTCTTCCCTTTGTCTGACAGTTGTTATTTAATCATCATCCTAACAGTTCAATTTGCAATCATCTGTTTATAGTTACTGAAAATTGTAACCATTCTGGGACATCTATTTCAAAGACGAAATAATCATCTACATACTCTAAGTTCATCTTTTTTAATTCAGTAACAAGAAACTGGACTCGATCTGGATAACAAGGTTTAAAAGTTATGAGATCTATACTTTGGTCAAGAACTTCCAATTCAAGTTTCTTGGCAATTGCTTCAGTAGCAAGACTATTCTTTTCCAGTGATTCTCTCTTAAACACAAAACCAGAGTAATGAGTAATTTCTATTTGATTCATATTAACCTCATTCATGTAAAAATATTTCAACATTATAAATAGGGGTATTTTGGTTTGGCTGAAAAATAGCGTACCATCCAGAATTACCACCTTGTTGGAGTATATTATCAGGAACATAAAAATCGACTCTATTTAAGCCCACACCACTTCCTGGATGTGATTCACCAAACCTAGTAACATGTATACGGCTTGCGTTGTCCACCTCAGGGGGAATACGTGTTCCACCACCCTTAAACCAGTGTTTTACCTCCCCCTCACCAATCCATCTACTAACCTTGGTGTAACCCCCCGGAACTAGAACACTTGAAGCTCCTGGTCCACGAGGGTGCAGTATATATGAAAAATTATTATCTGGAGATTTTGCTAATCCCCTTACAAAACGTCTTGTATCATCTGCATGTTTGAACCCGTATTTCCCCGCAGACTCTCTTATTCTATTACCTATTCCCCATACACCTGACTCAGCAACATCATCAGCAAAAGTCTGTAATCTCCCAGTTGCCTTGGGTGCTATGAGAGACAACTCATCCAATGCTTGTGATCCTTGTAAAGAACTACCTGCCTTAAAAGAACCATAAGTGATAGTGGCAAGCTCGAATAGTATTTTACCTGCATCTCGACGCTTATTTCTAGCTGAGGTGTTATCATTGTACTTCTGATAAGCTTGAGATAAACGTTTATATGTCTTTTCATAATTTAAAAGAGCCTTTATAAAAAGTCCACCTCTATTTATTATTTTTTTACTTAAGCCAGCACTAAAATAATATGCATCTATCATCCAGGCATCAGGTGTTTCACTGGTGATGTAGTTTAAGACGTGTGGAGTTGACATAACAATAGAGCTTGTCAAATCTGATAATACATACATTGTATCTATCGCTCCTTGAGCGAATCCTGCTGCATAATCATGAATATTATAAAGATTATCAAGTTGAATGTGAAAAAATCTAAAAGCTCTGGAAGTTAGAGAGTGTGATTCTATTTTGGCTTGATTTAAAATTAAAGAAGACGAAATCAGCAATTCTGGGTCATTACGAATGGCGGAACTAGCAGCAAGTTTACCACTAATATCCACCATTTGATAACCCATGTAAGTTTGGGTATTAACTTCAATACCAAATAGTTCTACCGCATTAGTAGTTATTTGAAATTGAGAGTAGTACTGCACCCTAGGATGATTTATCTCATAATCGAGTAATACTCTGGCTCTATTTAAATAACGATTTCCTAATTGCTTTACATTATTTGCAAAAGATCGATCTGCTGTTTGTAACCAATTCATGGCATATTCGGCTTTTTCTTGTTGGAATGCATCATTGGCTTTATATTCAAGTTCTAATGCTTCGTTATAAACATCTCTAATGGCTTGCCCTACTGGGGAAGTAATGGACGTTTGAAAAACAGGAGCTTGATCAGATTTTGACTGAGAGAGCCAGGTAGTAACAAGGCCATTGTCATTAACAAATGTGTCATACACTTTTTGGTACTGTTCTTTGAGCGCAATGTCATTACCTTCATTTGCCAGTTTTTTTACAACCTTTAACAGACGATACCCTTCACCTCTTGGTCCAATAGTCACAACCTTTTGCACTTTTTCTTTAAATTGATTTAAAGCAGCTGGATCGATTAAACCGTTTCTAGCAAAAGCTAGTGCATTATTTGCGGAAGCTGCGATGTCAAGTGCTCTTTTACTAAAAGACTGTTGCTCAGATTCGGTTCTTTTTAAATTCGCTAAAGCATTTTTCTTATTGTTACTGTTTTCGATTTCTGTAATATCCCTATTACCATCTCCAATATTTTTAACCGTCTCTGCCGCTTGAATAATTCTATTTACATTAGCATTGGTCGTTCTGGTTTGTGATTTACTGGCGCTATCTACATGGCTTTTAGCTTTGGCCAAGAGTTTGTCTGAAATAGATTTTAAAATTTGGTTGGCATGTTCTGCTATTTTTTGGTCAAAGACATCTCTAGGTCCAGAAAAAACATCGCCAAGACCAGCTACTCCTTGCCTAAAACGATCATACTGACCGCTAGCATAAAAGTCAGCAACATAGTAGCCCAACGTACTTAATCTATTAGCATATTCCCTGGTTAACCAAGGATCAGTATCTTTAGATACATCATCAGGATATCTCAAATTACTAAGATCTCTTTCAGGCCCATCATCTTGTTCTGATTCATCATCTTGTTCTGATTCGTCATTACCAAGTTCTGGTAATAAATCTTTATAACTTAGATTTCTTTTGTTTTTATCCGCTCTAGGGGTGTCAAGAATGTATGTAAGACTTGGACCCTCGTTTTGGTTATTAAGACTGATCGTAGATTTCCTAGGAGTTACATCAGGAATAACAACACTTGTATCTGGCTCTTTTTGAAGAGTATCCTCTATCCAAACGTAGTATTCATCGGAATTGGCAATGTGTCTTTGGTATTCTTTTAGCCTTTTTATCATGAAACTTTTGATTTTTTCATTTTCGGCATTTGCAGTTACTCTGGATAAAAAATTCCGACAATCAAGTACAGTAGGGACAATAAATATTTTTCTATTCTCTTCATTTTTACCCACAGCCAAATAGCATCTGGTATTATTATTAGCTAAAATAGAACCAAATTGGCTAATTATAAGTAAGGTGACTAATAATAGAAAACGCATAAATAAAAATTCCTCTACATTCTGTCTTGATATTCTCTTTGAGTTGCCTCTGAAGCATATGAAAGCATTTCTTCGGCTCTGACGTTAAGGTCTTCTATTTCTTCTTGCAATAAGTCTGTAGCTGTTGGTGCAATTTTTATTAGGTCATTTAGAACATTAGTAATTGTTTCTTTCAATTTCCCATCATTCAATCCTGGATTCTCAGCATTCTTGTTATCAATAAGATCGATTACTCCTTGTAATGTTCTTTTATCTCGTCTATCAGGTGTAATCTCATGCATTGTAATGACATCTTTACGAAGTCCTTGCATTAATGAAAGAATTTGAGATGGATTTAGTTGAGTCACTAAACTTAATATTGTACCTGCTGAACTTTCAATATTTGTTAAGTTATCTAGGATAATAGTAAGGCGATCACGTTGATTAAAGACTGAATTCAAGGTATTTTTTGAGTTTGGGGATAGATCGACTTCAACGCTAGTTAATTTTAAATAACAATCACGAGTAAGAGAAGCTCTTAATGTTCGAGACACATTTAAATCTTTAATTTCAAGGGCACCTTGGCCTATTAAGATTAACTTCATTTTTTCTTGGGTAAAATTAAATTTTTGAAAATCTCTATCCGCCTTGATACCTATATAAGGGTCATGTCCTTTGCATGGAAATAAATATTTTACTTTATATATTCTTTCAAATGGGGACGAAGAGGGAATTAATGGGACTATTCCTTCATCAAGCCTGCAGCGCCTTAAACTTGATCCTTGAATACAATCATAAAAAAGATTTTTATCTATTGCTGGTCCGGCAAAAATTGAAGGTACTAAAACTAGTAAAAAAGCTGCTATTAGATAATTTTTTAATAATTTCATTTTATATCTTTTCCTCAAAGATCCAATGAGACTTAATTTAAAGCCTAATATATATAAATAATCTGCGTACCGTGCCATTCTAAGTTCATGTATGGTGCTAATTCTCTAATACGAACTTCAATACCTTTAGTTGGTTTTGTAATAGGAACATTGAAATAGATTTCAATATATTTTGATTTTTTTAATCTATATTCCCTAACTGTCCATTCTATATATACGGGATTATCTGGTATAAAATAATGAGTAGCTGTACCAAATAGTTCTGGCGGTATACTCACTTCTCTTTCAGTAGGATAAATCGCATTAGAGTTAAATGAAAGCTTAGGCAAACCTTGTTTATAACCCTTTTCAGTACGATAAGTTGTTTTTAGAGGAAGATCATCAACATATATTTGCTTATGAGCTAAGGTATTTCGTCCTTTATTAGATACTAGGTCAATATACGCAATACTTTCTTCTGGATTATAACGATTTGATCTATAATTTAGTCTTTCAAAATGTGTAATTTTTAGTTTAACAGTGACAAATAAGGAACCAATTTCATAAACATTAATATATGGACCAAATATGAGGTAGTTATTTCTTTTTTTTCCTCTGATACCACTACTTATATAATTATTTGTTATGTGTCCGTAGTGGTGAAACTCTCGCCAAGTGTCAACTCCGAGAAGCCATTGTTCATGACTATTACCACACATTTTTTTGTAAGGATCTCCATCGGTAGTACAATCAACAGGTTTCCCTTCGTTTGAATATTCCCACTGGGCAAAAGCACCAGAAAACGGAGTTAGTAATAATATTATGTATAAAATAATTTTCATTTAAACCCACTTCAAACTTGTTTTGAAATAATTTCAGTAATTATAAACTCACAACCCCTAGTAAACGAAATTCTCTTTGTCGCTTTAGGACGAAAATCTCTAAGAACTAAAGGTCCAACTCCTTTAACATAAAGCGTATCAACTCCAAATTTCCTTATATTTACGCAGCCATAATCAGTACAAATTCCAAAATAAGGTGGCTGACTCTTGCAATTAAAAGCATAGGTAAGCTTATGTTCTGTCAAACTTTCAAATGCATCAGTAAGTAGCCCTGAATGTAATTCACATCGTCTTAATCTAGAACCATGAAGACAATTAACCAACAAGTTCTCACCAACTTTTGGCGGTAAACTTACGTCAATCTTTTCTTCATTTTCTTTTTTTTCATTTCCTAGAGCGAAATTTTTCTCAACTTCACCGCGGTTGTAAGTGTCAGACGTTGCTTGGTTCTCAGTTAATTTAGGGTTTTTATCAGGTTTTTCTGATTTTTTGACAGATCTACCTTGTTTTCGCACAGGCATCTCACTGCTATAGGAAGTTTTCTTCTTGCCCTCATTTCCACAGTTAGCTATAAATGCCAATATTATGAATAATACTATAAATTTTTTCATCTTTACCCCTATGTGTGTTGTCAGCGAAAAATTATAAAATAATAAAAAATTAAATTGACAAGTACACTCCCTAGTAACTCTATCGAATTTTTCTATAATACAAATATCTGTAGTGTCAACATACTTATTGCCTTTTTAACGTATAATCTGGTTGACGGT
>CAZJDM010000190.1:0-7778 GCA_964544765.1 uncultured bacterium
AATCAAATTTTTTTTATTTTTCATGTCAAGGTGGGGTCTAGGCCTAACTTACAAAGAAAATATATACCAATAAAAAGTTGCCATCGAACCTATCGTTGGAAAAACCTGAAAAATTAGATTGTGATGACAATGATAAGAACAAGTGGAAATTATTAAAACCTTTATATAAGGATCAAGACAAGGATGGCTTTGGATTTGGAAATGCTCAAGAATTGTGTGCTGGCGATGAAGCTCCCGTTGGGTTTTCACTAAATAAAAACGACTATTTCCCTAAAGATGAGTCAAGGAATGGTTATGATTGGGGATTAAGTCTAAGATCAAATGGAAGCGTTATAAATAGTGTAACAACAGATGCGTATGGATTTATTTATATTACAGGCTATTTTTTCGGTAATTTATTAATCGATAATCATATCAAAAGATCTAAAGGCTATAATGATATTTTTCTGATCAAACTGGATAAAGAGAGAAATATTGTATGGGGTAGGACCTTTGGATCTAAGTATACTGATGATGCCAAGATGATCCTTTTTAAGGAAGGTTATATTTATCTGTTAGGTAGTTTTAATGATTCTATGGAAATAGATGATCAAGTAATTACTGCAAATGATAAGGATGATTGGTTTATAGCCGTTTTTAACTTTGAAGGAGATTTAAAATGGATGAAAAATATTGGTTATAAAGGAGTAATCAATAGACCAAGAGTTTTAAATGTAACATCATATAACAACGTTGTTGTTTCTGGGATAAAGGACTATAGGGAGAGTGATTCTATAAAAACCCAATACTATAGAGGTTTTGTAAAGAAATTATCAAAAGAAGGAGATATTTGGGATAGAACTGTTTTTTATAACAACAACTACCAATCAGTACACAGTGTCATCGATGGAAAGGATAATATCTATATCGTAGGATCATTTGAAGACTCTATTCTATTTAAAAAAGAAAAAAAATTCTTATCAAATGGCGACAAAGACGCTTATGTATTGAAAATTGATAAAGATGGTAATGATGTCTGGTTAAAAACGTTTGGTGGAAAAGGTGAGGAGTATCCTTTAAAGATCTTAATCGATCAAGATGATCGATTGGTAGTAACAGGTTTTTTCCATAATGAAGTTGACTTTGACCCAACTGAAAAGACTGATATAAGACAATCTAAAGGAGAAAAAGACACTTTTATTAGTTTTTTTACTACCGATGGCGATTATCTTAAAACCTATACCTTTGGTGGCAAGAAAAGCGATCAGATGGAAAATCTAATTTTGGATAATGATGGAAATATATATGCAAATGGTTATTCTGCAAGTCATAAAGAATTTCCTGACAATACCTCCAGGTATGTTGTTTTGAAAATGAGCCCTGAGGGACAAATAATATGGTATAAACGTTATGAAGAATTTCGATACAATAGTCTGGTTTTTGCCTCACCAACCAAGGATAAAATCATATTAGCAGGCAGTTTTCAAGGCCCCCTGGATTTTGATTTCACTGACAATATAGATGAACACACAAGTCCCTTAAGAATCTGGGAAGGTTTCATGTTTAGTTTTTAGAAAATCAAAACAATCTAACAAGTAAAGAAAAAAATAGGAGCCAAAATGATAGGTCCAATCAAAAAGGGCTTTGCTAAGGCTAAAATAGCGAGCCCCCCTGTAGGAAATTACAAAGGGGTTGATCTTAGAATTCTACCCCAATACATTTCATATAAAGCAGCTTTATTGAGAGAGAAATTGACTCTTCAGTATATATTAGCTTTAGTTACCTGTTTATTCATATTTCAGTACTTATCTTCAAGAATTGAAATTTCCAATTTATACACCAAACTCCGTGAAAAGGAATACATTCTGGCTCCAGGGGTTATGGATTTTACAACCGCTTCGCCACAAATGGTAACTGATTCTTATATCAATGATGCAACAACTGACTTCATCTCAAACCTAGGAAATGTAAATGCAACAACCATTGGAGAGCAGTACTCTGCATTAAAAAGGTCCATGAGTGATGATTTGAAGATTCAATTTGATATCGATACATCAGATTGGATAGAACAAGTTAAAAATGAGAAGCTGTCACAAATCATTAAAATAATGGAAAAAAAGATCACCTCAAATGAAAGTGGTGCTTACAAAGTTGTAGCACTGGTTAGAGCTGATTTCTATACTGAACAACAATACCTAGGATACGAAAATCAAGTAGTAAAAATGACCATGAAACTTGTGCCACCAGACAAGGAGAAAAGGTGGTATCTGCAAATTACTTCTTTATCTTGGGAAAAAGCTGAAACCTTTAGAACCAAATCAAATCTTTCTAAGCCTAAAACCAAATAAATAATCAACAACAAATTATAGCAGAGGAAAATTATGGACAATAAGTTTAAATCAATAATCATGAATATAGCCTTAACCATATACCCTTTTATAAGTCTATTTTTTAAATTGATGATCTTGGGCCTGGTAATGTTATTTTTTTTCATGGCAGGAGTAATGGCGGGTACTAAAAAATGTGAAGCTAGGACTATTTACTTTGGATCAGAGATGGAAAAAGTAACAATTGTCTATGGAGGACCAACAATCTTTCGGTTTAATGAGGAAGTCAAGACAATCTCTCAGGCTTCCAAGTTTTCAATCAAACCCACTGATAATAAAGATCCCAATTATTCCTTACTGTCCGTAACACCGCGCTTTTCCAGTGGGAAAAATAGGGTGTCTTTCATCCTTGCTGGTGGGGCGGTTATTAATACCGAAATAGCAATTGTTCCCAAGGAGATACCTGAAAAAACAGACTCTTTTTATGACTTTCAACCAAAAGATCTGCTTATTGATAGAAAGAACAAAGGTAATGCCAAAGGTTCAAATATATCAGAACTAGAACTTATGAAAGCTATGATTAGATGGGACAGCGTAGTTGGATACAATATACGATCTATAACCAGAACAATAAATACTGGAGTAAGAGGATTGGAGGCCAAGCTGGTTAGAGTTTATACCGGGCCCAATTTTAATGGTTATGTCTTTAAAATTCGTAACAGGTCCAAAAAAAACAATTACGCCATTGACCTAAAGAGCTTAACTCTTGATCAACCTAATGTAGCAGTGTTATCTCAAGTCGATAGAAAGATCTTAAAAACGATTAAAACTAAAGAAAACGTGACCTTTTTAAGGGTCGTAGCTAAACCTACTTCCGTGTATTACAATATTAACTTGCCCATAGCGGCCATTAAAAGAAAATAACCTATAAGCCTCGTTTCAATCAATCAACCAATTTTCTTTAAAAAAGGAGTAAGCTTTGAAGTTAACAAGAAATTTGGTGCGTCAAAAAGATGCCCTTTTGGGTTTTATTAAGAATAATAAAATATTGGTTTATATGCTGGTGATACTCATCTTTCTAGGTGCTATATATCTGGTGAGTAAACACTCAGACAATCAAGTAAGGATCTTTCATCAAATATCAGAGCTTAGTTTTGATGGAGGCAGAATTATTAATAGCGGAAAGGAGATATATAAAAGAAAAGAACTGGTATTTTCTAGAAAGGTAAGAAAACTTGATAATCGCGTTAATGATCTTCATCAAAGATTTGATGACCTTAGTAAATCGCTTAAAAGAATTGAAGATTTGCAAAAAGAAGATAATAAGAAGAGTACGGAAGTCCCAGATCAAAAGACATCTAATGATATGAAACTCCCTCAAAATGTAAATAATTCTACCCACGTTACTAGGACCGTTACAAATACAACTTATTCTTCTAACTCTTCAAACCCTAATGGTATTAAGTATCTATCTCAAAAACGATATAAAAAAAGATTAAAAAGAATAAAAAAGTATAGAAAAGGTCCGGCAGTCATTTCATTTCCGGTTCAATCAAAGAAAAAATCAAAGATTATGACCGTCAAATTACCGGCTGGATCATTTGTTAGAGCCAAGTTACTTACAGGGGTTGAAGCGCCGGAGGGAAAAGCTTTGCCAATTCTTATGCAAGCTGACTATGCCTTTATTGGCCCCAACAAAACCCGTATTGATTTAACAGGATGTTTTTTAATTGCTAAATCAACCGGTAATTTATCAATTGAACGGGTAGAAATGCAAACCACCAAAATTTCCTGTGTATCTAAAACAGGTAGAATGTTTGAAAGAAAAATGAATGGATTTATTGCTGATGGGAAAGATAATTCATTTGCCGTCATTGGTAGTGTCAACTCTAAACAAGATCGGGTAGCGGCGATGGCATTTTTATCCTCTATAGTTGAAGGAATCGGCAAAGCTGTCGCCCAAGCGCAAATTACAAGTCAAACCGGAGGTTTAGGAGGAAGCAGTTCAATTTTATCTGGAGATCAAGGTAAATATATTGCTGCGGGAGGTGTCGGCAATGCGGCTTCTCAAGTTACTCAGTGGTATTTAAAACATGCCCAAAATTTATTGCCTACAATCAATATTGGTTCGGGTAAAGATGTCTGGATCGTGGTTCAAAATACCGTTGATTTGCCTAACTGGTACTTTAGAAAAGAAAAGAGTCATACCAAGAAAAGCTATCTTTATATGAGTCGTATTCTGGATAATTAATTTGACAATACCCAGTTAATTTGTTTTTGGTTAGAAGGGAAGTCCTTATTATAGGTGGTAATATTATGAAATTAGATATCTATCAAATTGATGCTTTTACAGACAAAGTTTTTGCCGGTAACCCTGCGGCTGTTATCCCATTAGATAAGTGGTATGATGACAAACTAATGCAGAATATAGCTATGGAAAACAATTTGTCTGAAACGGCGTTTTTTATAAAACAAGATGGTAAATACCAACTCCGCTGGTTTACACCCGCAAGGGAAGTTGATCTTTGTGGACATGCAACTCTGGCTGCTGCACATGTTATCTTAAATGAATTGTCTGATGAAGCTGATGAGGTTAAATTCGAAACTCGAAGCGGACTTCTTATTGTAAAAAAAGAAAATGATTATCTTGTCATGAATTTTCCAGCTATTAAGTCATCACCAGTATCTGATGACTCAGACCTATCTTGGCTAATAAGCTTAAAACCCAAAGAAATACTTACCTCTAAACAAGACTTATTGGTAGTATTGGAATCCCAAAAGCAGATTGTTGATTATGTTCCTGATGTTATAAACATCAAAAATCTGAAACATAGGGGATTGATTATTACAGCTAAAGGAATAGATGTTGATTTTGTTTCAAGGACTTTTTATCCCGAATTAGCGGTTGAAGAAGATCCCGTTACTGGATCAGCTCATTGTCAGCTAGTTCCCTATTGGGCCAAGAAGCTGAACAAAACGAATTTTATAGCCAAACAGTTATCTATGAGAGGAGGAATGATAAAATGTGAGTTATCAAATGATAGGGTCTTGTTAAAAGGTACAGCTACTAAGTATCTTAGTGGAACTATTTTTATTTAATCAATCATTAGCTTTTGTTTCTTGATAAGTCAAAAACGAGAATTTTATTTACGTTTTTGTTGGTAAAACCCTAAAAGATCTCAAAGTATCTGTGGTACAATAAAGCCATGAAAGGATTTATCTATATTGCAGGTGCTTTTACTGAACTTAAAAAGGGAAAATGTCAACCCAATAAATCTCGGCTGGACAATGACCCCCACTTCTGGACTAGTCCTCCGACTTGGGGTATTTGCAGGAATGATTTAAGGAAAAATTGTAACATTGGTGATTATATTTTTTTTGTACTTCCCAAAGCAAGTAAGTATCCTCAGATGGTGTTTGCCTATTTAAAAGTCAAGCAAATAATTACTCATATTGAGGCATTTAATACGCAAGGTCTGAAGTCAAAACAAATGGGTAACAAAAATCCAAACGGCAATATTATTGTTAACTCAAGCGGTGGATATAACAAATTTGATGCAGGTGTACATAAAAATAAATTTTGTAAAATTAAAGATCGATATGTCATAGGGGAAAAAAATAATTCATATTTTTTAAAAGAAGAGGAGATAAAAAAACTCTCGTCAAGCTTTATAGCTGTGCTTTCAAAAACTATAAATCATTCAGGTAACACTCCTTTTGAGATAATTGGCCGGTATGGCCAGTGTTTGAAAAAGCAGCAAATAATCGACCTATTGAAATGGCTACCACCTTCCGAAGCTTCTAGTAGTGAAAAAGCTAAAAAATTTAGCGACCTGAAGATTAAAAAAGAAGAGTTGAAAAGTCTCTTTGTTTAGGGAATATCATTTTAAAAAACACCCAAACAAGAGACCAAAATGAATAATTAGTACCCATTCATCGGTATTTCTAAAAAGCATCGTATCCTGTAAGAATACTACAAGTAAGCCTCAGACTTAAATTTTTACTTAACTTAATCTAACAATATTCTTAAAGGAGGACATTAACATGAAATTTTTAATTATTTTTTCTGTAATTACATTCACTGCATGTTCAACGGTGAGGGCACCTAGCCTAAATATGCTGAAAAAGCGTGCGGACTACCGGGATATTAACCATATTGAAAGCTCACTAAACTCAATAGAAAATCCATTATTGGTTCCATCCAGGACCCACCCTATGGTTGCAGATATTTGGGTTCATCCCCATGAGATGCCAACGGGAGACTATTTTAGAGGTGGATGGATTAGAACCATTGTTACACGTTCCCGTTGGTTTGTTGATAAAAAGAGCCAATCTCTACTAATCAAGAAAAAACCTAAAAAAAAGAGAAGTTATAGGGACATGCTGTAATCGCTATCTATCCTACTATAAAGTCCCTACAAATCCACCAATCTATAATAATTATTAAATCTAAAAATCTAAATAATCACTAAACATACTCGAAGGGAGGTTTACATTGGTAACAAAATGTAACGCAACACCCAAACCTATAGGAGATGCTCTAAATAGACGAGAAATCTTTATTCAATCTTTGTATTCCAGACCAGAATCATTGTCTGAGCTTCTTCCTTACGATGGATTTATACCAAACGAAAACATTTTTCAATTAAAAGACGGCTCCTTGGGAGCCATTTTGGAAGTAGAATTACTTGAACATGAACCTATGACCGAGAAACAGATCATCAGGGCTGTATCTTCTACTAAAAACTGGTTTTCATTACCTGACAATTGTGTACTCCAAATACTTTATGACCAATTCACTTATTCCCATTTTGATGAGAATATTAAAACTATTGAAAAAAGTTATCCTGAGGGTAATCCAGTTTCCAATTTACTATTTAAAAATAGAATTGAGCAAATTAAAGAATCATGCCAAATCAATACCGATGAAACGCCATTAAAAAGAAGAGCCTATGTTTCAATTCGTTATTTTCCCAGGGTTAAAAACAATATCAAGGCAGTAGAATATCTACAAAAAGGTGAGAAGCTGCTTTATAGACAAATGAAATCCTTCGTTAGGGGGCTTCAGACCTTTAAACACCTCATAAAAAACATCGAATCGAATTCAGAGATACAATTAAAAACCTTGAGTGCCAGTGAATTATTAGATTTACTTAGGAAGTTCTTTAATCCCAAAACCTATTATTCCCAGATTTCCTTATCCAATCAATTTATATTCAATTCGCCAACTCTCAATTATCAAGGTATTGAAAGGGAGGGGATAAAAACTAGAACCTTGTCACTAAAGACTTCCCCCCTATATGCTTATGATGGAGGAATGGCATACTTTTCTAGGTTAAATTTCCCTTTTAAACTGTCTTTGAGCTTTTCATTTCCCTCAAAAGCCAAAGTGAAGCGGTTTTTCGGTATAAAGGAGTTTTTTCTTGAAAATACCCTAACAGCAAGAGGTAAGATCCAGAAGGAAGAAATCAA
>CAZJDM010000191.1:0-7706 GCA_964544765.1 uncultured bacterium
CACGTCCGGATCTGCGGGAGGTTAGGGTGAGTAATCACCCTTTTCTATCCCGACGCACCATGTTGCCATAGTTAGAAACGGGACAGCATTTAATATCTACTTGGATGGCAACTCTGTTGCTTCTGGTACATCTTCAAGTACTGTTAAAAATGTTGCAGAATCGATAAGAATAGCACGTAAAAGAGGGGAAGTGGCAGGTACTTATTCTTATGCAGGTTACATTGACGAAGTCAGGATCTCCAAAGGCATCGCCAGATGGGTTGGTAATTTTACACCACCAATAAGGTCCTATTGTGGTCCAGACTATGCCGCAGAACCTAGAAATATAGTTGCTTGGTGGGATGGCGATGATGTAACTGATACAATCGTAAATGATCGTAAATCAACTCATGATGCTACTATGAATGGAACCATCAGTGTGGTAACAGGCAAGATTGGCAACGCGATAAATTTAAGTGGAAATAATTCAAAATTAACGGTTCCAGACGATAATGAACTGGATTTTACTACAAGTATGGGTATTTCTTTATTGGTAAAGAGTGACCAAGCTGAGCCTGCCAATACTCAAACGATTGTTTCTAAAGGACAGCGCAAAGCTACTTTGGATGTTTCTAGTTTTGTCTCTTTTGATGCGGGATCGGTTGGTACAAATACCAAAGGGTACCGTGGTGGGGTGTTTGATGGTAAATATATCTATTTTATTCCTAGCAATTATGGATCATCTTACCATGGCAAAGTGTTAAGATATGATACCACTTTGAGTTTTACCTCTGGTACAAGTTGGAGCAGTTTTGACGCAGGATCAGTAGGTGCCAACACCAAAGGATATATAGGAGGAGTATTTGATGGTAAATATATCTATTTTGTCCCTTATAATGATGGCTCATCAAAGCATGGTAAAGTGTTAAGATATGATGCCACTTTGAGTTTTACTTCTGGTACAAGTTGGAGCAGTTTTGACGCAGGATCAGTAGGGACCAACACCAAAGGATATATAGGAGGAGTATTTGATGGTAAATATATCTATTTTGTCCCTTTTATTGATGGATCATCTCAACATGGCAAAGTGTTAAGATACGATACAACTGACAATGATTCTTCTTTTGCCTTAAATTATCAAAAAGTAATAAATTCTGGATTAGGAGGTGAATCATTAGGTCCTAGTTTTATAATTCAAACTGATAGTGGAACTTACCATACAACTTCTAAAACCACTTTAGATAATGGCTGGCATCATCTAGTTGCTCAATATACTGGAAGCCAGATAGAACTATATGTAGATGGTAGTTTGGTATCTAGTACCGCTGCCACTGGTACTATAACTAATAGTTCTGCGGAAATAATCATTGGAGCTTTATATGGCGGTAAAAACTTTTTTAAAGGTTCTATTGATGAGTTGCAACTGTATTCAGTAACCTTAACGGCTGAAGAAATAGCAGATATTTACACTAAAAAATTTCTTAGTTTAGATATTGCTTTACACGATCCTTCATTATCTTTTGGTACCGATTCTACACCAACCTTCAGAGTTAGCGGAGTAGCGGATGGCTATACGATTGGACTTTACAAGTCTTTAGGTACTGGATGTGATGTCTTTTTAAAATATAAAGTTGCGACTGGTTCAACTGTAGATATTACTACTGACGCGTTATCTGAAGGTTTATACACCATGTATACCAAAGTGGAAAACGATGGTTCTGGTGGGCAATCTAACTGTTCAACAGAAGGTGCCAGCTATGCGTATGATACGTCATCTCCAGGGGTTGATTCAAATGTTGTGCTTATGATTCATGGTGATGGAACTGGTCAAAATTTTTTGGATAGTTCCTATAGTCAGCATACTGTAAGTGCTATTGGGACAGGGGTTCAACATAGCACGAGCGCTTTTAAGTTTGGTGATTCCTCTCTTTGGTTCCCAGGAAATGACAATAATTATTTGAAAATTTCTGACAATATATCAGACTTTGATTTTGGTAGTGGGAATTTCACAATTGATTTTTGGTTACAGGCTTCTGAGGAAAAACAATATCAATATTTATTGGTACGTTGGGAAGGTGACGTATTGAAAAAACTGTGGATGGTGCGTGCGGATGAAAATAAGATAACTTTTTTGGCACGAAATCCAGAAGGATCAAACTTTATAAATTTTACAGGAGTTACACCTATTGTGCCAGATGGCAGTTTTCATCATATTGCGATAGTTCGTAGTGGTTCGTCTGTTAAATTATTTATTGACGGTATACAGGATGGTGAACAAACAGGTGTAAGCGGATCGGTTCAAACGCATTCATCAGTGCCTTTACAAATTGGTCAATATAGTACTTCTTATGATTATAATTATAAAGGTTACATAGATGAGATTCGCATATCCAAAGGTATAGCTCGTTGGACCGAAAACTTCACTGTACCCTTCCGTCCTTATTATGACTTGCCAGCAGAGCCTACAATATCTCTACAGGAACCTTCATCAACCACTAGTAATGATGCTACACCGACCTTTAGAGTAAGTGGCGTGCAAAATGGTTACACCGTTGGCCTTTATAAATCAACTGGTAGTGGTTGTGATACCTTATTAAAAGAAGTAGTTGCCAGTGGGACAACTGTAGATATTACAACCGACACTTTAACTGATGGAACCTATTCTTTATATGTTAAAGTGGTCCAAAATGAAGGTGGTTATTCCTCGAGCTGTTCGGCAGTTGGCGCAGACTATGTTTTAGATCTTACTGCTCCTGATCCTCCTTCAGCATTAACTTTAGTTGATCCAACACCTGATAGTGGATCTCCATACTTTGATTCCACACCAACGTTTAATATGAGTGGAGTAGTAAGTGGCGATACTATTGGATTATATTTTAATAGTAGTTGTACAAATTCTGCTGCCTCTGGTACTGCAAGTAGTACGACCATAAATCTTACTAGTAGCAATATTACTTCTGATGGAACCCATACCTATTATGTTGATGCCACTGATCCTGTAGGAAACAAGTCATCGTGTTCAACAGCTAATGTTGCATATGAATTTGCCTTTGTTTGTACACTTGACGACTCTAACACCACACTTTTAGTTCATTCTAACACAATTAATGGAAGTACAATTTTTACTGATTCTGCTGCTTCATCACATACGTTGACTAAAAATGGGAATGTTATACATTCCACTGATCAGAAGAAGTTTGGAAGTTCGAGTATTTATTTCGATGGTACTGGTGGTTTTTTGAATATATCGAATCATGATGATTTTAAGTTTGGTAACGGAGATTTTACAGTTGAAGCTTTTGTATATTTTTCCGAATTGAGTACGAGCCATCAGGTACCAATGAGTTTTTGGACCGGAGGTGGTGCATTCAATAAAGCCTGGAATTTTGATGCAAACCCAAATTTATCAGTATTTTCCTTCCAGGTATCTAGCGATGGATCGTATGAACCCATATATATTGATAGTACGACAATACCTCAAACTGGTCAATGGTATCACATTGCGATAGAACGATCTGGTGATACATTCAGACTATATATAAATGGCACCAAAGAAGCATCTGGTACTTATACAGGATCCGTATATAATACCACGGCAGATTTAATGATTGGAGGGAGGAATAATACGGGCAAAATGAATGGTTATATAGATGAAATTAGAATTAGTAAAACCGCTAGATATAATACCGATGGATCTTTTACGGTTCCAACAACTCCTTTCTGTGATGTGACACCTGCAACCCCTGCTATCGTTTTACATGAACCTTCATCATCTTATGGAATTGATAATACACCTACCTTTAGAATTTATGGTGTGACAAAAGGATACACAGTAGGTATTTATAGATCAACGGGAAGTGGCTGCGATACGCTTTTAAAACAAGCTGTTGCTACTGGTTCAACTGTAGATATTACTACCGATGTCCTGGCAGATGAGGGTACACATACCTACTATGCTAAAGTAGAGAGTAATGCTGAGGGAATTGCTTCAGGTTGTTCAGTTTCTGGGGTTAGTTATGAGTTAGATTCTAGTGTTTTTAGTGTTACTTGGGAGGGAGCTACTACAGATTTCACCTTCGATGGAGCTGATATAATTACTTCAACTGCTAATCGAACAATTTATATTAACAATATTATATCGGGAGATGTAGAGGTATCACTCAACTTTGTATATGCAGACGATGATGGTGTGGTAAATGGTGGAGGTTGTGGTGATGCTCTTAGTTTTGGATTTTTTGACGCGAGTAATGTTGGTAGTTTAAACCAAAACTCTGCTTTGGGGATGCCATATCCTAGATGGATCGTTTATTCTTCTAGTGATTATAACGCCAATTTTCAAGTACGAAAAGATAATACTCAAGTGAACTCCTTTACCCCTCTTAGTAGTGGCGATCAAATTAAATTAAGAAGAACTGATGGTAATTTTTCTCTTATCGTAAATGATAGTACATATCATATTTGGGATACTAGATTTTTAGGAGATCTGCACTTTTCTTTGGGAACAGGCTGTGGTTTTAAAATTACTAATTTTTCCATGAAGAAGTTATCAGTATCTGATTATTGTACAACTAACGATACTGACACGGTATTATTAATTCAATCTGACACTACAAATGAAACAGCTTCAATCACTGAGAATTCCTTATCAGGACACATAGTAACTAAAAATGGGGATGCTCATAATGAATATAGTGATGGTATTGCTAAATTTGGACAGAGTTCAATTTATTTTGATGGAACCGGGGATTATTTGAGTATTACAGAAAGTAATAGTAATGATTTTAATTTTGGTACTAGTGCTTTTACCGTTGATTTTTGGTTCCGGCTTGGAGCAGGTGATTTTCAGATAATTTCTATGTTGATGGGGGGTACGGGTGAAGCCAATCGTGAGTTATACATAGGATATATGAACACCAAAATGTATACTCAGATGGGAGATGGAAGCTGGCTGTACGTCGGCGATGCTAACGAATTTAATGATAATAACTGGCACCATTATGCTTTGGTTCGAGAGGGAACTAGTACTGATCAGGTTAAAATATATATGGATGGAGTGCAGCGTGGCACAATGACCAGATCTGGTAATGTGAATTTTTCTGGCGATCCGGGAGCAGGCGGAAAATATATTGGTACAGATACTGGGCCAAACAACCTGACTGGATACTTGGATGAGATTCGGATTTCTAGAACCAAAAGATGGACCAGTAATTTTAGTCTACCTACTAAGCGATATTGTGATGTTACCAATACTGCAGATGGTTCGGAAACGGTTTTACTAATTCACTCTGACACTGCAAATGAATCAGGTTCGATTACTGACAACTCAGTATCAAAACACTCAATAACAAAGAATGGCGATGTGCATCACGAGTTTAGTAATGGAATTACTAAATTTGGACAAAGTTCCATTTACTTTGATGGGGTTGGGGATTATTTGAGTATCGATGATAATGTTGATTGGGATTTAAGCAGTGAGGATTTCACCATTGATTTTTGGGTATATTTTACAAAGGATCTTAGTAGTAATCAGGTATTCATGGGACAGTCTACATCTGGTTTTGCTAATTATTGGTATTTCTGGAGACACGGGAACGGACTGTTTAGATTTGAAGATAATACAAACGGTATAGTAGTATCAGGAACTCCCTCACTTAGTATTAGTACAGGAAACTGGTATCATGTTGCTGTTACTCGTACTGGAAACCAATGGAAACTATATTTGAATGGTACTATATTTGGATCAGCAGCTTCTAATGTTACAATGCCTGATATTGTGGATTCTCTAACTATTGGAACTTTACAAAATACATCATATTTTGGTGGTTATATGGATGAGATCCATATAACCAAAGGAATTTCTAGGTGGAACAGTAATTTTAATCCACCTACTAAGCAATATGATGAAATTACTTGTATTGGTATCGATGACGATACCAAGCTCCTGATCTCTTCTGATAATGAACCAGGTGATCCGATTGTTGATACTTCAGCTATGTCACATACGAACGATATAACATTATATGGAGATATTGCTCACAGCACCACGGTAACTCCACCGTATGGCTCATTATCATCGTCTAGTATTTATTTTGATGGTGACGGGGATTACATTGATATTGCGCATCATACTGATTGGGAGTTTGTACAAAATGAACCTTTCGTTATTGATTTTTATATAAGACTTGATGGAACTCTTACAGAGACCGCCATGTTAATCAATCATGGAGGTCAAGGGCAGTATATAACTGATTTTAATGGCTGGGGTATCTATCTTCATACAAATGGAGGTATGTATTTTAACTTATGGAACACAGGAAATCAAAGCCAAAGGAAATTGATAAATAGTGCCATGAATCTGGTTCCTGGGCAATGGTATCACCTTGCTGTTGTTAAAGATGATTCATCTGTATTAAGGTTGTTTAAAGACGGGGTTAAGGTAGCGGAAGCGTCCGATATGGCCTTTGTTCCACCTTCAAGCAACTTTCCGTTACGAATTGGTCGTGCTCCTCCAGGTGATGATACTGGAGCAACTAAAGGACAATTTAAAGGATATCTTACAAATTTAAGAATATTGAAAGGAACCGATCGTGGTTGGAGCAGTAATTTTAATCCACCCACTATTCCTTACTGTGAAGCTGAAACAGAGGATTCTTTTACTGGTCCATGTCCATCTGGCTTTATACCAGTACCTGGAGAGACAAGTCTTGGCACACCAGATTTCTGTGTCGCCAAATATGAAATGAGAAATGATGGTTCTGGTAATGCTGTGTCTCAGGCCGGAGGTACACCGTACGTAGAAATTAATCCTAACGATGCTTTTACCAAATGCTCTAACATGAGCGAAGCAGGTTTTGAGTCGGGAACCTTTACTATGATTACCAATCCTGAGTGGATGACCATTGCTCGAAATATTGAGCAAGTGGCTTCTAATTGGTCAGGAGGCAGTATGGGATCAGGAACGCTGGCTCGAGGTTGGAGTCCAAATTCAGTATATGGAGATAGCTGGACCAACACGGCAGCGGCATCATCCGCAGGATCAAGTTGCCTTTATAATAGTGCTGTTAATGCCTGTGCTTCTAGTGGTAATCATCTTTATAGAAGAACCTTAGTTCTCAGTAATTCAGAAGAAATTTGGGATTTTTCTGGAAATGTCTTAGAGTGGGTTGATTGGGATGTTACAGGATCTTTTACTAGCGGACCAATTAATTGTCCAGCTAGTTGGAACGAGTTTAGCACTAGCTGTGCTGCTTTAAGCGATGGTGACTATAAACCAGCGGGTGGTTTTACCTCTGCCCAGGGTACAGGATGGTGGCTAGGTGGGGGTGGAGGTGCAATGCTTCGAGGTGGCTATTGGAATGATGGATGGTATGCTGGTGCGTTTGCGTTACTTTTGAATTCTGATGTGTCGAGTTCTCACGCTTTTACTGGTTTTCGCTGTGTATATAGACCATAAGGGGATTTAAGCTTATAATCATGCATATATAGAAGGAATTTTAGCAACTTATTGACATTGTTTTTCATAGACAACTTACTACTTTTTTTTCTTCTAATTTGTATTACTTAGCGCATTATCATCATATCTAATTAAATTTGGCTGGAAAACTTAATTTTATTCGCATTTATCCCGATTAAGACAATAAGGGATAATAGTTTATAACATTCTTAAATTCCAAATTTTTTAAGGATTATGTGATGTGCTATGTAAAAATATATAAAAATAGTATAAA
>CAZJDM010000192.1:0-7699 GCA_964544765.1 uncultured bacterium
ATCTTGGGTTTAACTGTTGGAATTCCATACATAATAATGATTTGAAATAAAAAAATGGCTAGTAAAAAATTAAAAAAAGGTCCGGCAAAAGCAATAGCAATTTTTTTAGGAGGTGGCTGAGTAAGAAAGGCGCGTTTTTTATCTTCCTCCTTAATTTCATCATGAAAATTGTCCCCAAACATTTTTACAAATCCCCCTAAAGGAATTAAGGAGACTCTATATTCAGTTTCACCTTTTTTTCGGCTCCAAATCTTGGGACCAAATCCAACCGAGAAAATTTCAACTGTTACCCCAATTAACTTAGCAGTAATATAGTGGCCGTATTCATGAGCAACTACCAATATACCTAACATAATTAAAAATGAGACTAGCGGATTTTGAATTATTGAAGACAGAATTTCCATATAATTACCTTTTTATATCTATTACTTACTTACTTTATATATCTTTTATTAATTATATTTTTTGCATTTTTTCTTGATAAACAATCTAAGGCTATCATTTCGTCCAAATTAGAGTACTGAGCTTGAACGTGTAGCGCCAAAGTATCCTCTACTACAGAATAAATGTCAAGAAAACTAATTTTACCATCAAGAAATGCCTTAACAGCTTCTTCATTAGCTGCATTCAAACAACAAGAAGCTCCACCAACCCTAAGCAAGTCTTTTACAATTTGAATTGCTTTAAGGAACGGTTCTTTTGGTTGCTGAAACTCTAAAACCAGCTGTTTACTCAAATCCAATCTTAACTTTGAACTTCTTACTCTATCTGGATAAGTAAGACTATACAAAATGGGAGTATACATGGAAGGAACACCCATTTGAGTCTTAAAGCTCCCATCAATAAATTCTACCATCGAATGAACGATACTTTGGGGATGGATACAAACATCAATCTGTTCACAAGGAACCGAGAATAACCAGTGTGCTTCTATAATCTCCAAACCTTTATTAAACATAGTGGCCGAATCAATAGTGATTTTTTTGCCCATTTGCCAATTAGGATGCTTTAAAGCTTCAGACACAGAAACATCATGCAATTTTTCTAAAGAATAGTCTCTAAATGGACCTCCAGAAGCCGTCAATACGATTTTTTGAATATTCTGCCTTTTTTCACCCTGCAAACATTGAAAAATAGCTGAATGCTCGCTATCAATCGGAATCAAAGAAATTCTTTTTCCAATTTCCCCAATTTCTCTTATTTTTTCTATTTCTTTATTTTTCTTGTTTATCAAATTTAATATAATTTCGCCAGCAGCTACCAATACTTCCTTATTAGCCAAACCTACAGAAAACCCCTTTTTTATGCACTCATAGGTAGATATCAATCCCTCAAATCCTACTATTGCCGATATGACCATCGAAACTTTTAAGGCATCAATAAATTCTAATAATCCTTGCTGACCACTAAAAAAAGTCATTGATTGTTTATATTCTGATTTAACTAGTTCCTCTAATTGCAATAATTTCTTTTCATCTTTAAGATAAACATAAGCAGGATTAAACTCGAGAATCTGCTTAGCAAAAAGTTCAATATTATTACCTTTAGCAGCTAATCCCTCAATCATAAAAAGATCTGAATGATCACGTATTACATCTAAAGTCGTGACTCCTATTGAACCAGTAGATCCAAAAACAGCTATCTTTTTAATTTCTTTAGACATATATAATTCTCAAAAAACACTTGAAAAACAGATCTTTATAAAAAAATATGGTAGCTAAGATAAAAAATAAAGGAACCTGTTAAAACAGAATCCAACCTGTCTAAAGCTCCCCCATGCCCATAAAACATTTTACCTGTATCCTTCACTCCCACAAAACGTTTAAACATTGATTCGATCAAATCTCCTATCTGGGCGAAAAAAGCTGTTAGAAAAACAGTTAATAACAAACCTCCCAATGAATATTGAGGGAACAGATAATACCAAAAAACACTTCCCCCCAATAATGAAAAGAAAAAACCCCCTATTGTACCTTCGATGGTCTTATTGGGGCTTACATTAATAATAAGTTTTCTCTTTCCTAACTTTAAACCTACAAAATAAGCTCCTGTATCATAGAGAAATATAATAGAAACAAGAAAAAGAGTTAAAAGAGCGCCATTAGGTAAATGATGAATCTTTATTATATATAGTAATAATCCAGGTATATATAACCAACCGACCAAAACAATCAAACACCGACATAACATCTCAAAAATATTATTATATTTAAATAGGATGATTGTTGAGTAAAGGAGTAAAAATAAAATTATCATTTCATAAAAATTTAAAAAATTAATATTTTTCCAAGGATGCTCTAAAGAGAAATATGCAAAGAACAAACTTCCCAATATGGTTAAAATGGAAATTTCTAAATTAGTTTTTGAGCTGGATAAAAATTTATTAAAGAATAATCGAAAATATTCTAATAATCCAAAAAAAGTAAGCATCGTTAGAAGAAGTGTAAAAGGCAATTTATGCTTTTGCATTATCGTTATATAAACAATAGGTAGCCATATTACAGCAGTTATAACACGTTTTAACATCAATAAATCCTTGTAATTAATAAGATTTTAATTTGGTTTTATCCCGCCAAAACGACGCTCTCGTGATTGAAAATCATTAAGAATTTGATAAAAATCTTGTTCTTTAAATTCTGGCCATGGTTTATCAATAAAAAATAGCTCACTATAGACGCATTGCCAGGGAAGAAAATTACTTATTCGCTTCTCTCCACCAGTTCTAATTACAATATCCGGATCAGGCATGTTATTTGTATAGAGATATTTTTTATAGGTATCTTCATTTAGATCATTTATCTTAACATTTCCCGCCAGACATTCTTTAGTAAAAGACTTAGAAGCCTCAATTATCTCTACACGACCTCCATAACTCAATGCTAAATTCAATACCATTTTATGGTTTTTATACGTTGCTTCTTTTACCTCGCAGATTACTTCTTGAACATTTTTAGGTAGTCTATCTAAATCACCAATAGTATCTAATGCTATATTATTTTTAATCATATTTTGCTTTTCTTTTTTAAGATACTTCCTAAGAAGATACATAAGGGCATTTACTTCTAATTTTGGTCTTCTCCAATTTTCATGAGAAAAGGCATATAAAGTTAAATATGGTATTTCAATCGATCTAGAAAACTCAACAATTTCTCGTACTCGATGAGCACCCTCCTCATGACCCGCAATTCTATTCTTATTGTGACTTTGAGCCCATCTACCATTACCATCCATAATAATAGCCACATGCTTAGGCAGTATATTTAATTTATAATTATTTATTTTGTTCATTTTCGATACTAGTTTATTCCGACGTTCCACCCCTAATATATCTTGTTTGATTATCATACGTTATGAAACCATTCAACTAAGTAATATTTTCCTTAAGAAATTTAATAATTATTCCGAACATAATATGAGGTAAAAACGTATATTTCCAAGATTTTTAGCAAGAGTAACGCACTGATTTTACTTGGTTTATTTATATGAGTAATCGAATAGCTGATATATTGGTAAAACAAAACCTCCTTAGTCAGGATCAATTGGGTAAGATTGACAAGGAAATGACTAAAGACAAGACAATCTGTTTCACCGAATGTATCGAAAAACACACTAATCTGACCTCAGATATTCTCATAGATGTACTTAGTAAGAGTTTCAATGTTCCCTCGGTTAAATTAGAAGAACACGAAATTCCCGTTGATATACTCGAACTTATTCCTAAACCCCTAGCTAAAAAACATGGTGTGATCCCTATAGAAAAAGCTGCTAACACACTCATATTAGCGATGGCTGATCCTTCCAATCTGGCGGCAATTGACGATATTTCTTTTACTACAGGTTGCCAGATTCAATCAGTAGTTGCTTTGGAAGCTGATATCCAAAAAGCTATTGAATCAGCCTATAAATTAGTTGACACAAGTGGGAGTGAAGACTTTGATGATAGTTCAATGTCTCTTCAAGATACTCACGGCGACGATGATGAAGAAGTTAGTATCGGTGCTCCAGCCATAAAAATGGCCAATTATATCTTAGCTGAAGCAGTTAAAAGAGGAGTTAGTGATATTCATGTTGAACCCTACGAAAAAATATTTAGAGTGAGGTATCGACAAGATGGGGTTCTAGAAGAATTTATGAAGGTACCTCCTGAGCTTAGAAAAGGTTTGGTTGCTCGCCTTAAGATTATGTCAGAAATGAGAATCGATGAAAAACGTGTACCTCAAGATGGACGTATAAGAATCAAATTTAAAAAAGGAAAAGACATCGATTTTCGTGTTAACTCTATGCCAACTCTATATGGAGAAAAGATATGTCTTCGTATATTAGATCAAAGTAACCTCCAAGTCGACATGAAGCAACTTGGATTTGATAAAAAAACCCTAGATAGATTTTTAAGTATCATACACATGCCTTATGGTATGGTATTAGTTACTGGACCCACAGGATCCGGAAAAACAACAACGCTTTATTCAGCTCTGGCTGATCTAAACAAACCGACAGAAAATATTTCGACAGCTGAGGATCCGGTAGAATTTAACTTCATGGGCGTAAACCAAGTTAATGTTGATGCTGCTATAGGCTATGATTTTAAAGATGCTTTGAAAGCATTTTTACGACAGGACCCTGATATAATAATGATTGGTGAGATAAGAGATTTTGAAACAGGTGAAATTGCTATCAAAGCCGCACTAACTGGTCATTTAGTTTTAAGTACCTTGCATACCAACAGTGCCCCCGAAACTATCACTCGATTATTGAATATGGGGATTGAACCTTTTAATGTCGTTTCGGCTCTAAATGGTATAGTGGCTCAAAGACTAGGAAGAAAGCTTTGCACCAAATGTTTAACTGACGATACCGAAGTCCCTAAAGACGCTTTAATTGAAATGGGCATTCCTCCAAAATTTATTGAGCAAATCAAACCCAAAAAAGGTGCCGGCTGTGAAACCTGC
The DNA here is from genome assembly GCA_964544765.1 of uncultured bacterium. Classification (GTDB taxonomy): domain Bacteria; phylum Bdellovibrionota_B; class Oligoflexia; order CAYFLR01; family CAYFLR01; genus CAZJDM01. The sequence goes on from CAZJDM010000192.1 coordinate 4,950, forward strand.
AATAATACTGGATATAAAGGTCGTATTGCATTTTACGAAGTATTAATTATGAATGAAGAATTAAAAAAAGCTGTAGTAGAAAATAAATCAGCCTTAGAACTAAAAGCTATCGCGATTCGAACCGGAATGAAAACTCTCAGAATGGATGCCCTCTCAAAATTCGCTGAAGGACGCATAGATTATAAGGAAGTTATCAGAAATACTATGTCTGATAAAAAAGAGTAATTCACTTCCTACTTTCTCTACATATCTACTTGTCTATTTATATACCTATCTACTTAGTGAATCTCACTTACCTTGGACTTAATTTAACTAGATAAATTTGACAAATAAAGAGATAATATTATTAAGAATTCTATAGTTCTGCTAAGGAGTTTTTTCATGCCACAGTTCAAATATTATTTTAAAGATAAGGGAAAAAAAGTTTTCGGAATACTCGAAGCTGATAATATGGGAGCGGCTAAATCCCAACTTTTAAGTCAAGGAATAAGACCCTACAAAATTCACGATGCTGCTAAACAACCATTTTCAATATTTGAAAAAGATGAAGATGGTAATGTCCAAATCAATCTTCCTTTTATGCAGCCTTCTATTGGGCAAAAAGATGTTAATAATTTTTGTAAACAATTCTCAGTTATGATTGATGCTGGCTTACCTATGGTTGATGGACTAAAGATATTATCATCCCAAGGTGAAAACTCTAAATTAAATTATCAAATAAAGGAAATAGCAAATAGCATTGAAGGAGGTGCATCTTTATCTGAATCTCTAGAAAAATTTCCCGACACTTTTAATCGTCTATTTTGCAGTATGATTCGAGCTGGTGAAGAGGGTGGTATTTTAGATAAAATACTTATTAAACTAGTTGAATTTATGGATAAAAACCTTCGTCTAAGGGCCAAAATCAAAAGCGCCATGATGTACCCGATCATAGTAATAGTCTTTGCAGTCGGTGTAGTTACTGTTATCATGGTTTTTGTTATTCCAATTTTTTCCAAACTTTTTGGAGACATGGGTAATGAATTACCATGGCTCACCCAACAAGTTATCGACTTCAGTGATTTTGTTATAGAAAATATAATTATTATACTTGGAATTACTATAGGCGGAGCAGTAGGTTTATATTCTTTCTTTATTAAAAATGAAAAAGGACGCAGAATTTTGGATAATACCCTATTATTTACACCTGGAATGGGACCACTGGTAAGAGCTGTTGCTATCTCTAGATTTACGGGAACTATGGCCACCATGTTAGGAGCTGGAGTCCCTATTATCGACTCTTTAGTGATTTGTAGTCGAACCGCCGGTAACTTTACTATTGAAGATGAGATTTTGAAAATGAAAAGTGCTGTAATGGAGGGTGCAACCATAACAAAAGTTCTGAGTGGTTCAAAAATCTTTCCTAAATTAGTGACCTCTATGGTAAGTATAGGGGAGGAATCTGGAAATTTGGACACTATGCTTGTAAAGGTATCCGATTATTACGAAGAAGTAGTAGATGATGCTGTTGAGGCACTTACTGCATTGATGGAACCTATATTAATCGTAGGATTGGGTGGAGTAATTGCCGTAATTGTAATTGCTATGTACCTACCCATATTTGATATGGCCACCAATTTCTAATAAAACGAATAATGATATTGACATCATCTTAAAATAAATATAGAAATTTTAACTCAAAATGCTATGCCGCTTTAGCTCAGTCGGTAGAGCAGGGGACTGAAAATCCCCGTGTCCCCAGTTCAATTCTGGGAGGCGGCACTCAAGCGAATCAAGCGTTTCAGAGAATTCTGAGACGCTTTTTTTGTGTCAAAATCACCCATATCGGACACTTATCGGACACCGGCTGATATTAGCGAATCTTAACCACCATTCCAGCTTGTGACACTTGTGCTAATGGGACATTAAACACCTCAGGTTCAGCGAGTAAGAATTCCTTTACAAAGTTTGTATAACCTAATGTGGTCTTAAAATCCTTGTGCCCGGCTAATTCTTTAACTCGCAGCCAATCTTCAGGCTTTCTCATTAGATAATGAGTTATGTAGACATCTCTTAACCCGTGAAGTCCAATATTTTTCACTCCAGCTCTTTTACAACACCGTCCAAAGTCTCTTCTAACATCATCATAACTGAGTGGATGACCTTTTTGATCAGCAAAAACTACTACTTGGTTTCGTTTTGCAATTCTTTTATTATCAGAAATGATTTTCAAGACCGTGGAATTTAGTGGAATATTACGAACAGATCCATGTTTTGGAGGACTAAAACGCGATTCCTCTGTTTTCCATTGTTCGTCTATAACCGCAATGGCTTTCCCAAAATTAGAGCTTATTTTGCTAAACTTCAGACCCAAAGCCTCCCCTATCCGAAGACCGGTGTTAATCAAAAGAGCATAAAGTGAAATAAAATCAGTATCAAAATTAGTATTAATAAAGATTTGAATCTCCTCATCTGACCAGAATTTTACTTCTTTCTTTTTCTCTCGCAACTCGCAACTTAGATATTCCATCTACCGGATTTGAATTGATCAGATTATATGACTTCATAGCATCATTAAAAATCTTATGAAGTAAGGCCCTTGTTCTATTAATAGTACTATTGGATAAAGTCTGAGCTTTAGAATCTTGATCAAGATACTTTCTGACTGTTTCTCTGGCCAAGCCAAGTCTATTTGCTATTTTTGATATAGAAAGTTTCTAGTATGATCAAATCTTGAGTATTTTTAACAAAAAAGTGTACCAATTTTTTGT
>CAZJDM010000193.1:0-7644 GCA_964544765.1 uncultured bacterium
ATTTTTTTTAGAATTTGTGAAAACCTGGGCTTTAAATTCTTTGTCATGAATAATTAGTTTGAGCGGAGTATTAGGAGCAAATTTAGAGGGATCATCAACATAAAGACCCATTCCTCTGTTAGATACATCTTTAATTATGCATTCAAGTTGAGTATTTTCATCATAATAAACCCTGATTGGATGTTTTATATTTAGTATATAACGTTGACTAAGGCGCTGTTTTCCTTTTGGTATATCACCTATGACAATAATATCAGTAACTGATGCAAATTCAAACACTTCCAAACTACCTGGGCGAATGCATATTAAATTTTCTTGATTAATGGCAATAGGTACTAGATCCTTGTTGATTCTCCCATCTGCTTCGTTGCGAAGACTAATAATTTGAGGTTTTTTAAGAGTTTTAAGTAGTATGTGCCAGTCTTCTTCGTTTTTTACTATATTGGGAAATGGAGTGACCATTTTCTAACTCCTTGTTGTTTAGATTTGATTATTATTATAGCAATCAATTGCTTACATGCAACTATAGAATTTGGATCACCTTTTTGTTTTAATATTTGTAAAAAATCCATTGACGTTGTTACTAATTGGGTTTAATCTGCAATGACCCCTTTAAGGGGTTTGAAAAAATTTTAGTAGTATATTTTAGGAGTATTTAATGGAGAACAAAATTACTAAGGATATGAAAATAGGGGATATTTTACAAAATTTTCCAAATAAGTCATTGAAATTATCTCAAATTATGACAAGTAAAGGTTTACATTGTGTAGGTTGTGGTGCCGCTACAATGGAAACTCTGGAACAAGGTAGTATGGGGCACGGTTTTACTGAACAGCAAGTTAATGCATTAGTTGATGAACTAAATAAAGAATTGGAAGCTCCTGACTATGTTCCTGGAGATGGACCTTTATTAACTCTCACTGATACAGCTGTTTCTCAACTTATTGATATTTTAAAAGAAGAGAAAAAAGAGAGTTGGGGTCTTAGATTAGAAGTAGTTTCTGGCGGTTGTTCGGGTTCAACTTATAACATGTCCTTACGTGAAGAGGCTGATGAGGGTGATGTAGTTGTTGAACAAGATAACGTCAAGATATTTATTGAAAAAAACAGTGTTGGTCACTTTCAAGATATCCAGATTGATTATGTGAGTAATGATCAAGGAAGTGGTTTTGCTTTTAAACGTCCACATGTTCATTCTGGTGGATGCTGCGGATAAAGAATTTTTCGTGATTACAGAATTTGTTCATCATATGGTGGGCATATTCTATCCGCCTGGCGTGTGGATTCTATCCGTCGCGTGAATTTGAATAGCCAAAACAATCATCTCGTGATTTTTTAATATAATCTATATCGCTTTCTTTTATCTTAATCTTTGGTGATAAAAAGGCTCCTTTGATGTGCTTTAAACTGGTGCTCCCCACAATTAAAGTGGAGATGCCGGAGGTTTTTAACGTAACAGCCATCACCAATTCAGATAGAGTTATTTTATAACTGTTTGCGACCTTTTTAAGTATAATTTTAAATTGTTCAATTTGTTTTCTTTGCTCAGGACCATATTCTTTTAGTAAACGATTGATAGCTGTTTCCTTTTTGATCTTTAATTGATCAAAAGATAGGGATGTCAATATGCCTCTTTCCAGCGGTGAATAAGCTTGAAAAGCAATGTTATCTTTTTCAATTGGGTTGGCATTGGGAGGTAAAACTATTTGTTTAGGTGATAATAATAAATTAAATTTATTTTGAACTGCTGAGATATTTCCATATTTATGAGCTTCCATAAATTGTTTTTGATTAAAATTAGATAATCCATAGTATATAATTTTTCCTTCTTTTTTAAGCTTTTCTAGAGCTTCAATGCTTTCTTGAACGGGAGTTTCTGGTGTTGGCCAATGTATTAAGTATAAATCAATATAATCCGTTTGTAATCTTTGAAGAGAATTTTCAGCGTCTTTTAGAATACTATTTTTACTAATATCTTTGTAAATAGAACTAAAAGATTCTTTGGACCATTTTACCCCGCATTTAGTGGAAATGAAGACTTTTGAGCGGATTGATTTGATTGCTTGCCCCAAGATTTTTTCTGAATGTCCAAACCCATAAACAGGAGCGGTGTCAAAATGAGTAATACCTAAATTGTGGGCATTTTGAATTAATTGGATGGTTCGTTGAGAGTCAATATTTTTAAAGAAAGGGAATCCGCCGATTTCCCATAAACCCAATGTAATTGGAGGTAATTTCATTTTATTAAAAACCAAAAAAGCTATTTAACATCCACAAACACCCTCTTCCCCAAGCGAGAGTATTTTTGATTGGTGTCTTTTTACCAAAAGATACTATTCTACCATGAAATGGGCTATCTGCGGGAAGAGATTTATGTATATTATCCCATTTATTTTCTAGTATTTGATGTATGGTAGTAGCATCAAATCCCAATGTCATTAAAAAGTCTTCATGTCCTCCTCTATGAATTAAATAAAGCCTGCTTAGTGGAGAATTAGAGCTTCGAAAATGGCGTTTGCCATTTGATACTGGGGTTACTCCGTCAGCAGTTCCCTGAAAAATAAGTACAGGTACCGAATGTTGAAAATGTTCTACCGAAGAGGTTCGTGTATTAAACTCAGGACTATGTCTTGATTGTTTTCGTGCTTGAGTTAACACTCTTCTACTGCGATTTTCTACTGAGATGGTTCTTGTCCGATATTCTGCTTGAAAGGGTTTATCTACAAAGTAATTGTTCATAATTGCAAAATCTCTTTCAGATTGTGCAATTAAGTCTTGATTTATTAGCTCCTTTTGTTCTGGGAAAATAGTAGTAATAGCTTTAATTACTAATAAAAGTGGCTGCGGAAATGAAGGATAATAAATTGCTCCTAAGTATTTTAAACGGTTGTGCTTTGGAGACCAAGAAGAAGGTTTTTCTGCTATTAATTTGATATTGGAAATAATTAGGATATAACTTATTATAACTAAAAGGAAAAAATGATTTTTACAGATCATAAGATAATCCTATGAAAGAACGCTGATCATAATATAATTATATTCTAATATAGTCAATGATAATTATAAATATAATTGGGCAACCATAAAATTATTGTTTGATAAAATTCAATATTTCCAAGATACACTATTTATTCATTTTCAGTAAAATGCACTTGCGACTTTTATTTCTTTGCTCTATGTTAGGTGAAACGTAAATTTTTACTATAAAAGTTTTAAGTGCTGTGAGCTTAAGATCAAGTGTAACTAGGGATAACTAAGGAATGGAGTTTATTTATGAAAAGGGCATCAATTGGAATCGTGATGTATTTTATCGTTATTAGTATGATGATTAATCTTTGGGCACAGCCGTTTGAGATTGAAAGGGATGGTATTACTTACACTTGTCAATCCAAGAATGCTTATGGAGCCAGTTGTTGGCAAAAATGCACTTATCCTTTTCACACCTGCCTGCGAAATTGCGGTGCAGGAGTTGAGTGTTTTCAAAAATGTCCTAGTATGATGCGCACAAGAACTAGCATATCTGCAAGAACCAACCCGTTTCCAAATTGTGCTAGGAATTGTAATGATAATAGCCCAGCTTTTAAGAAATTGTGTTGGGAACAATGTGATTCTCCATTTTATACTTGTGTCAGAATATGTGGCAAAGGAGCTGATTGTATGAACAAATGTCCTTTGAATACTACTACTTGTCAAAATAGTTGTCGTGAATAGGTATTTTAACGTTATTAGCTCCACAAGGATTACCTTTGGTTTCAGTTTCACTACTACCTTTGGTCACAATTCGGCATATCGTGTAAGTAGAAACTTCTAGTTAGGTAATTAATAAAGATGAAGAATAAATATATTATGGTTGGAATTATATCGGCGTTGTTATTTGGCGCTGCTACACCGGCCAGTAAACTTCTTCTTAACGATGTAAATATTAATCCAATTATACTAGCCTCCCTCTACTATTTAGGAGCAGCCCTTTTTTTGTTCCCCTTTTCAATGAGTCAATTCACTAGAGAAATAAAGCACCTAAAAAGCGATAAGAAAGACTTCTATCGAATAATTGGTGCCATAATATTTGGTGGCATTATTGGCCCTATTTGTCTGTTATTTGGTATCAAGCTGATGGATGCTACCAGTGCTTCTTTGCTACTGAATTTTGAGTCGGTAGCTACAGCTTTTTTAGGTTGGCTGTTATTTAAGGAGCACATAAGTGGAAAGGTAGTAGTATCGTCCTTTTTAACTCTGGTAGCAGGGGTATTATTGGTTTTGAACCAAGACTTTTCAATAAACTGGGGGGGAGTCCTAATTGGCTTGGCTTGCCTTTCATGGGGGTTTGATAATAATTTTACCGCAACGGTCGAGGGATTAACTCCAGCTACAAACACCATTATTAAGGGTTTAGCGGCTGGATTATTTAATTTTATACTAGCATGGCTCTATTATGATCTTAATATTGAATTGATTAATGTTATTTATGCTTTACTTGTAGGTGGATTTTCTTATGGTTTAAGTATATCTCTTTATATCTCATCTGCTCGGTATTTAGGAGCTACCAGGGCTCAGATTGTTTTCGCTATTAATCCTTTTTTAGGGTTATTATTATCTTATTTTATTTTTAATGATCTACTGGATTTGAAATTCTTTTTTGCTTTAAGTGTAATGATTATAGCTGTTATCATTCTTTACATTGAAAGGCATGTTCATCTTCATGAGCATTTAGAATTAGAACATGAGCATGAACACACTCATGATGATGATCATCATTCACATAGTCATCCTGGCCTTCCTGCGAAGACTAAGCATATTCACCGTCACTATCATACAGCTTTGACCCATTCTCATTTACATTATCCTGACATTCATCATAAACATAGACATTGATTTAAAACATCTAACAAAAAAAATAGTGCGAAGATAAAAATCAATCAGTATACTATTTTAATACATGTTTAATACATGATTTAGTTAATTCATATGATCCGTTAATGGTTAATGGTTAATGGTTAATGGTTAATGGTTAATGGGTGAGGGTAAAAATCAATTGCTAGCTGTGAATGATTTATCTGTTCAATTTGCTACTAACAGAGGATATTTTCCCGCTGTAAATAAGATTACTTTCGATCTTCCCAGTAATTATTTTTTAGGGATCGTAGGGGAGTCTGGATGTGGAAAAAGTGTGACTGCTAAGGCTATTTTACGACTATTACCTCAAAGTAATACCGTTGTTTCAGGCAGTGTATTATTTAATAATGAAGATTTGATGAATTTGTCTGAAAAAGATATGAGATTAGTTCGAGGTAGAAAAATTAGTATGATTTTTCAAGAGCCAATGACTTCTTTAAATCCGGTATTTACTATTGGAGATCAGATTCAGGAATCTCTTAAAGTTCATCGAAAAATGTCCAAAAAAGATCTGCAAGATGGTTGTATTACCTTATTGCAACAGGTCCAAATAGCAGATGCTGAAAAACGAATTAAAGATTACCCACATCAACTGTCAGGTGGGATGAGGCAACGTGTTATGATTGCAATGGCCCTAGCCTCTAATCCTCAGCTATTGATTGCTGATGAACCTACCACGGCTCTTGATGTGACAGTTCAGGCCGAAATTCTGGATCTTTTGATCCAGTTAAAAGAGGAACGTGCTTTATCTATTATCTTGATAACTCATGATTTAGGAATTGTGTCAGGTAGGTGTAAGCGGGTACTGGTTATGTATTGTGGTCAAATTGTAGAGGAGGCTGATGTAGCAACTGTATTTAATAGACCCAGACATCCATATACTTATGGTTTGGTACATTCTTACCCTAAATTAGAAACTCAGGAAGGTAAAATATCCAAAAAACTATATTCAATACCTGGGATGGTACCAACGATATTTAGTTTAAAGCATCAAGGTTGTCTTTTTTATGATAGGTGTTTTTTGGCTCAAGGAAGAAAGTTATGTAAACAAAGTCGACCAGACTTAAAGGAACTAGAAATGGGAAATAAGGTAGCATGTCACTTTTTCGAAGAAATTTGAAAGGTTCTGATGAACCATGTATTAAAGGCTTTGATGAACTCAATACTGACAATATATAAAAGGTATCAATGGACTCAATATTAACAGTAAAAGATTTGACCAAAAATTATTACCGTAATGGTATAGGGTGGAAACAGGAAGTATCGGTTATTAAAGCGGTTGACAGTGTTTCTTTTGTAATTAAGAAGGGCAAATCCTTGGGTTTGGTGGGAGAGTCTGGATGTGGTAAGAGTACTTTGGGTCGTTCAATATTGAGACTGGAGGAACCTGATGCTGGTCAGGTATTTTATAAGGATCAGGAGATTCTAAGACTCAGGTACAAGGAATTTCGTAGTTTAAAACAAGAAATGCAAATTATTTTCCAGGACCCTTATGCTTCTTTACATCCAGGTATGACGGTTTATAGGTTAATATCTGAACCACTTAATGTTCATAATGGTGGAAAAAGCAAAGAAGAAATACATAATAGAGTGACAAAAATGTGTGCTGAAGTGGGGCTTAAGGAGACTGATTTAGATAAATTTCCCCATGAGTTTAGCGGAGGGCAACGTCAGCGTATATGTATAGCACGAGCTTTGATATTAAACCCGTCGTTTATAGTCTGTGATGAGCCAGTTGCCGCTTTGGATGTTTCTATTCAATCACAAATTTTGAATTTATTACGAGACTTACAAGATGTTTTTGGAATAACTTATCTTTTTATTTCTCATAACTTAAACATTGTAAATTTTTTATGCACTGATATAGCAGTGATGTATTTAGGTAGAATAGTTGAAATAGGAGATATTAGACTTTTACAAGGACCATTTCATCCCTATACTCAGGCATTATTATCCGCGGTCCCAGTACTAAATCAACAAGATAGTAAAAACAGTCCAAACAGTCAAAGCAGCAGAAAAAGAGTTCAATTAAAAGGAGAATTACCTAGTCAGATTAATCAGCCATCGGGATGTACTTTTCATACGAGATGTTTACATGCCTTTAAAAGGTGTAAAGAAGAGGTCCCATCGTTAAGAAAAATCGGAGATAATCATTGGGCAGCTTGTTTTTTAGAATAATAAATTTTGGATAAGAATTGGTGAAAATAATACGAATTGATAAAATTGGGGTGTCTTACTTATTAATAATCTTAATAACCTTAACCACATGTATTTTACAGGTTTTAGACCCCCTTCAATTACAGGGACAGGATAATAATGAAACTCGAGCGTTTTTTCAATCTGCCATAGAGTATCAAAAAAACAAACAATACAAGAAAGCCTTAAAAGAGTATGACCGTTTGTTGAAAAAAGCGGCTGGGCAAAATATTACCATCACGACTGAGCTTCGTAGAAATATGGCTATTTGTAAGTTTGAAACGGGTAAATATAAGACAGCTCTAAGGATGTTTTTTTTACTATTAAAAGAAGATCAATCTAATTTTCAAAGTCTTTATTACTATTATATTGGTCAGGCCCTAATTAAGCAGAGAAAATTTAAAGAAGCGGTACAAGCTCTTATTCAATGTATTCGCTTAAAAGGAGAGTATTCGCGCGATGCGGTTTATTATTTAGCTATAGCTTACGCTAAACAAAAAAATAAACCAAGAGCTAAAAAATATTTTGAGAGCTATCTTAAGTTTGCTCAAAATA
>CAZJDM010000194.1:0-7596 GCA_964544765.1 uncultured bacterium
AATCCGGCGGCATCATCACCAGCTTTATTTATTCTATATCCTGAGGCCAGTTTTTCTAACGTTGCGTCAAAACTCCTTTTGGCATGAAACAAATGTCTTTGAGCCATAAGGGATGCTACATTAGTTGAAATCCTAAGTCCCATTATTTCTCCGTTTTAAATTTAAAAGATAAGAGTATGTTATTATAATAACAAATTAAAAAGAAAGAAGCAATAATTCAAAAAATCTATTTAGCAATTACTATCTTGGAAAAATCAAGTAATTGTCTCATAAACTCGGTTATTTGCCTTAGTAAAGCAATGCGGTTTGCTCTAAGATTGGTATCCTCTACCAAGATTTTAACCCCTTTTTGGGCGTCAAACAGGTCATCTAAATAGGGCCATAAACTTGCCAGTATTTGGTATGAATTATGAAATTTTTTATTTTTGATGGTCTCTAATAATTTAGGACTAACGGATGTTATAACATCATACATTTTTTTCTCAACATCTTCTCTTAACATCGAAGGATCGATTTCTTTGGAAATAGATTTTTCTTTAGATATTATATTGGTGCATCGTTTGTATATCAGCAATAGTTTTTCAAAGGATTCATCTGTTCTAAATTTTTTCAGTGCCTGTATTTTCTCGTAAAGATCATATATATCGGTAAAATTGACCGAAACAGAAGCTGCTATTTCATCAGCGGATAGGGCATATCTGGTAAAAACTGTCTCTATTCGTTTAACCATGAAACCTTGAATTTCTTTTAAAACCTCACCTTTAGATAACCGCAGTTTGCCCTCAAAATTATCGTAGCAAGATTCAAAACATTCAAATATTGGTAAAGAAATTTTACCTTCTAATAAAATACGAATAATTCCTAGCATCTGTCGTCGTAGAGCAAAAGGGTCTGAGGTGGCAGCAGGTTTGTGTCCCATACCAAAACAAGATAAAAGATTATCAATTTTGTCTGCTAATGCCACTATTTTGCTTATACTGGTATTTGGTACTGAATCATGGATTCCAGTCGGGCGATAATGTTCTTCAATGGAACTAGCGACTTCTTCATTTTCTCCATTATGTTGAGCGTAGTATTTTCCCATAATTCCCTGCAATTCGGGGAAATCATAAACTACATGAGAAGTTAAATCTGATTTACATAATAAAGCAGCTCTTTGCACTAGTTTTGAGTCGCGTTGGAAGTTGGACAGCAGAATTTCAGCATGTTTACCTATCCTCTGTACTTTATCATACATACTCCCTAGACCTTCCAAATGGGTAACAGATTTTAACTGTTCTATTCTTTTATCGGGAGAGATTTTTAGATCTTCTTGATACATAAAAGCGCCGTCGGCTAGACGGGCATTTAAAACCTTTTGATTTCCTTTAAGGATTCTTTCGTTAGGAAGATTATTAGCAGTAATTACAAATTCATTTAAGAGTTTATTCTCTTTCTGATCAACTAGGGCAAAATATTTTTGATGTTCAACCATTTCTGATATAAGTAATTCTTTGGGTGTTTCTAAATATGAAGAAGGGAAGGTCGATTCTTGGATGAAGGGGTATTCGTTTAGATAGATAACTTCTTTTAATACTTTTTCTTTATGTGGAACATAAGCTTCTTTAGCTTTTTCTATTTTTTCTAGATCAGATAGGATCATTTTTTTACGTTGGTCATGGTCGATAATGACTTTTTGATCCTCTAAGAGAGAATCATAATTTTGAGCTTTATCAATGATTACAGTCCCTGCTGATAATAAAGGGTGTCCCTCACTTTCACGATTACTGGAAATATTACCTACCGAAAAGGGAACAACGGTTTTTCCGTGTAAACAAAGAATCCATCTTATCGGTCTGGCATACTCAATATCACCATTGCCCCAGCGCATTTTTTTAGGAAAACTAACAGATAGGATGGTGGAAGGTAAACTTGCTGCCAGGATGGAAACGGTATTTTTAGCTTCAATTTTAAATCGGGAATGGATGTAAGGTACGCCGGCAACATCTCGGATAAAAAAGCTATCAGTTTCAGTAGCTGATAACAGATTTTGCTTAGAAGGAACCTCTACACCTAATTTTTTGGCAAAACCAATGGCCATCTTAGTGGGTTGATCGTTATCGTCATAAAAACGATTTAGGGGAGGACCTTTTCTTATCTCATCTATTTGTGGTTTTTCTCCTTGTAACGATTCAACATAAACGGTTAATCTTCTGGGTGTTCCTTTGGCTTGTATAGATTTATAATTTAGTTTTTCTTTATCCAAAATGTCTTTGATGGCCTTTTTTAAGTTTTCCATACCTATGGGGACATATTTAGCTGGTAATTCCTCGCTTCCAATTTCTAGAACTAAATCTTCGATTCCGGTTTTTATTTCTTCAGTAGTAATAGTATTTTTGTTAGTATTTTTTTCTTTAGTAATGTTTTCTACAGCAACATTTTCTTTAGCAATTTTCTCTCTCCCTTTTGAGGTAGGTTGAGAAGTTTTGCTTGAAGCAGCATTTTTCGTCAATAATAATGGAAAACCCATTTGTTCTCTTTTTTTGATATAAGAAGTGGCTATCAGATTAGCTAGTTTACGTATACGTAGAATGTATCCCATTCTTTCATTAACTGATATGAGACCTCGGGCATCCAGCATGTTAAATACATGTGAAGCCTTCATTACCATGTCATATGCCGGTAAGATTATTTCTTCTTTTACACAAAGTTGGGCTTCTTTTTCCATACTATCAAATAATTTGAAATAAAGATCTGGTGTGGCGGTTTCAAAATTGTATTTAGAAAATTCCACTTCAGATTGGTGATGTACTTCACCATAGGTAAGTTGGTCGGTCCACATTAGGTCAAAAACAGAATCGACTTCCTGGATGTACATAGCGATGCGTTCTAATCCATAGGTTATCTCTCCAGAGATAGGTTTTAGGCCGATTCCACCGACTTGTTGGAAATAGGTGAACTGGGTGATTTCCATTCCATTTAACCATACTTCCCATCCCAGCCCTGAAGCTCCCAAGGTGGGTGATTCCCAGTCGTCATGGACAAATCTAATATCATGATTCTTCCAATTGATGCCCATGGTTTTTAAGGAGTCTAAATATAGGGTTTGGATATTTTCAGGAGATGGTTTTAATAATACCTGATATTGATAATAATGCTGAAGTCGATTGGGGTTTTCACCATATCGACCATCGGTCGGTCTTCTACATGGTTCAACGTATGCTACATTGATGGGTTCAGGTCCTAAGGAACCTAAAAAAGTGGATGGATTAAAAGTTCCAGCTCCCATTTCTAGATCATATCCTTGACGGATAAAACATCCGTGTTGACCCCAAAATTTGTGTAGTGCGATGATCATGTCTTGAAAATTCATTTTTTATAAACCGCCTCTCATATTACATACATAAAATGTAAACAATCAGTCGCATAACATAACAATCTATGAAGATTTGATCAAGCTCCATTATTTTGTATATGTTAAAAAAAATTTCAATATGTAACGAGGTCGTTATTTATTCGAATTATATGAATTATTTGAATGAATGAATTTATGAGTTATGAAATATTTGAATAAATTGAATAATTAAATGTGCTTTCTTTGTAGGGCTAAACACCTACTAATGACTGCTTGTTCTAATTCTGAATAGGATTTATCCCATCCTCCCATCATAAAACTTGCGGCTTTAATGGCTCCTAATTTGGTCCTCAAAAAAGGACTTGCTTCACCGGATTTCATAATCATTTGAAATAGCTCGGGATAAGTTTCTATTATTTGAGGATGATCTAATAAGGTATTAGCCATAGATTGATGGCTTAAGTCACTTTCAAAATTAGCTCTACTTATTAATATGGCAAAAAATATTGGAACAAATGGGGAACTTAACCAGTGATTTGTTTTTAAAACTTCCTTAGCAACTCTTTCGTATTGACTCTTGTTCACTCGTTCAACAAATAGTCGCAGAAGCTCTGGATTTGATGCGCTTTCTTGGCGCTTGAACCATTCAATACATTCATTTTCATCCTGGTCGGTAAGGCTTTTCTTATTTAAGATAGCTTCAATAGAAGATAAATTAAAGCTAAAAGAGAGGTTTGATGGAAAAACAATTATACAAATTAGGATTAAAAATTTTAAAAAACTAATAGAGAGAATTAAATAAATATTATAATGATTTTTAATCATATTATGTGACACTCTATATTTATGCGTTACTTTTTATCAAGTAACTTTTATATATATATTAAATATTTGATAAATATCAAGATAAATATAAATATAAAAAAACCCGTTGGATGAGTATTCCATTCTCATCCAACGGGTTATGGCAAGGATCACAGTATAAAATTAGATTGATAGCTTTCTTATAACTGTTTGATCGTCTGTTTTCTTTAGATAATTTATTACCGATTTTGCTGAAACCCACAAAAATCCTCCTTGATTATTTTCAGACATCCAATGATCGTTCAATGATACATTAGGTATTGATTCCACAGCGCTTATTTCAAAGTCGCTTAAATACATTCTGGCTGGTCGGTATCCCTTTGTTTTTAATATTTTTTGAACTTGTTTCCTTGTGGCCCTGGCGCCCAAGTTCATTTGTGAAGCAGCGATAATTTCTAGGGCCCATTGGTTAGAGTTCTGGTAAACAGGATTAAAGGGATGAGCTAAACTACTATATTTGCGATTATGTAGTCGTTTAACTAGAGGTCCGTGTAAAGTATCGGCAATTGAGTCTTGCAGTTGGGGAGAAAAGGTAACAACAACAGTGTCGAAAGAGAATAAATCATCAAGATAAAAGTTGATGAGACCTTGATCAAATATAGTAGATCCGTTTGCACCACAAGAATTGAGTAAGTGAGTAAAGAGCCAACGTCCCTTGCGATGATCTTTTAAAATTAATCCAACATGGGTATATTTTATTCCCCTGTTCCTTTTATCAGAGCCAACTCGTCCAACTAATGCAACTCTAGCTTTTGATCGTATAAGGTAATTTCTAACTTTCACTGCCATGGTTGTGGCTTTATGAAATGTTCTTGCTTCGATGCGACTATCTTGTTCACAGTTAGGGGCGCCCCCTGCGAATATTGACATTGACCATTGACTAGCAATAATTAGGATAAATGCTTTGATATAATATTTCATCTTATAACCTCCGTTATTATTTTTCTTTAAAATCTGATAAAACTACTTTATAATCTTCCACTTCTACGCTTACTTCTACTTCTATAATCCTATCTTCTTCTATTTCTTTAATGGGCAGCATGGTAGACTAGTGATTTACCCACTTTTGTTGGTATAAATGCAATTATGTATCCTGATGCTACTAGCATTTTTCCCGCGGAAGTGGCTACTACATCAACAATACTACCAGATGAAAGTGATATATAAGGTTCATCATCATCTTCATCCATTTCTTTGGAACTAGAATAATCAACTACACTTCTGGAGGCGCCCCATGAAGACTGACCGATGGCTGTTATAGCTTCTGCGGATACTTTGACAACGATCTGACTGGCTCTAGCACCTGAATTTAATGTAATGTAGGCAATTTGACCTACCAGTTCGACCGCTGCTACTGACATTCTTACCCCAGCTCGTATTATTTTCACACTACCTTGTACTATGGTAGCCGAAGTAACGGCTGATGCAGCCAAACTCGCACCTGATGCTCGGCTAAAGGCATGAATAGATGTCCATGTACTAAGTAACGCTGTTAATAGAACAATAATTTGAATTTTCTTTCTCATAATTTCCTCCTCGTTATTGATTATAGATTACTAAAAGGAAACCAAATTTTATGGGCCCATATTTTGTTGGCTTCTTACTCTTCAATTATTATCAAAACGTAGGAAAGTCTATAACACCAAAATTTCAATTTAGGCAATACTAAGTAAAAAAGTATTAAAATATTATACCTATTGTCTTGATTATTATTTGCGGTAGTCATAATTTATGGCATTTTCAAAAGGCTTTTTTATTACTTAAGTATTTACTTAATTAACCGAAAAGCCTTCTAGTAGTCTTATTTTTTGATGAACTGTGAGGGTAAATATGATTAGGAAAAATATTCTGATTATAGTTATTGGTTTATTATTGGTAGTATTAATTTCATGCAAAGGAAGAGAAAATACTCAAGGGAGCAGAGGAAAAGAAAGACAAGAACAGATAAGCCTAATGGGAGCAGTACCCAAAAGCGAGAAGGCTTTTCTAATCACTTATGAGCATTTAAAAAAACAAGAAATCAAATGTACTCCATCTGCCAATTCTCCTACTATCATAGTAAGTCAGGTACCAATAGTGACTGAACCATTTTTGCAAACTACTGATTTAAAGGTTCAACAAATACCTCAGCAACTTTATCTAGCTGTAATGAAAAGCTTTACAACCGCTGCCCTGAGTTCATTTTGTCCAATGTTTAAACATACAAGCTTTGATACCAGCCTATTTGTAAGCCAGAAAGAAGGATTAAAACCTTTAACTTTACTTCCAACTAAATCTCATTCAGAGATAGTAAAGAAATTATATGAAAAGGTAGAATTGGAAACCAAAGATTTTTTACAGGATTTTGCTCAGGAACATGGTTTAACATCATTGATTTATTGGCTGCCTATTGATGCCCAAGAGATTAATGAAGAGATTCTTTGGTTAGAACTACAAGTTTTCGATCAGGTCAATGATGAAATACATACTACGATGATTTCCATTGATAAAAGAAATATTTCTTGGCCCACTTTGGAACAAAAAGTAAGTACAGGAATAAAAAATGGCTTTCAATCTATGCAAGAGGCGTCTTCACAATAAATTTATTAAATTATACGACCATTTAAATTGTGCGACCATGACTGTGGAATAAATTCTAAAACACCTAACTGGTAATCAAGTTTCAATTTTCTTTAATTGATACAAATAAATAAGAGTACCAGCTATGATCATAATTACACATAGGATTTGTCCCATAGTAAAATATTGCCAAATAAACCCCACCTGCTTATCTGGCGCTCGAAAAAACTCGATTAAGAAACGAAATGTTCCATAGAAAATCAAAAATAGGCTGCTTAATATCCCTTCCTTTTTAAGATTACGTCTAAGCAACCAGAGGATGATAAAACAAAGAAAACCTTCACACATAGCCTGATAAAGCTGGGAAGGGTGTCTGGGAAGATTGTCAGGACGGCCAAAGTTTACTGCCCAAGGTACGTTAGTGACTCTTCCCCATATTTCACCATTTATAAAGTTGGCTATCCTACCAAATCCTAGGACCAAAGGGGTAGGTATTGCAGCTATATCAAAGAAACAAAAGAAGGGTTGTTTTTTATATCGAGTAGTAAAAAATATAATTATGATTATTCCAACTAAAGCGCCATGAAAACTCATGCCGCCCATCCAAATTTTGTAGAAATAATCTGGGTGTTCCATAAACAAATCCCAGTTGTAAAATATGGCATATCCTAATCGTGCTCCTACCAGTAATCCGATCCAGCCAAACAACATGTAATCTAGAATGTCGTTACGTGACAGAGGAGTTAGTCCTTCTTTTTTTAACCGAAATAGAAAATATAATACTACCCAAAAACCAATTAAATAAGCTAACCAATAATAACTTAATTCAAATGATCCCA
>CAZJDM010000195.1:0-7565 GCA_964544765.1 uncultured bacterium
TTGACCTTCTCTAACTCTAATACCAGGCATTTAACGTATCCAATCGTTATAGGTAAATAAACCGAACCCACACTTAATCGTTATAATTATTATAATATTGGCTCAAAAATCAACACATTTTTTACTCACTGCCTTGATTTTGAGCTTTTTCATAACAATCCCCCTACGTTTTGAGAAGATTGCCATCTATTTAGTCTTGAAAAGTTGGTAAGCTGGGATGGCAGGATTCGAACCTGCGCATGCTAGAATCAAAATCTAGTGTCTTACCACTTGACGACATCCCAATAATAATGAGCCAAAATACAGCTCTCAACTATCAAAACTTGCACGATTATACTTTTTTAGATTCTTAATGCAAGAAAAAATTCAAAAAAAACTAGCCTTTATTTGGTATCCTTCAGTAGCTTTAAAAAAGGTGTTTGAGTTGAAAGAAATAAGATGGTTTCCTTTTTTACGACCTTTTCTATAGTCTCTAGTGATTTTAAAAAAGTATAAAATTTAGGAGCCTTATTATAGGCATTAGCGTATATTCTCGCTGCCTCAGCATCAGCCATCCCCTTGATTTCTTGGGAATCTTTATAGGCTTTGGATTCAATTTCTTTAAGGTCTTTTTCCATTTTCCCCAAAATTTCAGCTCGTAAACCCTGTCCTACCGATCTGAATTGTTCAGCTATTCTGGTTCGTTCGGATACCATTCGTTCATAGACTTTCTCTCTAACAGATTCCTCATAATTTACTCTTTTAATCTTAATGTCTATTAACTCAATACCGAATTGATTAACAGTTTCTCGACTGTTTTCAAAGATCTCTTGAGCCAGGTGCTCTCTGCCATCAGTAATTCTTTCTAATTTTTTAGAACGATTTCCTTGTTCATCCATTTGTTCATCTTCTTCTTCTGGACTTTCTTCTAATATTTGGTTGGAATTACGAACTGTTTCCACTAAATTGTAACTGGCAACCCTGTTTCTGGTGGCACCATCAATTACATCATCCAGCCTATTTAGAGCAACATTGACATTTCGGACTGTTTGATAAAATTTTAATGCGTCTACGATTCTCCAACGTGCGGTAATATCTACTTGAATGTATTTTTTATCTTTAGTTGGGATTTGATTAGGATCACCATCCCATTCAAGAATACGTTTTTCGAATTTTTTTACTTCTTGGATGAAAGGTACTTTAAAGTGTAGACCGGCATCTGTTTTTGATGACCCTACCGGTTTACCAAATTGAAGCACGATGGCCTGCTCTGCTTCAGTTAAGACATATGTAGATGAACTCAACACAATATATAGAATAACGACTGCTAATACTAAACCAGATGATAGATATTTCATATTTTTAAATCTCCTATTAAGATTAATTAAGTAATTATTTAGCTATGGTAGCTGGTGTCATTTTAAGATAAGGCACCAGAGTTTTTACCGCTGGATCAGCGATAAAGAGATTTTTTCCTGATTTATCAAATATATCACCCATTTTTTCGAGATATAGTCTTTTTTTAGTAATTGAGGGTGCTGTTTTAAAGATTTCATATAGGGCCAGAAATCTTTTGGTATCCCCTTTTGCTTGGTTTACACGTTCTAAAGCATATCCTTTAGAACTTTGGATAACTTTTAAAGCTTTTCCTTTAGCTTCGGGTAAGCGGGTATTGTATTCTTTCCATCCTTCATTTACCATTCGTTCTTGCTCTTGCTTAGCTTCATTAACCATATTAAACGAAGCTTTTACTTTTTCCGGTGGATTCACGTCTTTTAAAATAACATTAGTTACTTTAACACCCATTTCATATGAATTGAAAATTTCTTGCATTTTTTCCTTAGCTTTAGCGGCGATGATAGACCGGCCAGTAGTTAATACTTTGGAAACTTCAGTGTCTCCAACAAATAATCTCATAACTGATTCAGAAATGTCTCGGATAGTACTTTCGACATTATATACCTTGAAACGGAACAAATAAGGATCAGATACTTTATATTGTACGATCCATTCAACATCAGCGACATTAAGATCACCGGTAACCATATGTGATTCAACCAAGTATCCTTGACGGTTAAAAGTGCTGTTGATACCTGATCGTAATGTACGAAAGCCAAATTCTGCTTTTCTGATGGTAGTAGTTTGTATCTTAATCACTCGGTCGACCCCTAGAGGGATTTTAAAATGTAATCCAGGTTCGGTAGTTGCGATGTACTTACCAAATCGTAATACCAAACCGCGCTCGTTAGGATTAATGGTGTAGTAGGAGGTAGCACCTAATAATAGAACAAAAATGGCAATTATCACTGTGATGATTGCAGATGTGTTCATAGGGCCAAAAATGTTTGTGTTTGATGATTCCATGTTAAATTCCTTCCGTATATTCCTCGCTCTAACTTAATAAGTAGTAATATTGTTCTTAGGTATTTTGTCAAGTTAAAAGGTGTTTTTGTTATTATCCTACCTAATATAGCAATTTACACCCATGGACGTTAAAGTGTCCTTAGCTGCTAAAAGCTCTTTCTCTTCAAAGGATTGAGCTTTTTTCGAAAAATGAGAATCAAGTAGATTACCGTTTTTAAAGTTTTGAATAATAAAACGTCCCGAAGGAGAGTCTGCGGTTTTACCCACTTCAATTAAATCATTAAATTTATGTAAAGGCTTAACAGCGGTCATTCTGAATTCAAAGGGTATTTGGCTCTTATAAATTATTTCGATACTGTCATTTATCTTTTGGAGATCAGTTTTAGTCTTTTTAACTTTTTTAACTTTTGTAAAGTTAGAATATTGATTTAGAGGACTCTTTATATCCATAGCTATATAATCTAATAAACCTTTTTCAATAGCTTCGGATAATACTTGAGGATTGCTGCCGTTAGTATCTAACTTAATTTTATATCCAATTGTTTTAATTTTTTCTAAAAAAGATAATAAATCAGGTTGAATGGTCGGCTCTCCACCACTAACTACTACTCCATCCAATAAATTTTTTCTTTTGGCTAGTAGCGACCAGATATCATTTAAATTAATATCAATTGTGGTTGGTGAATTAACCAACTCAGGATTATGGCAGTAAGGGCACCTAAAATTACACCCAGAGGTAAAGATCACCGCAGAGACCAACTCTGGATAATCAATTAATGAGAAGGGTATAAATCCACCTATCTGCATATAATTTTGCCTAAAAAAGCGTGAGGTTATCTATCAGCGGCTATAGCTGCGGCAGCGTGATATAAGTTGGCGCTGGGGTGTACATGCTCCCTGCTGTCAGTTACTGAAAACAATTTCCTCTTGTCGAATTCAGCCGCTTTTCCTTTGTTCCATTGGTTTACTGGTCTCAAATAACCTACGATACGAGAATACACCTCGGTATTTTGATCACATTGAGGGCAAGTATCGTGTCTGCCTGATAAGTATCCATGGGATCTACATATGCTGTAAGTTGGCGATATAGTAATATAAGGTGTACGGTAATTTTGACAAGTTTTACGAATAAAATTCTTGAGAGCCCTAAAATCTTTGATCTCTTCTCCTACAAAAATATGGACCACTGTTCCTCCGGTGTATAAAACTTGTAAATCTTCTTGATGGTCCAAAAGGGCATATATATCATTAGTACTATCTACCGGTAGTTGCGATGAATTTGTGTAATAGGGAATATTTTCATCTTGGTTGTCGTTATTATGAGTAGCAAACTCTTGGAAAAATTGATCGCGGTCCAATTGGGCCAATCTGTAGGCGGTACCTTCGGCAGGTGTTGCTTCCAAATTGTAATGATTGCCCGTCTCATCCTGATAAGTTTGCATTACATCTCGCATGTGATTAAGTACCTTAATCGCAAAATCTTTACCTTGCTTGGTATCAATGCCTTGGTTAAACAATCGTAAACAGGCCTCATGCATACCAATAATACCTATGGTAGAGAAATGGTTTGACCAGTATTGATTAAACCTTTTCTTAATATTTCGTAGATAAAAACTAGTGTAGGGATATAAATTCTGATCTGTCATTTTTTCTAAAATCTTGCGCTTAATTTCTAGACTTTCTTTGGCTATATCCATTCTGTCATTAAGGATAGAAATAAATTCATCTTCGTTTTGCGCTTCAAGTCCTATTCGAGGTAAATTAATCGTAACCACACCTATTGAACCGGTTAAGGGATTAGCGCCAAATAAACCACCACCTTTACTATTAAGTTTACGGGTATCTAGTCTCAGCCTACAACACATGGAGCGAGCATCATCTGGAGATAATTCCGAATTGATAAAATTTGCAAAATAAGGAATACCGTAACGAGCTGTTACTTTCCATAGGTCGTCTAATTCAGGATTATCCCAATCAAAGTCGGATCCAATATTATAAGTTGGAATAGGAAAAGTAAAAACTCTACCTTTAACATCTCCTTCGGCCATTACTTCTAGAAAAGCTTGGTTAATCATGATCATTTCTTTTTGGCAGTCATTGTATGTATAGTTACAAGTTTTTCCACCAATCATTGCCGGCTCATTTTGATATATAGAAGGTACCTTTAAATCCATTGTTATATTAGTAAAAGGAGTTTGAAATCCCACTCTGGTAGGAACGTTAAGATTAAAAACAAACTCTTGTACGGCTTGTTTTACAGTTTTATAGGATAGATCTTCTTCTTTTATAAAAGGTGCTAAAAAAGTGTCGAAATTTGCAAATGCCTGTGCTCCAGCAGCTTCACCCTGTAAGGTATAAAAGAAATTGACGATTTGCCCTAACGCTGAACGAAAGTGTTGAGGAGGACCACTTTCTGTTTTTCCTTCCGCGCCTTTAAATCCTTCGTTTAATAAATCTCGCAGATCCCAACCTACACAATATACCGATAACAAATTTAAATCATGCATATGTATGCTACCCTTTAGATGAGCATCTCGGATGGTGTCAGGGTATATTTTATTGAGCCAATAGGTTTTGCTAATTTCGGAAAAGATATAGTTATTGAGTCCCTGCAGTGAGTAGGACATATTACTATTTTCTTTTACTTTCCAATCTAAACTTTGCAGATATGTATCAATTAGATTAACATTTGATTTAGCAATTAATTGACGAATACGTTCGTGTTGATCTCTATAGATAATGTAAGCTTTAGCCGTCTTTCGATATGACGAATCCAACAATACCTCTTCAACCACATCTTGAATTTCTTCTACGTTAGGAACCTGATCCTTAAAGATGCTTTCGGTGATAGCTAAGACTTTCAAGGTTAAATTCTTGGAAGTAATAAGATCAAATTGATTCGAAGCTTTGCCTGCTTTAGCGATAGCATTGGTTATCTTTTCGGGATCAAAATCTTCTTGGCGACCATCTCTTTTAATAATTTTATTAAACACAACAATCCTCCATATGAATACACTCAAATAGCCTTTCTAAAAAAAGGCGCAATAATACAAAGTAGCACATTTAGTAGAATTTTATTAATGTGAACTAGATACAGTACATTACCATTTTTTTTTAGGAGGAACAAATAAAAATATCCTACCTTTTTCTAACCAAATGATAAGCAGAAGAATATTTATTTATTTAAGAATCTCAGTTAATTTATTTGCCATTTCGACAAAACCATCGCCACTTTGTTTTTCGGTTATCCAGGTGGGATACGAGTTGAGACGAGGTAAATATGGCTTAATATTAGCGACACCGACACTAAATTTAAAAGAAGCAAATGCCGGTTCATCGTTAGGGGAATCTCCAATGTATAACCACTGATCCCAGCTAGGAGGTTTAATAGTAAGGCCAGGAGCGCCCATTTCTAACCAGTATTTCATGGCTTTTTGTTTATCAAAATCTCCAAACCAGGTGTTAATGTGAATGCTGGATAGTTTGCAAGCAGCACCTTCTTTTTTACAAAAGGACATGATTTGGTCAATATCCTCATCTGACCATGGAGGTACATCTTCTTTTATATCAATAGCTAAATCATTTTCACGATAATGCTGATCAGAGGCCCATTTTACTTGAGAAAAAGATGCTTGTAATGATTTTTTGAGGTTATTTAATTTCAAAACTCGTTGTTCCTTAGGAGTGGGATCAGGTGTGTCTAATCGATCAAGAATACCATCTTTCATAAAGAAAATAAAGGCACCATTTTCTCCTATAATAGCATCTACCGGCCAGAACCGGGCTATATGATCGCACCATCCTGCTGGTCTGCCTGTAACAGGAACTACCGCAAATCCTTTGTCATGAAGCTTCCATAAGGCGTCAAAAGCTTGTGGTGTTAGTTTCCCATCGGTTGAAAGAGTGTCGTCAATATCTAAACAAACACCTTTAATGTTTGCTAGTTCGTTTTTACTGGTTTGTTGAAAAGTAGGTAAGTCAATCATAATTATTTCTCCAAATCATTGTGTTGCTGGGCGTAAATTACATATTGTGACCAACTGTCTTTAATAAAAGTTATGTCTGCTCCAGTGATTTCTCGAGCAACTTTACCAGGCGATCCCAAGATAAGAGATCTCGGAGGATATTTTTTACCAGGAGGAACAAGAGAATTGGCTCCTACTATTGAATAGTCACCAATTTCAGCTCCATCCAAGATAACCGCGCCCATACCAATAATACAATTATTTCCTATGGTACAAGCATGGACAGTAGCGTTATGTCCTACAGTAACATTGTCTCCAATAATGACAGGAAAATCGCTTCCTCCTACTTTCCCATTGGAAACATGCAACACGCACCCATCTTGAATATTAGAGTTTTGTCCAACATGGATTGAATTGATATCTCCTCTTAAGACAGCGTTATACCAAACACTGGCATTTTCTTTTAATATTACTTCGCCTTGAACAACCGCATTATCAGCTATAAAAACATTCTCACTAATTATGGGTTGTTTTTTATTAAACGATTTTATCATACGATATCACTTTTCCTTTCAGTAATACGGGTGTAGCTCCAGTTACTTCTAAATTGACCATACAATCCTTTAACTTTTCTAACTCTTCATCCTGATCAAAACGAATGATTCTATTCTCAGGAGTTCTTCCTTCAAATGCCACAGTTGTAGTGCCAATAAGATTTTTATGTTTTTGATAGATTATTTCATTAACTGTATTTTGTAATTTAGCCAATCTATTTTTTTTAACTTCAAGAGGTACGTCATCCTCCATTTTGGCGGCAGGCGTTTTGGGTCGTTTAGAATAAACAAAAGAAAATACTTGATCAAATTTTACTTGTTCAATAACTTGCATAGTATCCGCAAAGGCTTCCTCTGTTTCACCCGGAAAACCTACAATGATGTCACTGGAAATAGCAATATTAGGGCGCGCTTTTCTAAGCTTATCCACCAGTTCGAGATAATGCTGTCTAGTGTATTGTCGTTTCATCTTTTGTAAAATATCATCATTACCGGCTTGAATAGGAAAGTGAAAATATGGCATCAGATTAGGTATGACGCCAGGTTTAAAGCAGGAGATTAAGTCATCTGATAGATCATGAGGGTTAGAGGTAGTAAATCTGACTCGCTTTAGATTCTTAATTTTACCTAGTTCATGAAGTAAGTCCGAAAATTTTTCACCATGATCATGACCAAAGGAATTTACATTTTGACCCAAAAGACA
>CAZJDM010000196.1:0-7522 GCA_964544765.1 uncultured bacterium
CAAAAGGTTCCGAAACACTGGGCATTACATATAAATCACTCATAGCATATATTTTCTCAACTTCGGTCCCTCTTAAGAATCCGGTAAAATGAAAATGCTTAGCAATTCCCAATTCAGCCATTTTCTCCACCATATCCTGAAACATATCTCCCGAGCCCGCCATGACAAAACGGACATTATGCATACGATCAATTACCTTTTTGGCCGCCTCCAAGAAATAATCAGGACCTTTTTGAAAAGTTATCCGCCCCAAAAATAAAACTAACTTTTCATCAAAAGGCTTTTCAACACTTAATTTTTCAATTTGTTTTTCCTTGGAAACCGCATTATGAACCACTCTTATCTTCGCTTCATTTATTCCATATTTACGTACAATTATGTCCTTGGTGTAATGGCTGACTGTAATTACTCGATCCGCTGCTTCCATTCCTTTCTTTTCTATTTCATAAATATCCTTATTAACCCTCTCACCACTTCGATCAAATTCAAGAGCATGAATATGCACTACTAAAGGTTTTTCTCCTATTTTCTTAGCTGCAATTCCGGCATTAAAAGTCATCCAGTCATGAGCGTGGATAACATCAAAATCTGATGTTTTAGCAATATACTCCGCCATTGAACTATATCGAAAAACCTCCAACATTAAGCCTCTTCCATATTCTCCTGAAATAGCGGACTTTACCACACTTAGTATTTCACTTTGCCGGGCTTTAGAATTTACTCTTTTTAATAATACCTGATATTCACTTTCAGTCATATAAGGACTTAGAGGAGAATCTATGGGAATCTCAGTTATCTTTTTTCCCGCTTCTTGTTCTTCTTTTACTTGCTTTATAATTACCTTATTAGCGTCAATTAGTTTTACATGTGATTTAATTTCCGCATCTCTTAATCTGGGTAATACAAAAGTTACATCAGTACCACTTTGAGTCATGGCCCTGGTTAAACCAAAACAAGCTGTGCCTAATCCACCACTTATATGAGGAGGAAACTCCCAACCAAACATTAATACTTTCATCATTTATCTCCTAGCATGAGCAATACTCGAATTATTTCAGCAACGCTCCACGCCTGAGCTACACAACCATTGGGCCTATGCGGAGGATCACCATCGAATATCTCCGCAATAGATGCTATACCATAATCATTGAC
Source organism: uncultured bacterium (assembly GCA_964544765.1). Classification (GTDB taxonomy): domain Bacteria; phylum Bdellovibrionota_B; class Oligoflexia; order CAYFLR01; family CAYFLR01; genus CAZJDM01. Next base: position 1,153 of record CAZJDM010000196.1, read on the forward strand.
GAAATCAACCAAAATAGGCTTCAAATTACTGCGTAAATAACTAATTGCATTCTCTTTTTGATTGCTCGCTTCTTTTACTTTTTGCCCACTTTTTACTCTTTTTTCATTGTCTACTTTATTTACTTTTAAATAAGCTTCAACAAAATGACCTAGGAGCCATGGCCAAACTGTTCCTTGATGATAGGCAGCATCTCTCACATCCTGATCACCTTCATATCGAGGCTTATAGTCGGGATGCTGGGGAGAAAGAGTTCTTAATCCATATGGAGTCAAAAGATGTTCTACAATCTTTTCTACCACCAATTGTTGATACTCCGATTCAATGGGAGAAAAAGGTAAAGAAACGACAAAAACCTGATTAGGTCGGATAGAATTGTCAATAAAATCCTCTCTAACCACATCGGCCAGACATTCATTCTCCTTGACCCAGAACCGACTTACAAAACATTGTTCAATTTTTCGAGTTACCTCAAAGGTTTGATCAACCAAATCATCCTGTAATTGCCATTCTTGACACAATTGCTGCCAGAATTTTAAAGCATTATACCACAATGCATTGATTTCAACCGCACACCCATAACGCGGAGTAACAGGCTTACCATAAGAATTAGCGTCCATCCAGGTCAGTTGAGTCTCTTGGCTACCAGCATATAAAAGGCCATCCTCGGTTAAATGACAATGAGGAACTTTTCCTTTAATTTGCGATTCAATGATGGATCTCATTGAAGAAGCAAAAAATTCCCTGACTGTTTGAAAATCACCACCTGTTTGGAGATATTGTTGAATGGCCCAAAAATACCATAAAGCGGCATCAATGGAATTATAAGCATTTTGATTTTCATCTTCACATATAAAATTGGGAATTAAACCATCCTTCTCACGACGGGCATAAGTTCTTAGAACCTCTAATCCCTCTTCTACCCTACCACAACAAAAGGTTATACCAGGCAGGGCAATCATGGTATCTCTCCCCCAAGACAAAAACCAATGATATCCGGCTATAATAGTTAATTCTTGCGAACGATTGCGAACTAAAAATTGGCCAGCAAAATATTTTAAATCCTGTAGTCTTCTATTCCCACTTTTATACAACTGATAATTATCGGCTCTTCTTTGTGTTTCTTTATTTAATAATTCATCCAAATAATTATTAGTACTATTATTATATATATCTTCAGCTGACGCTGCTAAAATAAAAGGTCGTGAATTATCAAGGTCCGTCTCAACAATTCCCGGACAAAAAAGATCCTCTTTATAAGGGTAACCCCTCTCTAATTCTCTATGAAATTCGAAGTTATAATACCACTTTGGTCCTGGATAGAATTTCGATTCAACATTAGTTTGAAAATAAAGAGGTGGCATACCCGAATATGGCTCAATCTTAAAACCATTAGATTGGGTATGTGTTTTTACCTGTAAAGACATATTCTCACGATTGGTTTCATGCATTTCACGGTAATTTAAAAGAGGTTTAATTCTTAAAAGAACGGGTTTGTTACTTTTTATCAATTTACACCTTAACAAAACCGTGTTCTCACCTTCAATCATCAGAGTAGAACATTCAAGTATTGTATCTTCCATTTTATAAGTAATGGTTGGATAAAATTCATAGGAAACTTTCTCAATATTTTGATAGCCGGTAGGATGAAATACACCGGGATATTGATTGGTAGAAAGTAAAAACTCTTTTCCTTCGATAAGTAGGGATAACTCTAGCTTAGAAAGTAATACAAACCGTCCTCTAGGGTTTTCCAAGGAAGCTACTAACATACCATGATATTTTCTAGTATGACAATTTATGATCGTACTAGAAGAGTAGCCTCCCAGCCCATTAGTATCCAACCACTCCTTTTTAAGAACCGAATCAAGCTTGAAAGACAAATCTGTAATTATTAGGTTATCTTTGGAGGTGGTTTTTGAGTTCAACATTACAATTACCTAATATACTTAATATTATAACAATATTTTCTTCAATTAACATATGAAGTATTTAACGAAATCCACTTACAGAAGGATCCCAGTTTGTCAAAATCTGGACTCTTTCATTTGTATCTTGAATTATACCTTCTTGATCTAAAATAAAAATCTGCTTGTTATTTGAGTCTCTATGTAGTTTAATTAATTTTTCCCCAACAGTGTGTTTACCGCGCAAGCAATATGGGTTCTTCATTTCATAATTGTAAGGTTCTTCTAATTCAATACGGTTATCACCAATATATCTGGCCGTAAGAGGTATGTTTTTTATGATATGCGTGCCAATCAAATCAGGATCAAACTCCAGTTTTATGTTGAAAATACGATCTTCCTTTGGACTTAATGCTTCAACTTTTATTACGGGATACAAGAATCCATAAGCCTCCAGAAATTTAAAATCAAGTCCCATTTGTTCTTGTATAGGCAATATTGGAATCCCCTCTTTTTTTCTTTCAACGCATTTAATGTCAAATTGTGTTTTTTCAATAATCTTATCCAAGGGAATTGCCTCAATTTCAATGTAAGCATCATGAGCATTTAGTTTCATTCCTGGAGTACCATATACATCAGTATATTGAGGATCATCCCTATAAAGGGTAGCAGTAGTATCTTTATCAATTGTCATGCTAATTCTCCACTTTATCAAGTATTTCAAGTCCGTTTTCTTGCATCCATTTTATAAAAGTATTGAAAGAAGTATAGATGTTTCTAATCTTTTCGCTTTCATATATAATACTTTCTGTATCATAACGTTTAGTAGCCCAGTCTTTTGCTATCAAATTTGAGACAGAAGATTTTAGTTGATTAAGTTCAGGTGGTTTTTGTTCAATTAAATATTGTAAGTCTTCTATCAGTTCGATTATGTTGTGACTGTATTTTGATTTAACTGAGTACTGGAAATTGTTAAGCAGTTTTTTATCACCAGTAAGAATTTCTATTTGTTTCTTTTGGCTGTGAGAAAAGTTTTTTACATGGATAAAGCAGAATGTTGTTAGATGAATTTTCAAATAAATTTCTACTGCAGTCATAATGGACACAAAAGCCGGAAAATTCATCTGTGACTCTAATAGTTTGCGCATATCTTTTTTATGTTGATTCAGAGAATCTCTTAATAATATAATACTATCATCCTTTGAAAAACCTATAATCTCTTTAGCGGATATTTTTTCGGGAATTTTATCTATAAAATTCATATTGAGCCAGTTTCCAATGATGCTAGTAACTTTTTACCAAAAGATTTCAGAGAACCATTAAGGTTTACATACTATGTAAAGAGTCTTTGTCGTTATTCTTAGACTTCTGTATACATCTTTTTGAAGTTTATGAAGATTCAAGCTTTGCGAGCCTTAATTTTTCCATTAGATATTAACCTGTATTTTTGATGTTTTCAACCATATTCAATTATAATTCCACGGTAGAAGCATAAAAATATATTATTCTTTGCTTAGCCTGGCAGATAATGTTATATCAACAATCATGAGACCGGAGTTTTTAAAAGGAAGCTACAATTTATCTTATTTTCCATTACAGCATTAAGATCACTTATTTTAAAGGTTTTGGACTATGTTAAACCAATCAATCAAGAAAATGTTAGCTGACGAGCTAGCTAAAGCAACTAATCTACCTAGTTCTGAAATATTAGAAGTTTTAGCCTCTCCACCCTCTAAAAAAATGGGAGATATTGCTTTTCCTTGTTTTAAACTAGCCAAACTATTTAAAAAAGCTCCTAATCTAATTGCCTCTGACTTAAAAACCAGCTTAAAACTACCTAAAGAGACCATTTCCAAAATTGAAACCCAAGGTGCATACCTCAATTTCTTCTATAACTCAAAATATGTAGCAAAAAAACTGATTAGCCAAATCACCAGAGAAGGAAAAACTTACAGTCTCAGCAATGCCGGAAATAACCAAAAGGTAGTTATTGATTTTTCCAGCCCTAATGTAGCTAAACCATTTCATATAGGACATCTAGGCTCTACCATTATTGGCGAATCCCTATCTCGAATTTACCAACATATGGGATATAAAGTTATTCGAATGAATCATCTTGGTGATTGGGGAGTACAAAATGGATTTCAAGTCCTTGCTTGGCAAAAACGAGGGCATGAATTTAAGGATAGAGAACCGACCATTGAAGAGCTTTGCGATCTATATGTCTGGATCAATAATGAAGCCAAAAAAAATGTCTCTCTCGATAAAGAAGCACGAAAAATTTTTAAAGAGATTGAAGAAGGTAACGAATCGCATCTAGCAACCTGGAAATTATTTCGAGATATTACTATTAAAGATTTACAAAAGATTTATCAAAAATTGGATGTTCACTTTGATAGCTACAATGGGGAATCATTCTATGATCCCTTTATAGCCCCTATGATCGAAAAATTTAAAGCCAAACCTGGTTTTTTAATTGAAAGTGACGGGGCAATGGTAGTCGACCTAAAAGAATATGATATCGAGGCACCCTGCATTATTCTCAAAAGCGACGGAGCTACCATTTATGCTACTCGTGATTTGGCAACAGCCATTTGGCGATATGATAACTATTCCTTTGCTAAAAATATTTATGTTACCGATGTATCCCAATCTTTTCATTTTAAACAATTTTTCCATGCTCTGAAAAAGTTTGGTTATTCCTGGGCCGATAATCTACAACACATCCCTTACGGCATTATGTTTATGCGTGATGAAAAGGGAGAAGTAGCTCCCATGAGTACCCGTAAAGGAACCATGATTCCCCTAAAAGAATTGATTCAAAAAATGACCTCAATTCTCCAAGAAATTATAGCCAGTAAAAATCCTAATCTAAATGATAAAAACAAGGTAGCCGAAACCTTAGGACTCAATGCTATCAAATTTTGGATCCAGTCTAAAAACCGTACAGCTAAAGTGATTTTTGACTGGGAAGAAGCAACAAATCCCCAAGGACAAACTGGTCCATACCTTAATTATACCTATGCTCGAACTGCCGGTATTCTCAGAAAACTAAAAGAGCAAACCAGCATTACTCTTGATCCACAAAATATACAATCTATAGATAATTCCAAGGAACATGCATTGATAGCTAAATTGGATCTTTTTGATACCGCTATTGCCAAAGCTATGGAAGAGCATGAACCATCATTAATTTCAAACTATTTGATTGAACTATCGCAAACATTCAATACTTTTTATTTTTCTCAGAAGGTATTAAATGCTGACTCTGATACCCTTCGACATGATCGCGCCTGCTTAGTAAAAGCAACCCAAATTGTTCTTGGAATCGGAATGAATTTAATTGGATTACAAACTGTTGATGAGATGTAAGGACTGGCAATTCTACTTACTTTAAATCGATATCGGAAACAGTCTAAGTTGAATAAATATAACTAATACCAAAACAACCCAAATGCCTATTCCTTTGGCGATAATCCACCACCATTTGGACATATACTTAGCCGCATAAGCAACCATAGCTGCATGAAGTAGAAAAGCAATAGATGATCCAAGAGTTATAGCTGATAGATAATTCATCATACCCCGAGGGCCAAGAGCTTCAAATAACATTTGATATCCATCCATTTTTAGTAACAGTGGTTCATACTTTTCAGCTACTAAAGCAAAAATCGGTTTATCAATTAAATAACTTATTAACATCATTAACCCGAACACTAAGCTGCATACTACTGGTTGAAACTTAAAGTAAATGGGATTATTCATCTTAATTGCCACTAGGCCCATACCAACTAATAGTGCAAAGACAAATATTGAGACCCAATCAATTCCACCTAGAACCGCGATTGAATAACCCATTTCAACAAAACCCAGTACCAAAGCTCCGATGATGGCAATCTTAAGATCAAAAAATGTATCCAATATTACAAATAGTAGTAGAGGTAATATCCCTAATAGCAAAAACGATATACTCATTTATCTCCCTTCCATTTTCCTTCATCTTCCTTTATCCCACTTTATTCTTTTTTAATCTACTTTATCTTTACTTTTCTTCACTCCCCTTTTGTCCCTTTTTAATTAATGCTTTCATAGAAATAGGAACAGATTTTAATCTCTCAATTCGCCTTAAAATATCCTCCGCTTCTTTTCTTTTGGCGGGCATCTTTTGAGGATCAATATCTTCCACTACTGATTTAGCGTATGCAAAGTTTTCTTTAAAATTGTCCTTAAATGTTTCAGCTAAAAGTTTTTTGAGAATATGTATATGGCGAAATTCTAGGGTAACCCCTTCATCTTCCATCATTTTTTCCTATATAGCTATCATAATTATATACCATAATTATTACCAACCACTATATTATTGCTATTTTCCCTCAACTTAGTTAAGCTAATTGAGATTTTAATAGGTGGCCGAATTTCGATCACAGAATACCAAAATTCTATAATTAAAACAATGATTAACCAA
>CAZJDM010000197.1:0-7506 GCA_964544765.1 uncultured bacterium
AAAATCGCCTGAGGCCTCTCCGGCTATTAGAAAAAAATTCCTCATCTTAGAATCTTCTCCTGTTCTTTAGTTGATGAGATCAATAGCGGCAAACACCGCGTTTAGAATGTCTGACAAAATGAATTATATGTTGAACTTCTTCTGATGATAGGTTTTTGTTTTTTATTTTATCAATGGCTTCATCAATTGTTAATGAAGATCTAAATAAGAACTTATAAGCCTGTTTAATTTCCTCAATCAAAGAAGAGTTATATTCTGCTCTTTGTAAACCAATAGTATTTATCCCTTTTAAAGTAGCTCTATCTCCATGGACCATAGCAAATGGTGGAACATCTTGACTAACCATAGAGCCAGCGGCAATCATAGATAGTTTTCCAATATTAGTAAATTGATGTACCCCGGTGTGTCCGGCAATTATCGCTTTATCCTCAACAACCACATGACCCGCTAAGGTAGCCGAATTGGCAAAAATAACTTCATTGCTAATTTGACAATCATGTGCAACATGAGAGTAGGCCATAAATAAATTGCCATGTCCAATTCTGGTAACTCCACCACCACCTTCTGTTCCAGAATTTACAGTTACACATTCTCGAATACGATTATCATCTCCTATTTCTAAAAAACTGGTTTCTCCCTGATATTTAAGATCTTGAGGAATGCTTCCCAAAACCGCGTTAGAAAATACATGATTATTATTTCCGATAGTCGTATGTCCGGTGATCACAGCATGGGCATCTATTACACACTCTTCTCCCACCATTACAAATTCATCTATAACAGCAAAAGGACCTACCTTAGTACCTTTACCAATCTTGGCATTCTTATGTATAGATGCTAATGGTGAAATATTGTTATCATTTTTTCTTCCCATAGGTTCCCCTTAGATTCCGTCTAAAAAGCTCAATATCCGCGTTATTATCAAAAAAAATCCTCTTAAAATTAGATTAAAACATTTTAGCTGACAATTGAACTTCTAAACAACTAACTCCCTCAACTTCAGTCTTGCCGGCAAACCACCAAAAAGGCCCCTTCTTTTTGACCAGTTTACAACTAATAATTAATTGATCCCCTGGAACCACCACTCTTTTAAATTTAGCCTCTTCTATTTTGGTCAACACACAATTTCTTAATCTATTTTCGCCGGTGTTAGTACTAAAACCACATATTCCAGCAGCTTGTGCAAGAGTTTCCAACTGTAAAATACCAGGCATAATAGGATTTCCTGGAAAATGTCCTTGAAAAAACGGCTCTCCTAAAGTAACATTCTTAATTCCCTTTATCCATTTCCCTGGTTCTAACTCAATAACGCGATCGATGAATAAAAAAGGATAACGATGAGGCAATAATTCCTTAATTTGTTCGCTGTTTAAAACTTCCTCCATATATTTATCCTTATTCCTTTAAGTTCTTTTTTAAAGTTTCTTTTGATTTTGATAAAACACCACTAGACCTGTTAATTTGCCCAATAAGCGATTTAACTTGATTAAAAAGTTCGGGTAATTTCTTTAGATATACTTGTAAACGCCGCCACTCATTAGCTGGCATTGATGGCACGCCCATAACAGTGGTCCCTGAGTCAGGAACTTTGGTAATAGCTGATTTTCCTCCGCAAGTAACCCTGTCAGGTATTTTTAAATGTCCTATTATACTTGATTGACCACCACATAGAAAATTTTTACCTATCTCGGCTCCACCGGCCGCCCCAAACTGAGCTGCTATCATACTAGCTCGACCGATCTTCACGCCATGACCAATTTGAATTAGATTATCCAACTTAACAAAATCCTCAATTATAGTATCTCCCTTGCTCGCTTTGTCTATACATACATTGGAGCCTATCTCAACATGATTACCAATACACACCGAACCTGTTTGAGGAACCTTTATTATTTCATCACCATCTGGTGCGAATCCAAACCCGTCACCACCAATAACAGCTCCTGGCTGAACAATCACATAATTTCCAATTTTGACATTTTCCATTATTGATACGTTTGAATAAATAATGGTATCAGAGCCTATTACCACACCCTGACCAATAAATACACCTGGATATATGACACACCTTGGCCCAATTGATGCTTTTTTATCTATAAAAACACGCGGATATACAACAACACCTTCTCCTAAAGAAGAAGTTTCATGAATATCGGCATCCTTAGAGATACTATTATAACTGTGCATTTTGGGATGAAACAACTCGCCTAATTTAGCCCAGCTAGCATATGGATTAGCTACTAAAAGCTGAATTGGGGTGTTTTCGTTTGGAGGGAATTTAATTTGGTCTTTGGTTATAATAACCGAGGCTCCTGATTTTAAGGCCTCCTGATAATATTTAGGATTGTGATAAACGCAAATATCACCTGACTTAGCTGTTTCTAAGGTTGCCAATCCCTCAATCTCAATATGATGAATATCCTTGATCTTATCAGTTTTATCAACAAGTAATTCTCCTTTTAAAAGAGTGATTACTTCTTCTAAGTTAATGGCCATTCACCTCTTCCCCAATCACCTAAAAGCTTACTTACCTTTTTTGCCTTTTTTACCCTTTTTACTTTTTGATTTAATTGATTTAACTTTATATCTTCTGTCATATTCCACAATGACTTCATCAGTAATATCAACACTATTTTCAGCAAAGATCAAACCTGATGCATTTTTCTCCAAAGCTAAAGTAAGCTTCTTCTTTTTGGATATATCTTTAGTTACTATTTTTAACTTACGAAAAACTTTTTCTACCTCTTCCGCTTCTTTCCTCTTAAGTTCCTCAAACCTCACTTGCTCCTCTTTTTTTAGGGACATATACTTCTGCTGAAACTCTCTACCCTTTTTCATCTTAGCTTCATCAGATAATATTGAAGAAGAAAGACCCTGTAATTCACTTTCCATTTTCTTTAATTCTCTGGCTTTTTTCTCTAAATCTTTCCGAACGATTGCAGCTTCTTTGTCTAATTGTTTTTTGGTATTTTTTCCTTCTCCAACGGTCAATAACGCTTTTTGAAAATCAACAGTTCCAATGGCAAACTTTTGCTTCGCCAATACTGGTGCGTGAAATAATATAACCCAACCTATAAAGCCCCAAAATAACCTTCTCATACTTAATATCTCCTTATATTCTACTAAAAAATCTAGATAACCTACCTATATCTAAACTAAAAACCTATGTAAAAATGAGGGATTTTTTCTCCCAACTTGTTTTTGTCTGGATAATATGGCCACCCAAGTTCAAACCTCAAAGGAGCAATCGGCGTTAACCACCTTATCCCACACCCCACTCCATATTTTAACGAATTTAAGGTAAATTTTTCTTTATCATCAAATACTTGTGAAGCATCAAAAAAGCACAACCCTTTTAATCCTGCCTCCGCAATTAATGGGAAATAATATTCCAAGTTAAACTGTACAAATCGATCCCCACCTTTACGAATTTCAATTGGAAAACTAAAAGGATCAGGTATAATTTCCATAAATTTAGAAATCTTAAACCACCCATAACCGCGATTGCTTTTTATGCCGCCCAGATTAAATCTTTCACTAACAGGAACGATTTTATTACTATTAGGAAAAACATGTCCATGTTGAGCGTTAAACCTAAAATAGGTGCGCCAATAATCTGATAATTTAATAGGGTAATAGTATGTACCCTGGTTCATCCATTTCACATAATCTTGATCCCCTCCCAGAAAATTTCCCGCATATTCTAGACTGGTAGAAAGTTTCATTCCCCTAGTAGGATCTATATAATTATTGGTAGTATCTCGTTCTAATGTCAGGTCAACACTAGAAGTAAGGGCATCAGGAAACTTAAAACGATAGTAATCAATAACGTTAACATACCGTATTCTCTCTAATTTGTAGGCTACATGAAGGATCGTATCCCTAAAAACAGTATGCCCCAACGATAGACGTCCCCCTATTTTATTTTCTTTAAAAGGATCTGAGTCCCTAGCTAAGGGATAACCTTTTTGTAATGATTTGGTTAAAGAAGCTCCAAGGTTCCATTGAGTATCCATCAAATACGGTTCTCGCCAACTAAATGACAACCGATGTTCTTCATCGTTATATTGAGTTTCTATACCTACTCTCTGCCCATAGCCAAAAACATTATTTTCCGAAATCTGTCCTGTAAAGAAAAAGCTTTGATACCCACTATAGCCAACACCTAACTGAAAATTACCCGTAGTCTTCTCTTTTATTTTGATAGTGACATTGACTTTTTTATTGTTAAGATCCTTTTGGGTCTTTACTTGTACCTCTTCAAAAAATCCCAACCTCTCTACTTTGGTTTTACTATCTTTTAGCTTTGACCCACTATACAAGGCTCCCTCTGCTATCAATAATTGGCGCCTTATTACATTATCTCTTGTTTTATCGTTACCCTTAATTTCGATATTTCCAAAATATACCTTTTCACCTTTTTGAATGCTAAACTTTAATGCTATTTTACGATTCGCTTCATCAATCGGTGTCGCCGGTGTGACATTAACAAAAGCATAGCCAAAATCACCATAATAATCAGTAAGAGTAACAATATCCTGAGTGAAAACAGAATGCCTAAAAAGTTTTCCAGGTTTACTTTTAACCAGCTTTAGGAGATCTTCTTTGGTAGTTAAAATATCTCCATCTATATCAAGAGAAGATATATAATACTGTTCGCCTTCCTTAATTGCATACGTGATATCTATCCATTGTTTATCTGGAGATAAAAAAACTTGAGGTTTGTTTACTTTAACTCTAACATAGCCATTATCCATATAGAAAAATTCTAGAAACCTGGTATCTCGATCAAAAAACTCTTCTTTATAAACTCCAGCACTGGTCATCCAAGAATTACGATCAAATTCCCTTATGGCTAATTTACTTTTTAACTCATCATCAGAAAAAGCCTTGTTACCAATAAAATTTATTTCACGAACCTTAACTTTATTATTTTCTTTAACGATATACTTTAATATCACTTCATTGGAGCTTACTTCTTCTAGATGATATCTTACGTCAACCAAATAGAAGCCTTTTTCCACGTATTCTTTTCTTATGGTTTGAAGATCCTCAAAAATATTCCGCTCGTTAACTATTGTATATTGTTTCACCATTATCAAATCATTAAAATGATCATCTTCAAACTCTTCCATTCCTTCGAAAACTATATTAGCAATCGACGGCTTTTCCTTAACATAAAAAATAAGCTCAATCTTTTCGTCCTGAGTATCCTGATAAGCTTTCTGGGTAACCTTAATGTCCTCAAAGTACCCCAAGTCAAATAAATTATGGACATCTCTCTTTATTTGCCTCCTACTGGGAAAAGTACCTTTTTTACTACCCAGTTGGTTGGTCAAAGTAGCTGTCTCGACCTTTCTGTTGCCAACAAAGGTAATCTTTCCAATAATTTGAGCAAATAAATTGCCGCTAATTCCTAACCATACAAAAATTAATAATAAACTAAATCGTCTCATAAAATTTTTCCGTCCTGCAGACTTATAACATTTGGAAACTTTTTAGCAAGAACTACATTATGGGTTACAACCATAAAAGTGGTATTCAGTTCTTTATTTATATTAAACATCAAATCATGGATCAAGCTGCCGGTAGAGGTATCCAAATTTCCTGTTGGTTCATCAGCTAACACCACCTCTGGTTTTAATATTAATGATCTTGCCAATGCTACTCGTTGTTGTTCTCCTCCTGATAACTCTCCCGGTCTATGCTCTACTCTATGACTTACCCCGGTTAAATCTAATAAGATCCTTGCTTCTTTAGCTAATTTTGATCTCGACATACCCGCTATTAAACCTGGCATCATAACATTTTCTAATGCTGAAAACTCTGGCAAAAGATGATGCATCTGAAATACAAATCCAATATTAGTATTACGGAACCTAGAAATAGAGGCATCGTTTCGTTTGAAAATATTCTCCCCGTCAATCCAAACTTCACCTGAGGTGGGTCGATCTAGGGTTCCAACAATATGCAGAAGTGTACTTTTACCAGCTCCAGACTCACCCACAACCGCTGTCATATCACCTTTGTCAATTTCAAAAGACACATTCTTTAATACCTTTACTTCCCCATTACTCATGGAAAAATTTTTATATAAATTTCTAACTACTATATGATTTTTACTCATATCTAAATCCACTAATGGGTTCTAAAGAAGACGCCTTCCAAGCCGGAAAAATAGCTGCTAATATACAAAGTAAAAAAGACGCGGAACATATTATCACATACTCCAAATAAAGAAATTCAACCGGTAGTTTATCAACATGGTAAACTCCAGAAGGCAAAGGAATAAACTTATATTTATCCAACAAAATCAAAAACATGATTCCTATAGTAAAACCAATAGTAGTTCCCAAAAAACCAATAATCCCGCCCTCGACTATAAATAACCGAGCTATAGCTCGCTTAGAAGCTCCCAAGGCTTTTAGAACTGAAATAGATGCTGTTTTTTCTATTACCATTAAATAGATTGTAGTAACAATACTAAAGGAAGAAACTAAAACAGTAATAAGTAATATAAGAGCCATGGCAAATTTTTCCATACTTAAAGCTGAAAATAATGCACTGTTTCGTTCTTGCCAATCCTGGATCTCATATTTAGACTCACTTTTTAAAGCTTCTCTTAATCTGGTTACCATAGCTGTCGTTTTATATGGATCATTAACCTTAATGTTTATTCCAGAAACTATATTTTCTGGAATAGATAGAAACCCACTCAATTGTTGCATACTAACAAAACTATAGGTCGAATCAATATGAAAAAGCTCTGTAGAAAAAATACCTACTACAATAAAACTGATCGATTTAGGAGCTAATCCCAAAGGGCCCTCATATTCTGTGGGAGAAATAAGGTTAACTATATCCCCTATACCAATCACCAAATCTTCAGATAACCGTTCACCCAGAATTATTCCTGGGACTTCCCCTTTACTGGAATCCAATAGACTAATATCTCCCTCTATAATTTTATTTGGAATATCACTGGCTTTAGACCAGGAAGAAAGATCAACCCCCAGTATTTCAGTAGCTGTGAGCCTTTTTTGACTTTCTAGTACCATTTCTGCTCCAATGTAAGGATAGCCTCCTTTCACAGCCTTTGCCGGCAATACTTTTTCGATCTTTTCAACTAACTGATCAGTATCACTCAACCAAGCTGGTGGAGAAGCAGAAACGGTTATATGGGGTTCAGCTAACAGCATTTTATTTTTAAGATCTTCTTCAAAACCTCCCATTACCGATAATACTACAATCATCGCAAAAACACCTAAAGCTACTCCAAAAACAGAAAGTAGAGTAATAAAAGAAAGAAAAAAGGTCTTTTTGGTAGACGTAATATATCGAAGAGATACAAACAATTCAAAGCTGTACTTAGCTACGATTCTACGAAAAAAAATCATCCCTCCTTATAAACAGGTACCAATTTTCCAAACAAAGACACTATATTAAATAGTATTAGTGGTCAATGAACAATTCGTAGGTGAGAATTTTTTGGTGGCTTTGGACCCT
>CAZJDM010000198.1:0-7495 GCA_964544765.1 uncultured bacterium
TCAAATTTTTTTTATTTTTCATGTCAAGGTGGGGTCTAGGCCTAACTTACGATAATTCCACTACCTTTCCTTTTAGAGATAACCTATTTGATGCTGTAGTCATGAATCGAGGATTATGTGAATGTCGCCCTGATACCTCTTATAGTACTTGCGGGGGAATTCCTTTAAGTCATAGTGATGCAAAATCCTTTTTAAGGGAGGTTATACGAGTTTTAAACAAAAATAATCCTAAGGCAACAGCTTTTCTATTAGGTTCAGTGGCCCATACATTGAGAGAAGAAGTTTTTTGGAATACTGTTGGCCTTGATGTTATGAGAGAAAATGGCTCTATAAATATAGAGTCAGTGCATTATAAAGCAATTGATAAAGGAAGAAGAAAAGGAAAAAATAAGGGAGTAATTTTTATTGGACTAAAAATATCTGTTCGGCTTCAACCTGGTTCGTCGTCATAAATCTTGATTCGTGTGCGTTCATCTGAATAAAAAGTATACAATTGTCAATAAAGTACAAAATTAAAACTATATAAGAATGCAAATAACGCTAAAACTATCTATAAATACAATCTATTAAGAATGCTTGTATTCGGTGTGATAATTGCATACAATCTTTATGTCCTAATTTTGGACACAAATAACTAAATAAGAAGGAGGTGAGATTATGTTGAAACTGTTTGCTATATTTTTAGGTATTGGCTCTCCAATTGGACAGTAAATTGTCAAGTTGGTAATTCAAACCAGTGAGCCAATGCACATTGGCTCACCTGACAAAAACGATTAAAAAAAGATATTAGGTTTTCTATGCAATTATCGATTATTTATTTTATTATATATTTTATCTTTTCTTTTAGTTCTCAATTTTACTCACTTAGTTTAATTATAGGATCTGCTATTGAAAATGGCGTAGCTAAAACAAGTATTGTAATGATATTTTTAACTATCTCTTCACTTATTGCTCTGTTCGTTAACATTTTTAAAACTAAATCTATTCCCCTTGCAAAGATTTGGTTGCCTAGTACATTGTTATATTTCCTGTCTGCTATTTTGATCATTTTCTCAAAAATCTATAGTCCTATTTGGATGATAGTATTTTTTGTACGTTCTGTAGCAGCAGTAATCATCCTGGCAAAAATTAGATCAAGTGTTAGCATACTTTTTCCTACCAAAATATTAAAAGCAAATAAGTATATCCAAATTATTAGTGTAATAGCTACTCTTACATCCTTTGGGCTTAGTCCCCTGGTTGTTAGTTATATGGGACTAGAGTCTATATTTATTATTGATGCTGCGATTGTGTTTTTTGGATTTATTTGTCTAAAGATCTTTTTTGCTACCTCTTCAAATAAAAATCAGCCTACAGAAACCACTACTAATCAGTTAAAAATTGAGAATCCATTTAAAAAAATAAACCTAAACAATATCTTAATTGCAAGTTATACTTTTTTGGTTTGGTCTGTGCTCGGTGTATTTCATGTTTTAGAAGTCCCATTATTAAAAGAAAGATTTGATGTCCAAGCTTCAGAAATCTCATTTATATTCATTCTTGCTCTGGCTTTTAATCTGATATCTACTTATTTGACTCCTGAGAAAATCTTACAGAGACAACACTTATATAAACTATTAGGAGCATCAGCAGCTTTAATGATGCTATCTGGAACTTTATACTTACTTACGTTTAATTTTCAAATTGTATTACTGTTAGTTGTTTTGATAGGGTTTGGCAATGGGATTTTTAATTTAACTCAAACCACTATAATTAATAACTTACCCAAAGAAGATAATAGGTCTATTGGTTATATTTTAGTGAATATCTTTACCAATATAGGAATGTTGCTCAGTGCTGGTGTAATTTTTTTGGGGGAAAATCTAGGTTTATTATTACAAACAGTCACCTTTTTTGCGGGTTTTTTAACAATAGTTCTTGGTTTTGTTTCTATTATTGTAAACTATATAAGTAAAAAATCTTCCTATTCATATGTTTGTTTAATATTTTTATTTTTGATTCTATTTAATCCACAAATTGTAGAGGCAAAAACTTTCAAAGTTCCTGTTGATGATATTCCTAAGAAGCTAGACCCAACAAATATTCTGGACATTAGCTCTGCATTTATAATGGGTCAAACCTATGATACTCTCTATGAATATTCTTCAACAAATAACTTAATACCTAGACTTGCTAAGAACCACCAAATAAGTCCCGATGGCAAACAAATTATAATAGAAATAAATAATAAATTGCAATTTAGTGATGGTAGTCAGTTAACTTCTCGTATAGTTGCCTTATCTCTTGCAAGAACCATAAAAATCATGGGCGAAAGTATTAAATGGGCATTTGGAGAGATTGAGGGATTTGATTTCTTTATTGGGAAATCATCAAATAAAGAGGAATTCCCGAAAGGATTAAAAGTCGTTTCACCAACAAAAATTAAAATAACTCTAAAATCATCTTTTCCTTACTTTTTACAAGTTTTGCCAGCTCCATACTTTGCTATAACCAAAGAATCCTCAAAAAGACAATTGATTGGAACAGGAGACTATGAAGTTAAAACGATAGCTAATGATAAACTTGTTCTCACTATTCGCAAAGATAGAAAGGCTTATTTTAAAAATTCTCCTAGCAAAGTTGAATTCATCAAAGTAAAGAGTAGAAGTGCAGCGTTAAAACTAGCTCATCAGGGTATGATTGATTTCACTGTAATACAAAATAAAAACATACTCAGGAATAAAAGTCCCAAAAACTTCAATTATAAGACCTTTGACTATTTACAGTCCATAATACTTCAATTTAATTTACGAGGTAATGTTTTCAAATCCAAAACAAATCGAACTCAATTTGCTCAGATATTTTCTCAAGTAATCAACAAAAGTAAATATAAGTTGACACCAACATCAATAGGAGTGCCCCTCTCTTGGGAATTATTTAAATATACTGAAAGCTCACAGAAACTTCACCCAAGAAGAAAAAGCATCACTCAAAATAAATTGAAAAAATTTGAAGTTCTCTTTTCTGATTCCGCCGGAATTTTCAAAGATAGTTTTAACAATGAGTTAAGTAAAAACCTACTAAAGAAAGGGTTTCAAGTCAGTTTTCATCGTTCCTCAGTATCTAATTTCTTTAAAAAATTAAAATCAGGTGATTTTGAGGTTGCTTTATGGGGGTATATACCAGATTATTTGGATCCCGATGCTTTTTTAACGCCACTTTTAAAAACGAATCAGCAGTACAATTTCTCGGGATATTCAAATACTACGGTTGATGTTTTGTTAACACTTGCAAGAGAAGTTCCCGACCAATTATCTCGTCACTTAATTTTTGATAAAGTTTTTTCTATTCTTCAACAGGAAAATCCAGTTTACTTTCTTGGATCACAGGTGGGAAGCTATATTATTTCTAAAAACTGGCAGTTAAACACAATTCCTGGATTAGGATTACATACTATTAAAATTAAAAACATTGTCGGAGCAAATAAATGAAAGTTAAGAACTATAGCTATGCCAGAGCGTATTCTCTAATAGACAAAGATTTTATAAACGATTTTAAAATGTTAAAAAAGTTTTCTGCATCAATCAAAGGTACTATTGCTGCTGTTGGAGCAGGTAGTGGTAGGTTACTGAAGGCAAAACTTAATAATAATGTTTTACTTATTGAGAATGATAAAGAAATGCTCAAAATATTGAGAGAAAGAGTTAGGTATAATAAGTCTAAATATAAAAATAAAATCATATTTGCAGATGCCTTTAACATGCCTCTTAAAAATAACTCTGTCGAAGGAGTGCTGCTGGATAATAGCGTTATTGCTGAGATGATTTTATTTGAATTTGCAATAGCTGAGTCCTTTCGAATACTTAAGAATGGTGGCAAAGTATTGATTAGTACTATGAATCCTAAAGTATGGCCACAGTTAAGATATAAAGAGTTAAAAAAGGTTCAAGATGACAATATTAACTACTCCTACTATATTAAATCATATCCAGTCCCTAATATGGGCAAGCATTCTTTTGAAACAAGACTAGAAACTTGTTGTGAAGAATTGCAAAGAACATTTATTATTCCCCAAATACTTGTGCCAATAGAAAAACTAGTTTCTTTAGTAAAAAGAATTGGATTTCAAATAGACCACCTATATGGTGATTTTGATTTTAGCAGTTTTAATGAGAAACAATCCTTAATGGGTACTATAATTGCTTCAAAGCCAGAAGCTCCTAGTATCAAAATAACTTTCCCTGAGCTTCAAACAAAGTATGATGAGTATGCCGACCAATATAATACTATTGCTTCAAAAGGAAAGTATTCTGTTCCAAAATGGGTTATTGAACAGACCAGTGATTTAAAAGGAAAATATCAGACGGTTTTAGACTTAGCTTGTGCTAACGGTTTAATCTCTCAAACTATTCATCAGGCAGGTATCAAAGGTCAATTTTTTGGTATTGATTTTTCAAACCAAATGCTGAATGAAGCCAGAAGTAAAAAAATATTTCGTGGATTATTACAAGCTGACCTAAGTAAAGGTTTGCCCATTATTGCTGAACAACAATTTGATTTGGTTTTAGCCTGTGGGTTTTTAGAGTTCATTCCAAAACCCTTAAAGCTATTAAAACAAATATCCAAATCACTCAAGTCGTACGGCAGCGTTATATTAACATTTGAAAAACTTACTCAAGAATCTTTAAAAGCAGGTAAATTAGACCCTTCATCCAAGATGACAAAATATCCCATATCTAAAAAGGAATTATTGATTTTGCTAGAAAATTCAGGGTTAAAGATTTTGAAGTTTGTTGAACGCATAGGTTATACATCTCCGACGCTAAAAAAGAAAATACCTTATTTCATGGTTAAAGCTGGGGTAGCAAATGAAAATTAGTAGACGTCTTTTAAAAAGATCTGCATTATTATCGGGTTTTTATTTGTCCTTTATTTTGTTGGTATTTTATATCATTTTCAATCACTTATTTTTTGAGAGTCAGAAAGAAAACTTACAGGCTGAAGTAAAGAGTATATCTAAGTTGATTGAACAAAACTATGGTATTGGCAACCTTATTTCATTAAAAAGAAACTTAAGTAATATTGCATATGCAAATAAATGGTCAGAAAGTAGTTTCGTAAATATTGATAATATTAAGTACTGGGAGTTTAAAAGTAGTGATAATCCTAGCGAAGGCTTTAATTTACTTTGGACTATAGTTACTTTCATAACTTTAAATACCAACTTCCCTCCTTACTTATTACAGAAATCAATTAAAATTGAATCTTGGGATAAAAAAGTTGTTGGCTCATTTAGTTTAAAAAGGAGCATAAAAAAAGAGTGGCAATCACACTTATCCAGAATGCTTTTAATTGGCCTATTACTAATGATTTCCTGGCTTCTATATCAATTCTTTATTTGGTATGTTTCACAAAAAACATTAAAGCCTTTGGAGTTGCTATCTGAAGAGTTAAATACATCTGCAAAACAGGTTAAAATAGAGTTTCAAAACGAAGTTGGAGTGGATGAATTACAACGCATTAGAGGATGGTTCAATCAAATTGCTCAAGCGTGGAAATCTGAGAGGAATAGGGCTGTTGAAAACGAAAGACTAGCCAGTATCGGTCAGACCACATCAACTCTTGCTCATGATATTAGGAGACCCTTTACACTCGTACGCACTATTCTCAGCTCGTTTGAGGTGTTTAAAGACGACCAACCCCGCCTTAATTCAGCCAAGCAAGACGTAGAAAAGGCTATAAGCGGTGTAGAAGCTATGGTAAACGATATAATGGATTTTAGTCGTGAAGTAAAAATTCAAACTAAACCAACATCTCTCGGTGGTATATTTGATTTTACAATAAGGCAGACATTACAATCCTACCCTGATCCAGATATAAAATTGTCATACCAATTGACAGCTTCTAAAAAACCACTAATAGATGAGGACAGATTATCACGAGTCTTTCAAAATATAATTGGTAACGGTGTTGAGGCTATCACTGTTATTGGCAAAAAACAAGCCGGTACCATCTTTATTGAGACCAATGACATCAATAAAAATAATAGTTCATGGGTCGAAATCATCATCGGCAATGATGGTCCTCCTTTCCCAGAAGGAGCAGTGGGTAAATTATTTGAATCCTTCTATACGGCCAACAAAGCAAAAGGAACCGGGTTAGGGTTAGCTTCAGCTCAAAAGATTGTCCACTTACATGATGGGGTCATTTCTGCTCGTAATAAACCAAATAACACTGGAGTTGAATTCGTCATTCATATCCCTGCTTCTAGTGAGGAGGAGCAGATTGATACAAAGCTACTGCCCAAGGATAGTAAAGAAGTGTTTAATATAGAAGAGGAAAATCTATCAGAGCTTGACAAGCTATTAGAGAAAGTGGTTTCCAGCCAATCAACGTATAAAATATTATTACTAGAGGACGAGCATCTTTACCGGGCTTGGGTAAAGAATCTACTTATCAAAAATGAGAAACTTCACAAATCAGTGGTATTATTTGATGCCTCAACTGTCGAAGAGGCTTTAGATCTATTGAAAGACAACCCTGATATATCCTATAGCATTATTGATATTGACTTAGGGCAAGTAAAAGATGGTTATGATTTTTTAGAAGCGGTAAGAAACAATAATAAGCTTTCATGTTTGGTTCATAGCAACCGGACCTTACCTGAGTTCAGAAAGAAGGCCACTGATCTAGGGGCCAAAGCCTTTATTCCAAAACCATTACCACTTGAGAGTCTGATAGGATTTTTAGCCGGTGAAGAGTTCAAAGGAGAAAAACCAAAATCACTCTTACCTCAACAAAAAAGTATCTACTATTGTGATGATGTTGCACTTATGCGGGACCATTTTGAAATGCTATGTAAACAATACCAAGCTGATCGGGGTAGAGAAATAAACTTTCAGATATTTAAAAATGGAGAAAAGCTTCTAACTAAGGCCAAAGAGAAACAACCACATTTAGTTTTAAGTGATTTAAATATGGCCGAAGCCAACGGTCAATTAAATGGATATGAAGTAATTAAATCCATTAAAGAAGTATCTGGTCAAATTAAAGCATATTTAGTCTCAAATGAACCCTTGGCTCTGTCTGAAGAACCAACTAAGGAAGCAGGGGGAGATGGAGCATTAGAGCAACCAATGAGTCGAGATATGATATTTAATTTAATTGATACTTTATTTTAAATAGTTAACTACCAAACCTGCTCCTATTACTTAATGGCCTTATAACCGCACACACTGATCCTCAGCAATCAATCCATATTTCAATAATACCCTCTGAGCATCTTTATCCGGGATTCTGCATTTGAAATAGGCCTGCCCCCAGAGCCCCTAAAAACGCCAATCCCCATAATTAAAAACAGCTAATAATATGGTAAATTGACTTTTTAGACTCCTAATTAGAGATATTTTCATCTAAATATCAGGTTTTAATCCTTGAAAATAGATAGGAGATATGTAAATGCATTGTAAGTTAGGCCTAGACCCCACCTTGACATGAAAAATAAAAAAAATTTGAT
>CAZJDM010000199.1:0-7470 GCA_964544765.1 uncultured bacterium
GATTAAATTAGTTCAAATAAATGGAGTCAAGGTGGGGTTCAGGCCTAACTTACGTAATAGTAAGACCTAAGCCCGTACCTCCATATTGACCAGCAACAGTTTCATCGGCTTGAGAAAATCTATGAAATATTTGATCACGCTTCTCAAGTGGAATCCCAATACCTGTATCTGTAACTCTAAAATGCAGCATTACTTCACCAGTTGCCAGAACTTCATTTCCGGTATCTTTACCAGTATCTTTATCCACGGACACTTTTACCGCTACTTCACCTTCTTGGGTAAACTTTACAGCGTTATTAAGCAAATTAATTATAATTTGAGTTATACGTTTTTTATCTCCAATAAGCTCTATAGGAACATTAGCTTCCTTGAGAGAATAGATTCTTAAATTTTTCTGATAGACCAATGGCGACATCAAAGTCGTAGTCTCATCTAATATATCAGACAATATGAATGGTTGATTATCCAGTTCCAATTCGCGAGCTTCTATCTTGCTAATATCTAATACGTTGTTAAGCATCCCTACTAAGCGCTGCGTAGAGGACTTTATAACTTCTACCCACTTTCTTTGTTGATCAGTCAATCTATTTTCATCCATTAATAGAAGATCGGCCATTCCTGAAATAGCTGTCATAGGATTACGTATCTCGTGCACCACTTCAGCTAAGTGATCTGTTTGGGCTTGACTATCCTGAGAAACCCGATCAGCTTTTGTCCTTAACTGTCTTTCAAGATCCTTTTGTTTTGATATATCAGTTGCTATAGCTCCAACGGCAAATATTGCTCCTTCTTCATTATATAAAGGAAATTTAACCACTACATAATTACGATCACCATCAATAAGAGGAATTACCTCTTCGAAAACGATAGTTTCATTAACTCGAATTACCCTCTGATCGTTAACCATAATCCTATTAGCTACTTGACGAGGAAAAAGATCTAAATCAGTCCTACCAATAATTTTTCTTGGACTTTGGCCTTGTTGTTGATAGGAATCGAAAATTTTCTCATAATGTGCGTTGACTAGAATATATCTACCATCAACATCCTTGATGTAAATAAAAGATTGAGCATTGTCAAAGACTCCTTTCATTAAACCCAGGGACCTTTTCTGTTGACGATATAAGGCATGACTTTGCCTATGTATCTTACCCCATATATAACCAAAAGCCGAAGCAGGTACGGCTATAAACAAGGGGGTAACAAAAATATCTGTATTCAGACTGCTCCATAAATTTCCTTCTCTCAAAGGCTGACTTAGTTCTCCCAATAAAAATGACAAGTACGTTGCAGAAAAGGCATAAATTGGATATTTGTTATTTTTAACGGTAGTTATGACTCTGCTTTGGTAGCCACGTAGAAACACTAAATGCTGAGACCACTTAAAATTTGCAAAAATTCTATTTATGGGTCCACAATTCCACGAACCCAGAGCTTGTAGTTGACCATCAAAAGATGGCAACCTTAGAAAAAGGATTAAAAGGATAAAGAGGATAAAAAAAACAGGTGTCTTTTTTCTAAAAAATAAAATAATACTACGCTCCACGGAGTTAAGCAATTATCAAAACAATATTTTGGTATTAAGCAAATAGATCGTTTAGTTTATAGTTATATATAATGTAAAGTAATTAACGATAAATCACGTTGGCCTGCTTTTTATCATATACACCATTCTTACACAACTGATATTTATTCTCATAATATTAGAATGTTAAAAAATACTTAGACTTTTTTACTTTCTAAATAACAACCCAGAATTGTAACTTCAGTGGTAAAAAAAGATAATTCTTCTAAAGCTAACTTACATCTTTTCTCTTCAATATTACCTTGAAAATCTAGATAAAAATGATAAGTCCACTGCTTATCAGGACTTGGACGAGAGGTTAATAAAGTAAGATTGATATTATTAGTAGCAAAGCCCCCCAGACACTTATATAAAACAGAGGGAATATCTCTAACTTTAAACAATATGCTGGTTTTACATGGTCCATCCTCTACATTAGGTATGTTTTTCAGTACGTTTTCATTAGATGCTTCATTAGATTTTTCAATAGATACTTCATAAAATGCTTCATTTGAAATAATAATAAAACGAGTTGTGTTAAATTGTTGATCTTGGATATCTTTTTTCAAAACTTCTAAATCATATAAATCAGCACAAATAATGGATGCAATAGCCGCATCAGAAGGACTTTTCTTGATAGACAAATCATAAGCAGACCCCGCTGTATCATAAACAGCATTTCTATCCCATCCATATTGATCTATTATTGATTTACATTGAGCAATAGCATGAGGATGGGAATAAATGGTTTTTATTTGATCCAAACTACTGCCCCTCACTCCTAGTATACAGTGATTAACCGGTAAATAATGTTCTCCAATGATTTTTAATTTCTGAGAAGCCATTAAATCATAACAATCCACTACTCCCCCAGCGATACTATTTTCAACCGGGATAATACCCAAATCAACTTCACCTTTCTTCACTAAACGAAATACCTCATCAAATGTTTTACACGGCCTACGTTTGTATCCAGGTAATCTTTCCATACAAGCCTGATCACTATATGATCCCTTTAAACCTTGAAAAGCAACCTTCTTTTTCTTCATAATGTTTTCCTCTTAGGTCATAGGGCGGACCTCGTCCGTCCCACTTTTGGGATTTCCATGGGTCACAGCCTTCAATTATCAGTCTTCCGTTCTCAGCTTTCTTGCAAATAGCTTAAGCCAAAAAGCTAAGCTACAATGTTTTTTGGTAATTTGTCAATAAATAGGCGGTAAATCTCAGGGTAAATCTTCATGGTTAGTGCATTAAAATAATCGTTTATACATTTCAGAATAAAAAAGCTCACCCGGATCCATCTCTTTTTTTACAGCAAGAAATTTTTGATATTCTGGATACATCTTTTCAAAATAATCTTTCAGCGCACAATAATAATTACAATAGAAATTGCAATAAAAATTATAATTATAATTAAAATTCTTATTTCTTGACTTAAGTCAAGGATGTCTAAAATCAATCATATTATACTCAATTTATAATCTAATGAATAGGAGAGTGAATTATGTTTTGTTATCAATGTCAGGAAGCATTAAAAAATGAAGGATGTAAAACTGTTGGTGTTTGTGGAAAATCAAAGGAAGTATCCAATCTTCAAGATCTATTAATGTATGTAGTTAAAGGAATATCAGTCGTAGCGCTAGCATCAAAAGAATTGAACATTAAAACATCTAAAGCTGATGAATTTATAACTGATGCCTTGTTTGCCACTATTACCAACGCTAATTTTGATCAAATCAGATTCAACAATCTGATTAAAGAAGGTTTAAAAATTAGAAATCACTTACGATCCAAAGTAACAGATGCGGGGGGTCAATTAAAAGAACCAGTTCATAATGCCGTTACATGGTATTCTGACAATGAAAAAGAGTTTTTGAACAAGGCCTCCAGTGTGGGCATTCAATCAACCAAAGATGATGATATCAGATCACTAAGAGAAATTATTTCCTATGGCATCAAAGGAATGGCAGCTTACGCGCATCACGCAAGAATATTAGGACACCAAGATGAATCAATTTATACTTTCATGCAACAAGCCTTATCAAAGACTTTAAATGACGAAATGGTGGTGGATGAACTTTTTGCCCTAGTATTTGAAACCGGTCAATTTGGAGTTAATACTCTGGCTCTTTTAGATAAGGCTAATACTGATGCCTATGGAAAACCTGAAATAACCAACGTAAATCTTGGAGTACGTCATAATCCAGGCATCCTAATCAGTGGTCATGATCTAAAAGATCTAAAGGATCTGTTGGATCAAACCAAAGGAACCGGAGTTGATGTTTATACCCATTGCGAGATGTTACCGGCCCATTATTATCCAGTATTTAAAGAGTATGATCATTTGGTAGGTAATTATGGAAACGCTTGGTGGCAACAAAACGAAGAATTTGAAAAATTTAATGGTCCTATCCTTATGACGACCAATTGTATCACTCCACCTAAGAAAAGTTACAAAGATAGAATATACACAACTAGTGTTGTTGGCTTCAATGAAGTTAAGCATATTGAAAGTAAAAAAAATAAGCCCAAGGACTTTAGTCCCATCATCGAACATGCTAAAAAGTGCCCTCCCCCGCAGGAACTTGAACAAGGAGCAATTGTTGGTGGATTCGCCCATGATCAAGTATTAGCTCTAGCAGATAAAATTGTTGATGCGGTTAAATCAGGAGCTATTAAACAATTCTGCGTAATGGCTGGATGTGATGGGCGACACAAGTCTAGAGAATATTACACCAAATTTGCCCAAAATTTACCGAAAGACACTGTCATCCTAACTGCTGGCTGTGCAAAATATAGATATAATAAATTGGATTTAGGAACGATTGGTGACATTCCACGAGTAATAGATGCTGGTCAGTGCAACGACTCTTACTCTTTAGCAGTAATAGCCTTAAAACTAAAAGAAGTATTTGGTTTAAAAGATATTAACGACTTGCCTATTTACTACGATATTGCCTGGTACGAACAAAAGGCGGTAATTGTATTATTGGTTCTACTTCATTTGGGAGTAAAAAATATTCATTTAGGACCGACATTGCCTGCCTTTTTATCGCCAAACGTAGCTAAAGTTTTGGTGGAAAACTTTGGTATAGCTGGTATCTAGAGTTTTATTCTCCACTAGATAAAAATTCATAAGCCTATTTTTGTAAAAAGTGATAAAATTATTCTACTAAGTTACAATCATTCCAAGGATAGGCATATGAGCAACACTAATTTATCTAGAGGTTCTGCTATTTGGGGATTTCTGGGTATTTTAATATTCACGATATTTGGTTGACGACCAGAGCTATATTCAATTTCTCTATTGATAAATCGCACTTTCCTTGAATTGGCAGCATAATTTTTACCAACTCAAATGAAATGCACCCTCTAGAGTTCTAGAGTTCAAATAAATCTAAACATAAACTCACTATGGTATCTTGCTTAGATTTCAGCATTCACTCTCTTTAATTCAGTGAGACTAAATTTTTTTAATTTTTGAGCTAACAATTTAGCAATTCCCTCTCTATGGGCCTCACCAACCTGAATAAAAACCGCATCACCTTTAAAGTTTCGAATTGTTTCAAATGAGTTTTGAGCCATATCCTCATTGCGTATTTGCAGTAAATATTTTTTTACAATAGGACTGAATTTCATTAAAAGCTTTCTTTGTTCAAAACTAATTACTGCTATAGTCAGACGTAATAGCTTGGTTTGTATTTTATCATCAAGTTTTTTAAATTCTTCGACCCCTATATCATCCGTATCCGATAACTCATTTATGGTCTCCGATAACTTCTTAAAATCTTGATCGTTCCAATAACTTAAAAAGACATCAATTTTTTGAGCCATAGCTTCATTATTTTCTATATCTAATAGGTTTAATTTCTCGGACCATTTTTCCTCAAATGCTTTCATTTCTTTTCTTAATTTTTTTACATTCACATTTAAAAGAATCGAAAAGGATTCATTAAACGACTCCCACAGCCCAGAATCTTTTTGACTCATATAAGTGTTCAAATCATCAATCTCAGTAAAGACATGTTTATGGGGCCATTTAGTTTGCCAATTATTGATTCCTTTTTTAATTTTTTTAACAACACTAAAAAACCAATTATCAAAAAGAAAGGAAAACCTAGATTTATTTTTAAGGCCTCTTTGCTAAAGGAGTTTGTTTCCTCTAGAGTTCCTGTTATGCCACTTTTTGAGAACATACGATTAGGGTCAAAACTTACTTCTTGATGGTTTAAATGGAAAATAATATTACGGGTTGGGTTATGAGATAAATAGGAAAATGTCCCTTGATGGTTCTGCAAAAAAGCTTTACCAACCTTAATCGACGTTGTTTCATCGCTATGTAGATTGATTAAATTTATCTTGGGATAGCGAGTACTCAAAATGTGTAATTTTACTATACTAGTTCCAAGTCTTAAAGGAAACTCTGTTGTGGAAATATTTTTTTGATCCATTATTCAATAATTTTAAACAAAGAAAACTAAAAGCAAAAGCTCTAAATTAATTGTTACCTTTCATTCCAAATTCTTTTGTGCTATAAACCTTATCAAATAAATTGTGTTTAAAAATTGTAATTATTTACTTTAAGAAGCCTAATGGAGCAAGACGAGCATGTTCTGTCGATTATTATTGCTGATTAGTATTTTTTGTTTGAGTTGTACTGTATGGGCCAAAGCTTCTAGAGATGATTTAAATCAGGTTATTATAGCGATAGATAGAGCCTACAATGATTATCTGATTCAACATCGAAAGGAATATTTGGTAATTAATTCAGTATTAGGCCCCGAAGATCCTTGGCAATATGATGTCACTTACTCTTCATACGTTAAGGCTTTAACCGAAGACTGCACAGAAAGTGAATTATCAATATTACCACCAGGTGATATCGAAGTTATCCATATGATATCGGTCTTTGGTGGATTAGGCAATCTTGATGAGATGAATCGAGATGGATTGGCACTAGTTATTTGTCATGAACTTGGTCATGGTGTTGGCGGTGCGCCTTATAAAAAAAATGAAGTATCCACCGAGGGTCAAGCTGATTATTTTGCAACTACTACTTGTTTAAAAAAAGTCTTTAAATATTTACAACCAGAAAACCCGCCGGTAGAAATAGATAAAGTCAATGGAGATATTTATAGTTTTTGTACCAATATTTTTACCGCCACAGAAGAGCTAAAATTTTGTTCTCGCGCTATGGCGGCAATCAAAAGTGGTATTATGTCAATATTCAAATTTGAAGAAAGTGATGCTGATATATCTTTATTTACAAAAAGTAATGAAATAGCTCAAGAGCTTAACCTGTCTTCCGAATATTATCCATCTTACCAATGCAGAATAGACACACTTGTTAATGGAGTTATTGGTGATTCTAGACCCAGTTGCTGGTTTCCTGCCTCTCCTAAAAACCTTTGAACACATAAACACAGGCTATTGATAACGGTATCAGAATGAATTAACAGCTTTAGAATCTCTGAATAAGGGGAAATAACCCTAATAACAGCGATTCTAAAGAATTAATACTTTTCCATATTATTATAAATTATTATTAATAACGCCGTGTGCGGGTTTCTGCCCACGACGCTGTTTAATTTATTTTAAATAGATTGTTTAAAATAAAATTGACATTTATTATAATTTTATTTAGTTTACGCACATGGAAGCTATTGAACTGTTTTATAATTTTATACTTAAAAATGAATTAGCAAGAAGAATAGAGCAAAATCCTCAATATTCATTAAATTCATTCGCACGAACTTTGGGAGTCTCACCAGCTACATTATCGCTAGTGCTAAATAATAAACAGCCCTTAAGCCTAAAAAATGCCAACAAAATATTAAAGGTCATAGAATTATCGTAATTGTTCACCTGGGTCCTAAATTTTGATTATCCTCACTTAACAATAATTC
>CAZJDM010000200.1:0-7435 GCA_964544765.1 uncultured bacterium
ATAAAAACATATGGCAGTTTACCTATCAATCCGCCCAATTGACTCAATTTAGCTGTTCCTACCGCATAAAGCAAACAGCCCGTACTCATAAAGAGAAGGCCCTTATAAATAATATGAGCATAAGCATGAGCCGATGATCCGTTTAAGGTTAGTGCCGTACCTATACCACAACCAGCAACCATATATCCAACCTGCGAAACAATATGATAGGACAAAATTCGACGAGCATTATTTTCAACCGTTGCATAAAAAACACCATACAATGCCATAATAGTACCCATCACCGCCAATATCTCAAAACCGGCAAAAGCTCTAATAAGCACATAAACTGCTGTCTTAGTAGTAAAAGCACTCATAAAAACAGCGCCGGTTATAGTTGCTTCGGGGTAAGAATCAGGAAGCCAAGCATGTAGAGGCACAACCGCTGCATTTACACAAAATCCAATTAAGATCAAATAGTCATAATATTGGGCCTGCTCAGGACTTATGGAGGTAAATTCAAAGGACCCAGTTGCTTTATATCTTAATAAAATACCGGCCAATAAAAACAAGCCGCCTAAAGTATGGAACAAAAAGTATCTAAAACCAGCTTGAACTGAGGTTGGATTTCGGGCCAACCAAACAACAAAGGTAGAGGCAACACTCATCAATTCCCAGAATATAAACAAAGTGATATAATCGCCGGCAAAGACACATCCAAAACCTCCCGCTACATATAAAGCAGCAGCAATATGTTTCCCTTTATCTTTAACGTGCCAAGCATATATAAAACCTATTAGAGCCTGAATAGCAAAGACATGAGCAAATAAAATCGATAAAGAATCTACCCGACCCATTGTTAAATATTCACCCAAATAGTTAAATTGAGAATAAGTTCCACCTTTCATTAATATCACGCTTACAATCGCCAGAATGCCGCTTATAGGCAGTATATATCTCCACGATTGTCCCCTCCATACCAGCAAGAGCAAAACTAGAGCAAAAAACCATATAGAGGGATGTAAAAAATCAAGTGCCATAAAAGCCTCTCAAATCCCTTAAAAACTTAAAATTGGTGTCAAAATTATCAATCATCATAATAATCCTCATGTTTACCCAGAATTGTATGAGCAGCGCCTTTGGCCCCTTTAGCCAGTATAATCGCTGCTACCGCACCAAATACAGCCCAAAATCCTGGAATTTTTTCTAAACTGAAATGAGGATGATGAGTATAAATTACCAGATTTAAACCCACCAAAACTATTAAGGCTCCATAAAAAAACTTTTTCCAAAAAGGTGTATTATGCCTTTGTTCTTCTAAATAATTTCCTAAAATTTTTCGTAGATCCATTAAAACCCCCCAAATATTTTTACTAAACCATAGAATATTTGAGGATATATCCCCAGAGCTACACTTATAACCGCTGTTAAAAATAATGGTATAACCATTGACAACGGAGCTTCATGATAATCTTCAAGATTAATATCACTAGCTGGTTTTCCAAAGAAACCATTGTAAACTATCGGAACAAAATAAACTGCGTTAAGCAAAGTACTTGCCAGCAATGCACATAATAATACCACCTGTCCTATTTCCATGGCTCCATTAACTAAATACCATTTGGAAACAAAACCACTTACCGGAGGAACCCCAATCATACTTAAAGAAGCTAAACCAAAGGCCGCAAAGGTCCACGGCATTCTACGACCCATTCCCGAAAGCATGTCGATCCTTTTTATATGAGTCGCTACATATATAGCTCCAGCTGCAAAAAAGAGTGTTATTTTAGCAAAAGCATGATGGGGCATATGTAATAATCCCCCTGATACCGCTTTTGGACTAAGCATGGCTACCCCAATTACAATATAAGAAAGTTGACTGATAGTAGAATAAGCTAACCTGGCTTTTAAATCCAACTTGGTAAGAGCTATAACCGAAGCTATAACTATTGTAAAGGCTGCAATATAAGCCGTTGGCAGATCCAAACCCAATCTCCCCATAGTTTCCAAACCAAAACAAGACAGGATTATTCGCGACACCGCAAATACTCCAGCTTTAACAACCGCTACCGCATGTAATAAAGCCGAAACAGGGGTAGGTGCGACCATTGCCGATGGAAGCCAGTTATGAAAGGGTATAATGGCTGCCTTAGCCAAACCAGCAATAAACAAAACATAAGTAATGGTAACAGCTAGGGGATCAGCATCTAAAGGGAAAATACCATCTTGGATATTGCTCAAATTAAGATCAAGAGTACCGCATATTACATATGTCATAACCATTGCCGGCAACAGAAATAACTTGGAAGTTCCCATAAGGTAAACCAAATATTTCCTTCCACCAGAATAAGCTTCCTGGTCCTGATGATGAGCAACTAAAGGATAAGTGAAAACAGTAATTATTTCGTAAAATAAATAAAGAGTGAAGATATTAGCACTCATGGCTACGCCAAGGGCCCCAAAGATAGCTACCGCAAAACAAAAATAATACCTAGTTTGAGCATGTTCCTTTAAAGAACGCATATATCCGATATTATAAAAGGTTGCCAAAATCCATAAAAAGGACGCGATTAAAGCAAATAACAGGGTAAGGCCATCTACAGCTAATTTTAGTTTAATTCCGGGTATCAAGTTAAAAACAGTACAATGGTAAACATTTCCATCTAAAACCCCAGGAATAAAAGAAGCTACTAACAAAAAAGTTAGAAGAGATGCCACCAAACTCATGCCTTCTCTTTTGTTGGGATCTTTACGAAAGATATAAATACCCCAAGGAGCAATTCCGGTAATAATAATTGGCCATAAAAGACGATATGTTTCCATGCTATCCTTTTAACAAGTTTAATTGATCTCCCTCAATACTATTCACGCGTTTGGAAACTACAATAATGATCGCCAGAATTATTGTGGTCTCTGCCGCCGCCAATCCCATCACCAAAAGAGTTGCCAACTGACCAAGAACAGAATCCGCATTAGTAAGTTGGGTATTTACAATAATAGAAAGTCCCGCTCCATTAAGCAGTAATTCTACACTTATTAATATTCCCACTAATGTTTGCCTATAAATCAGTCCAAACATACCTAGTCCTAAAAGTATTAGTGAGGCCAGTTGGAACATAATAAGATCTGTCATTTACTTTTCTCCTCAAAAGCCAGAACTACCGCCCCAGCCATGGCAACAAACAAAACCACCGAAATAAGTTCAAAAGCTAATCCATATCGACCTAATAACGCCCCCCCCAACTCAACTACCTCGATCTTTCTGGGAAGAATATTAGTTGGTTTTATTTTCATTACCCCGGCAACTACAACAAAAACCGTTGGAACCAAACCCATCAACACTGCTAATAAGATCTTACCCCAATTTTTTCTCTTTTGTTCCTCACTACCCGCCGGTGGTTTAGCTAACATAATTGCAAAAAAGATCAGGATACTAATGGCTCCGACATAAATTAAAATCTGCATAAATGCGACAAATGGAGTATTAATTAGAAAATACATTCCCGCTACTCCAAACATCACCGATACTAAACCCACAAAAGCCCTTACCAAACTTTGACTAAGAACAGCTAATAAACCACCGCCAATAATGATTCCCAGGTATAAAAAATAGAAAACGTTATTGACGATTTCCACTATGAATACTCCTTTTTAAGTCGTGCTATTAAATCCATTATAAGTTCTTCTCGATTGGTTGTTGCTAAATACACATTATTAGAAAATACAATTGCGTCAGCCGGACAGACATCTATACATTGTCCACATAAACTACATTTAGTAAAATCAAGAGTGAATAAAGAAGGAACTCTTTTTACTTTCCGAGGCGGCATACGATGTTTTACTTTGGGCACTAATCGATCTCCCACTAATTCAACTGGTGCGTCTGATGTTTTGGATTCAACCTTATCTACACTAGTCTCATCTATATAAGAAGGATTTTCCTGGGCAATAACTTCAATACAATCTGAAGGACACGCTCTAGCACAAGCTTGACAAGCAATGCATCTAGGGATACTAGAATCATCGTCACTAGGTGTTAACTCTATATGTCCATGAAAGGTATTAACATTAGAGATTTCTTTATAAGGATAAATGGTGGTAATTTGAGGTTTTAAAAAATTTTTTCCGGTAATAAAAAGCCCGGATAATAAACTCCAAATACAAGTAGCAGCTTCTTTTAACGGTTCTATTCTCACATCTTCACCAAAATTATGGTTACAATCAAGTCGATTAAAGCCAAGGGAGTCAACCATTTCCAACTTAAATTTAGAAGTTGGTCAAATCTTACCCTAGGAAAGGTCCATCGAAACCACATCATGATTATTAATAGTAAATACATTTTAGGCAGGAACCACCACCAGCCATCTGCAATAGGACCTTGGCTTCCTCCTAAAAATAATACTGCCCCTACACTGCACACAATCATCATATTGGCGTACTCAGCCAGAAAAAACAGCCCAAAGGTCATACCAGAATATTCGGTGTGGAATCCTCCCGTTAATTCACTCTCAGCTTCAGGTAAATCAAATGGATTTCTGTTGGTTTCGGCAACAGCACAAATAAAAAATATTAAAAAAGCCAGAGGATTATATAGCCAGTTCCATTGCCACGGCCAATCTCCCTGATGATTTGCTATCTCACTTAATTTCAAGGAACCGCTAACAGCCGCTACTGCCATCACGACAATTAAAAGAGGAATCTCATAAGCCACTGACTGAGCGACACTCCTAGCCGCGCCCAAAAGGCTCCATTTATTATTTGATCCCCATCCAGCCATGCACAAAGCAACAACATTCAAGCTGGAAAAGGCCAGAATCAATACTATACCCAAATTAATATCTAAAATAGTAAAACTGCTACTAAATGGAATAGGAATAAAACATACCACAACCGGAGCAAATCCAATAATTGGTGCCAGCCAAAATAATAATTTATCTCCGGTAGGAGGACATACAATTTGTTTTCCTAAAAGTTTCAATACATCAGCAAAAGGCTGCAAAATACCATGAGGACCAACGTGTAACGGACCTGGGCGCCTTTGAACATGCCCAGCTATTTTTCGTTCCATGTAAATTAAAACGATAGCATTGAGAACAATAAAAATAAGTAAAATCACCAAACCAACTACCATATGTACAAGTGGATGAGACAATATCATCATCTATCAATCTCCGGTATTACCAAATCTAAACTTCCTAAAATAGCCACAACATCGGCAAGTAAAACACCTTGCGCCAATTCTCCTAACAAGCTTAAATTGGAGTACCCAGGCGAACGTAGTTTTACTCGATAAGCTTGTTTTCCTCCATTACTATGCACATTGATCCCTATTTTTCCTCTTGCTCCTTCCACCGCAAAATATACATCCCCCATAGGAGGCCTAACTTGGCGAGGGACTTTAGACAATCTGTATTTTCCATCCGGCATGTGATATATTGCTTGTTCAATAATTAATAAACTCTGCTCAATTTCCGCTAAACGAACTAAATATCTAGCCATAGCATCACATTTGTCATTGGCTGCTATTTCATATTTCAGTTGATTGTAAATAGAATATGGTTCAGCTTTACGAATATCGTATTTCTGACCGCAACCCCTTAAAACAGGTCCTGTAGCGCCATATCTTCGCGCCATATCTAAAGAAATAATGCCTACGCCCTCTAGCCTTTTTCGCAGAATATAATTATCGGTAACTAGGCCCTTATACATGGGTAAACGGCTTTTCATTCTCTTTATAAAGGCCAAAGCCTTATCTTTAAAACTAGACGTAATATCCTTATTTACTCCTCCAAAATGAAAATAAGAATATGTCAGTCTCGATCCTGACAAGCTCTGTAACAAATCTAAAATTTGTTCTCTATCATCAAAGGAATACATAATCGGGGTAAAAGCTCCTAAATCAAGCAAAAACGCCCCCCACCATACAAGATGAGAACTAATTCGATTAAGTTCAGCTACTATAACACGGATATATTCTGCCCTTTTGGGAACTTGAATAGCAGCCAATTTTTCAACCGCTCCTACGTAAGCCCAGTTCCAGGCCATTGCGTCTAAATAATCAACTCGACCCATATTGGGAACATATTGAAGATAGGTTCTATTTTCAGCCATTTTTTCATGCATTCGATGAATATAACCTATAACAGGTTCTGCCCTGACAATATATTCACCATCAAGTTCAAGCAGAATGCGCAGCACTCCGTGAGTAGATGGATGCTGTGGCCCCATATTTAGTATTAAGGTATCCTTTTTTTTCCCTTTTTCAAAATACCGGGAGTAGTAATCGCCTCCCACTATATCGTTATTGTTATTGTTATTTTTATTGCTGTTTATACTTACCATTCCTTTATCCATGTTCACCCAATACCGAACTTACCTGTTGCTCCAAAGGTAAAATTTTATTGATTGAACACCTAGTATTATCGTCCTTAAGCAAAGGTCTTAATTTCATATCATCCGGCAAAAGTAAGGGTTTTAAACCTGGATGATTTACAAATTTTATACCAAAGAAATCATGACACTCCCTCTCATGCCAATCCGCACCAGAATATATTGAATATATAGATGGGATGTGGGGCTGATCATGAGATATTAATACTCTCAAAGTTATCCGACCTTCAATTTCCCAATGAGCAAAATGATAAATTACTTGAAATCCTTCGCTTACATCAATTGCGGAGATATCTTCTAAAAAATATTTATTATCCATTAGCTTCTTTACTATTCTTAATAAATTAACCTTGCCTAGCTGAACAGCTAAATTCTGGCCCCTGGTTTCCATATTACTAACCGTAACAGCAATACATATTGAACTATCGAGCCAATTGGGAATCATACTGTCTCACCTCCCTCAGGTTGGGGCCACCATCTACGACCAGTAATTTTTTCCTGCAATTCAAAAAATCCTTCTAACAAAGCCTCAGGTCTAGGAGGACATCCAGGTACGTAAATATCTACCGGTACTAAATTGCCTACTCCCTCAACAACACTATATTGATCCTCATAGACAAAAGGACCACCGCTTATAGCACAATTACCTAGCGCCATAACATATCTGGGAGCTGGCATTTGTTCATATAATCTAACTAACAAAGGAGCCATTTTCTTATTAACGGTACCAGCAACAATCATTAAATCAGCTTGTCTGACAGATGGTCGAAACACCTCTTTACCAAATCGAGAAAAATCAAATCTTGCCATACCCGTTGACATCATCTCAATTGCGCAACAAGCCAATCCAAAGCTCAAGGGCCATAAAGACATAGCTCGACATATATCCAAAATTTGAGATGGAAGTTTATATTGGACATAAGGATTTTCTATCTCACCTACTGTAGATGTGAGATATCTATCTTCTTCGGCCATGAAAACACTCCTTTGCGTCCAAAATATAAGACCGCTGCTAATAACACAAAAATGAAGATAACAATCTCTAAAACTACTATCCAACTCGGAT
>CAZJDM010000201.1:0-7420 GCA_964544765.1 uncultured bacterium
AAACATTTATCACTTAGAAGTATTGCTAAAAGATGTAGTGTGAGCCATACATTATTAATTCAAGTTGTAAATAAACAAAAAAATTTATCTAAAGAAATGGCTGTGAAATTAACCCAAAAGCTCTCTTTTGGTCAAAAAGAAAGAGAACATTTCTTAACATTACTAGAGTATCAAACTACCAAAAATGAAAAGCTTAAAGAAATCCTCTTTAATAGGTTATTGGAGATAACCAGTTATGCTCAAGTCAAGCAAATTGATAAAGACCAATTTCCTTTAATATGTAATTGGTACTATTGGGCCATACTCGAGCTAACTAAGGTTCCTTCAATTGAGTTTAGAGTTTCACATATTGCCAGAATCTTAAAGGTCGATGAAAGTAAGATAGAGGAAGCAATTGAGCGATTATTTAAGTTAAAATTAATTAAATATAATAAACAAGAAAAAATTGTAAAATCTTCTCCCGTAATTAATGCTGACACTAAAATACCTGATAGTTATTTTAAGGAACACCATTCTCAAATGATGAGAAAATCTCACCATGCTTTGTATCATCAACCTATTGAAGAACGTGAAATATCCGGCATTACAGTCGCTATTAATAAAAAAAGTATTCCCGAAATTAAGGATTTAGTGAATGATTTTAAAAGAAAACTGAGTTTGCATATAAATCAAGCAAACTTAAAAGACGCAGTTTATCAATTTAACATCCAGTTTTTTAACTTAACAAATTAAAAGAAATAAATATGGACCATTTAAAAGGCATGAGGCATTTAAGAAATATGAACAATTTAAGAGTTTATACTTTAATAGTTTTGTTATTCAGTAGTTTCTTTAGTACATCACCAATTCTAACTAAAGAAACTGAGAATAAAAGCGAGGACCATGTTGGAGTTGGTAATGGTGGTTTCGCTTTTGATGCATCCAGGGAATTATTAAGTCAGGCTATTAGGCAATTGACTCCTTTATTATCCTCAATTGATTTAGATTTATTTACTCAATACCCCAGTAAAAGAGAACTTGCTATTAAACTTCTAAAACAATTAAAAATCAACCCATATAGTCCTCCGAGATATAGAAATGGTAAACTGCTCATGCTGGATTATAGTCTAGTTCCACCTTACATCGAAATACTAAACCCATTCTTCACAGCATTCGCTGGAACAGCAGATGAGGAATTCCCTGTAAAACTTAAAGCTGTGAAAAGATTATTACTACATGAGATAGCACATATTATTTTATCTAAACAACCAGAAAACCAAAAGGAGGCCAGAGAATTTGCTCTAAAAGTCATCCCTGTTGTTCGGCAACAAGTATATATTAAGATTGGTAACTGTGATAACCATTCCAGATTGAATCCAGACAACAGACATCAATCAATAAGGATCCAAGAAAATACTATTGAACTTTGTTATTCAGATAAAAATGCTGATAAAGGTAATGTATTTCGTCTTATTGAAACTTTTTCTCATGATAATGATATAATTTTAAAACTAGATCCTGATCCCAATAAAAATGAACATTGTGAAGTAGAAATTAATCCATTTGACCCAAGTAATCCAAATAGTGTTTTTATTATTAGAAGAAAAGAAACAATCTTTCGTGTCGAAAAAATCCAATGTAAATTTTGCCCAGTTACTAAAGAATTTCTAGACGTACAAACGCTAACTGCACTGGAAAATCTTTTACATTCGATAAAATATTTAAACTCAACAGGAACATGTTTATTTCATAAACAAAAATGTTTCATTAATTCGACTATGAATGATAATCAAGAATTATCATATTCAATTTATATAGGAAAACATAAAACCAAATTAAAAATTTATTCATTAAGAACTTCATCACAGCTTATCCGGGTCTTATCAGAAATGAATATCTGTATTTAACTTGGATTTATTATAAGTGGAAACTCCGAGGAACCATTATATGCATGTTTTAACGATCATCAACTTGATAAATTTAAGCCATCCAAGTATGTCCTGTTAGTAAGTTTAACAAACGTATTAACTAACAAAGGAGGACAGTATGTGTGTAAAAAAATTTCTATTAACTTCAATTCTTTTCGCTGGCAGCTTTTTTAATTTATACGCCACCCCACCCAATTGTGAGGTCTTTATTGGGCGTGTAAATGCCGAACCTAGAACTAATTATGAACAATTTATTATTCGATTTCCTGAAGGTATTAATGTGCAAACTAATATAATACCAGTGGACACAGATGAATTTGAATATCATTCCAGGTTAAGAGTTACCAGTACCGAAGTAGAAAATCAAGCAGAAGCAGAAGAGGAAATAGATGTTGAAGGAGGTGTTGAAGGAGATGTTGAAACAGAAGGAGAAGAAGAATACCAAAGTGAACCATTAGATCTATTTCTTGAAGGAATAAAATTAAAAACCAATCAACAAGGTTCGGAACTACAAATCTTATCTTCAGAAACCATACAAGGTTTTATGGATGGTTGTGATTCATGCAAATACCAAAACAGTTATAGAGATAAGGACGTATTAAAAGCAATAAGTAGAGTGAAAAAGATAGTGGACAAGTTACAAGAGCATAGAATATGTAGAATAAATGGAGTTCCTTGTCTAATTGATACAAAAAATATAGATATTCACCCAAAATTTCGTTATGAGTTACGCTTAAGAAACAAAAACTCAAACCCTCTACATCTTCACTCTAGTGACAATCTTTCAAGAGCTTTAGAACTCCTTCTTAGAGTGGGAGTATGTAGCTCCCGATAATCAATAGCCGATATATAAAGAGGGTTTTGATCCCCGTCCAAAACCCTCTTTAATTTACGCTGGTTTCAGTTTGACAGCAGTACCGTAAGCTAGAAGTTCGGAAGCAGTACCCACCACGCTGGTAGTCATATAACGAACATTTATTATTGCATCGGCTCCCAATTCATGAGCTTGTGCTCTCATTCTATGTAAAGCCAAAACTCGAGCCTTCCCCATCATCTCTGTGTATTCTGTAAGCTCACCCCCCAGAACTAGTTTAACCAAGGCAGAAATATCATTACCAAGCCAAATAGCATAAACGGTATGTCCTTGTACCAACCCTAGCACTTCGCTTACTTCCCGCCCAGGAACATAGTCACAATTCTCCACTAGAAGATCTGAAAAATCAGCCTCATCCGCTTCCAATAAATCCTGCTTGGGACGCAATATAAATTGCCCGATAGCTACAGATATCATTACAACCAAAATACCTCCAAACAGAAGATAAATCGACCACTTGAACCACCACGGTAATTGACCTCCTATACTGGGTTCTTGAGCAACAGTCACGATCCAGGGAATTCCTATAAAAAGTATCGCAAAAAGGCCAACAGCAAAAGATGATGAACCGAGTAGTCTAATAAACTTAAGCATGATTTTCTCCTGATTTTTATTACTATTTTTTATTATTAGATTTATAAAAAATATCACCTTTTCATATAAAAGACAATGATAGTACGTGTATGATTGTGGAAAAAGAAGATAAAAAAGAAGATAAAGAAGATATAGTTATAACTAATTTTAATAATTGATTATTTCATTGCTTTTTGCTATTAAAGTAAATCACGTTTTATTAAGACAAACATTTATATTTTTACGCAGCATAAGATTCGTAGTAAGATTTAAATCGGGAGGGTTATTAATGAGGTCATTTCAATTAATTATATTCTTAGCCATAGCATTTTCCTTTTCTTATCTTGGAAATAATTACTTTAACCTCCAAGCAGTTTCTTATACTGGAGATGAGGTAAAGGGATTACCAAAATTGCAAAACGCATTAAATATTAGGGCATCTTTAGGTTTTAATCGTGGACAATTACTTGAGGATCTTGATTTCGTGCATTTCTCCAAAGGATCTTTGGAGAAAGCTCAAAAGAACAATCAGTGCTGGACAGAAACACAGGAAATAGTTTATTTACCGGCCAAGGGAAATTCGTTGGATTATTTTTATGAACTGGCCTTTTGTTTGTTTTGGAACATAGAGGGTCCTGAGGGCACCAGTGTAGGGCTAAAATATTTATATGTTGGGGGACAAAGACCTAATCAACAATTAGATATCAGCCGTTTCCATAGAGGCTACAAAACCGTCGGACAGGCGGTACATCACTTCCATGCCTATAACAAATCTACATACAAAGAATTTTTAATTGTCAACGGTGATGATCCTTTAAATATGAGTAAAAATGAAAAAGTTGAAGTTCCTTACAATATATCGGCCAATACTTTAAAATCTTATCTGGCTCTATATCAAGATTACCCAATATACTTCAAGTTAGAACGTCCTTCCAAAGAGAATGGTAAGAGTGTAAAAGCTTATCAAGCCGAAATGAGGCAAGCAATTAAAACAGTCACTGCTGTTATTCGACAAAAAGAAAGAAGTTTTAAAAGGCCCGTTTCTTACAAATTTGGTATTCGTCCAGCTAATACCAAACCAACTGTTCATTATTCGACAGCACCAATATTAAAAACCATTTTTGTAAATATCCCATATAATATTCCTCAAAATCAATTGCAAATGTTGTTAGATAACCAATTAAAAATCACTTACCCTAATAAAA
The DNA here is from genome assembly GCA_964544765.1 of uncultured bacterium. GTDB lineage: Bacteria > Bdellovibrionota_B > Oligoflexia > CAYFLR01 > CAYFLR01 > CAZJDM01. The sequence continues at coordinate 4,560 of CAZJDM010000201.1, forward strand.
TTAAAATACCAAAACAAACAGGTGAGCATGGTTATATGACTCAATTGGACTTGCAGCCTGAAAGTGATTCAGAAACTCATTTTGCAGAATTAGTTGCAGAATATTCAAGAGGAATTGAAACAGTTCAAACAGCTCTTATTCCAATTTTGACACAACTTGACCCATCCCTACCAAAATACGATCCCAGTTTGAAATTTTATCCCATTGTATTTAGTATAGGTCCCACTAATTATTTTCCACTTTATGATTATATTACTATAAACGACTTTACCAAACAGTTTATTTCTTTTCCAAATGATATATCGCAGGAAGATCTTTCTATCATTGTCCGCTTTATTTCAAAAAATATTGCGTTTCATTGTGCTAAAAAAATCAGAGAAGATGGCCTTTACGTTTTCGAAGTTTCTAAAGAAGACTACCTAGAAACACTAAGATCCATTGACCAAGCATTGTCCAGTGTTTCTGCTAAAGTATTCAAATATGTAGCAGAAAAAGTTTACTTTGAAGTAAGATCACCACAAAATCATCAAGAAATTACTTTTATACAGGTAGTAAAAGGTAGTAAGGAGGAATCTTCCTGGGTTCCTGGAGATTGGATTTTTATTCCAGCTTTATCTTCTGCAGCTGATATAAAAGCCTTTATAGAAAAAACATACCAAAAACGAAATCCAAGCAGACCTAATCCAAAACCAAAACGTGCCAAAATCAAATAAATGCAGCAAATAAATGATGGAAAAAATACTTTGCCCTTTTTCCTGGAAGATCTAGAATGATGAAAAGGATGGGAAAAGAGCAAAGTATCAAGCAAACCAAGCTCAATAAAAATCAGTCTATATATTCCCACTCACAGGAAATTTTTGCATCATCATTATTAATATTTTTGTCATTGGCAAATTTCTTACTTAGCCAAGCTTTTCCTTTAGCTTTATCGTCACCCTCAGATCCTTGTAAACTTATTTCAAAGATCTTTTTTCCTTTTTTCTTTTTCTTCTTATCTTTTTTGGTTATTAACCATGAAAAGCTATCTTCTTGATTATCAAACACCGACTCATAATCTTTATTATAATAATGATCTTTCTTATTATTTGAATATTCAAATAATTCCGCCCTAGGCATAAGAATATTTAATTTTGCATGCTTATGTTTATTACCATAAGGATAAATTGTAATAAAATAATCTTTCATACTTTCCAATTTAAAGGTGCACACAACATGATTATCTCCATCTAATCCGGGAAAAACCCGTGCAAAAAAATCATTTCCTTCTTCAGATCTGTCTGATTCTACTGATTCTGAAGACTGTAGATAAATAGATGAGAATATCATAATTAAAACAAACACAAATTTACTTAACTTTTTCATATTTTATTCCTTTCAAAAAAACACTTAAAAACGCACAATTATTCAGTAATATAGACCTCTTAACCCGATATCGATATCTTAAAGCAGTAGTTAACAAACCAAATTCAATTGGTCAATAGATCTAGGCAACTAACTGATGTCCAATCCGGACAACAAGGGACTAATTAATCGTACCAAGTTTTGTTGATTTGAAAGCCAAAGAATTGATTATTATGATCTTGAACTAAAAAAGTATAATATGGCCATCCTTTACTATAAGATGGCCATCTTTTACTATAAGACGGCCATCTTTGACCATGAGAAGAGATAATAAAAAATTGCTTTACAATTCCTTTAATATAGGCCATCCGCAATTTTTTCATAATAGGGGTAAAATATTTTCGCGGTGGAGCTAAAGAATTAATTGACGGATTTTGGTTATAATATTGATATAGAACTTTTAAACCACCTTGCACTAATTCATCAATATTACTACCAATGTCAGCATTTAAATAATCTTGATGAGTAGAAGGCGGTGGATCAATTTTACTTGGCTCCAAAAAAGTATGGAAATATTGAAAGAAATCCGTATCGCCATCACCTCTGTTATCGCCTAAACAACAACCAGATTCAAAGCGAATTTTATCCCACAGATATCTTAATTCATCAGGATCATATACAAAATCAAAGTCAGGTGGTGGGTCGATTTTTTTACCTTTAAATGGCTTTACGGCAAATGAATACCTATAATCTTCATCATTATAAATTTCCAACTTAAAAGCAGCGTACAATAATCTCAACATCTCATGTAATACTAAATAATAAACATCACGATTCAAATCATAATGATCCTTCCACTCCTGCTTAAACAAAAAGAGCTTGTTATACTCTGTTTTAGCCTCTATTTCAGAACCCCCATTGTCAGTGTTACTAATTGGAACCAAAGGGCAATCTCCCTCTTGCGAAGTAGGTTCTAATTGGGCAAAAGATTCTGATTGGGTGGAATTTTCTGATTGAGTAGGGGACTCCATAGTTAAATCATTTATAACACATATGTTTTTGGCCCTGAGGGTACCCTTTAATAAATTAAGATCCCATTTATTTTGTAATACTATCTCTTGTCCTTCCTCAGTATCAGATAAAAAATCAATAACCGCACCACCCATTAATAAGAAAGCACCCCTAACATTATCACCACCATTACCTACATGCCTATCCGCAAAAGCATCTTTGCTTGACACAAACAAAACAAAAAAGCATATTTGTCCCAATATCATCAAGTAAACAGAAAAATTAATAAATTTTTTCATTTATTTACAACCTTTCAGTCTTCTTAGTATTCAACGATCTAACCTCGTAAATTGAATAGAAAGAGCATAAATACTATCCTTTTTATTTAACTTATCTGATGATGGAAAATTTTTTCCAAAATCAGCCCCCCATTTTTGAATTAAACTCTTAGCTTTAATGTAAGTTAGGCCTAGACCCCACCTTGACATGAAAAATAAAAAAAATTTGAT
>CAZJDM010000202.1:0-7210 GCA_964544765.1 uncultured bacterium
TTTAGTATGGGTAATCAAAACAATGATGTAGCTGTCTTTAAACCTATCTTTTTTAATAATGAATTAGTTGCTTGGTCGGCCTGTAAAGGGCATCAGGCTGATATAGGTGGGGCGGTAGCAGGTGGATATAATCCCAACGCTACTGAAGTTTGGCAGGAAGCTTTAAGAATTCCGCCAGTTAAAGTCTACGAAAAAGGGAAATTAAAAAAGGATGTTTGGGATTTAATCTTCGCCAATATCCGTTTTGATATTGTTCAGGCTGATATGAAGGCCCAGATAGGTTCTTGCGTGGTAGGAGAAAGACGATTAATTAATTTGGTTCAAAAGTATGGAGTAGAATGCTTTGAAGAACATAAACAAGAGCTTTTTAATTCAACTCGTAAAATGATGGAAGCGGAAATTGAGCAAATGCCTAAGGGGAAATATCAAGGAGAAGCCTTGGTTTATTATGATGGGAAAAATAAAGATAAGAGATATAAAATTACCGTAGATATAACCATCGAAGACAAACGGGTTACCTTTGACTATTCACGTACTGATCCTCAAAGTGATGCTTTTGTAAATGGAACCTTTACTTCTAGCGCTTCCGCTACGACTCTTACTTTTTTACAGGTGGTAAAACCTCTACCTCATAATCAGGGAATGCTAGAACCGTTAACTATAATAATTCCTGAAGGAACCATTCTCAACGCGTCGTATCCAGCAGCTACAACATATGGAAATCATCTTTGCCCCGTTAATGCGGATGCCATTACTAGAGCCTTAGTTCACGCCATGCCTGATCGGGTTACGGCTGGTTGGAACCATTTGTTATGCTCCCTCACTACCGGAATCAATCCTCGCACTAACGATAAGTACGTTGATATTCTTTTTATGGGTTTAAAGGGGGGATCTGGGGCCGTTAAAGGAGTAAATGGATATGATCATATTGGCATGATTGACGCTTCTGGAGGTCTTTTAGATCAGGATTATGAAATGTTTGAAAATATAACTCCTCATCATTTAATTAAACATGAATATCAATGTGACTCGGCTGGACCGGGTAAGTGGAGAGGGGGATTAGGAGTTGAAACGGTTTATCAAGTGGGTTCTGACAATACTCAACTGGTAGTATTCGGTGATGGTGATATTGAACCGGCTTTTGGTCTTGAGGGAGGAGGCGACGGTAATCTAAATTCTATTGAGTTGGTTTATCCTGACGGCAAAAAGCATGCTCCGTATAGCCTTGATTTAATCAAAGGCATTCCTAAAGGGACGACTTATACTCAAGTGGCTGGCGGCGGTGGAGGATTTGGAAATCCCATTGAACGCCCTGTTGAAAAAGTAATAGAGGATGTGAGAAATAAGGTCGTATCATTAAAAACAGCTAAGGATGTTTATAAAGTGGCCATTGATCCTAAAACTTTAGAAATTAAAGAAGAAGAAACCTTGCTTTTAAAAGGGGTTCTGTTTGAAAGGGCCGATGATATTGTAGAAGGGGAATAAAATCATAATGGACATACATAAAAAATTTGATCTATTAGCTAATATTATGCGCGCATCTCATTTTGAATGGCGACGCGCTGTGTTAAAAATGTCACCGGATACTGATCCCATAGAATTGGTAAAACAATATTGGGCAGAAGTTGGTAAGGATACTGCCAAATATTATTTAAAGAAGATAGATAAAGAAAAAGATATTGCTGGGCAGGTGGCCCAACTTTATGTATCCAGCAGTGTAGCTATGGGTGAGGACGCGGAAGTGGTGATTAATACTGGTAGTACTAGTAGTGCTGGCAATACTAGTAATAAAAGTACAGTGGCGAAACATAATGCTTGTCCTTGGTATGATTGGCACAAAAGGGAAAACTTACTAGCAGAGGATCAAGTAGGATGTGATTTTTGGTTAAAGACAGTCGTTGATGAAATAAATAAAGAACTGAAAACTAAATTATGCTTTTCCACTCAAGAGAGTTTACCTACCGGTGGACAAAGTTGTCGGAGGGTCTTTTGGGAGGATTGATATTTAAACTAACCGAGGAACAACAGTTGGTAGTAGATACCTTTGCTCGTTTTTGTGATGAGGAAATTATTCCTAAAGCTGCTGCGATAGATGATGCCAAATCCTTTCCACAGGATTTATTTGTAAAATTGGGCGATTTAGGTTTCTTTGGATTGCGTTATCCTGAATCAGTAGGTGGGACAGGAGCAGACTTTACTACATATTGTTTGGCGGTTAGTGAGATTGCTCGTGGATCACTGTCAATAGCGGCTGTTAGTTCATTGCAGTCTTTGATGGGAACCCACTTTTTATATGCCTTTGGTAATGAAGATTTGCATCAGAGACTATTAAAGCCGGCTATGTTTGGTCAAAAAATTGGAGCTATGTGTATTACTGAACCTAATGCTGGAAGTGATCTTTCGTCCATAAACACTTCTGCTAAAAAGGTGACTGACGGTTATGTGATAAATGGACAAAAAATGTGGATAACTTCGGCCAGTGTAGCCGACTTTTTTACTGTTTTTGCCCGTACCGGTGAAGACAAGAAATTATCTATATTTCTGGTCGAAAAAGATTTTAAGGGACTTCAGATAGGTAAAACTATCGATAAAATGGGTTGTTATGCTTCTCCTACAGCTGAAGTTTCTTTTAATGATTGCTTTGTCCCAGAAGATCATTTACTGGGAGAACAAGGACAAGGAGAAAAACTACTTCGAGCCATTTTATCTGACATTCGAATAATGACCGGAGCGCTTGCTATTGGTGTAGCTCGAGCTGCCTTTAATGATTCAGTGAAATATGCAGAAGAAAGATCACAGTTTGGCAGACCAATAAATCGTTTTCAAGCTATTTCATTTAAATTAGCTCAAATGGTCACTGATTTAGAAGCAGCTAATCATATGGTTTTAAGTGCTGCCCAACTTAAAGATGATGGAGAATCCTTTCATCGAGAGGCTGCTATGGCTAAGTTGTTTGCCACGGAAAAAGCGACTGAGATTTGTGATCAGGCCACTCGTATTTTTGGTTCGTATGGTTTTGCCATGGAATATCCGGTTCAACGTTATTTTCGTGATATTCGTTTTACGTTGTTTGGAGGTGGTACCAGTGAAATATTGAAGTTAATCATTGCTAGGGATTTGGTTAAATAGATACATAGATCCTGTTAAAAACTGCGGGATTAAGGTAGTCGAGGTTTTTATATGAAAAGTAAAAAAAGTAAAATTCGCGTTTTAGTTGCCAAACCGGGGTTAGATGGACATGATGTGGGTGGAAAAATATTGGTCCAAGCTTTAAAAGATGCTTCTTTTGATGTTGTTTATTCCGGCCTTAAAAAATCTCCCGAAACAATTATCGAAATGGCTCGACAGGAGATGGTGGATGTTATAGGTGTTTCGGTCCTTTCTGGATCTCATCTACCTATTTGTGAGCGAATTAGTACATTAATTGATGAATATGGATTACAAGACAAGCTTTGGTTGGTTGGTGGGAATATTCCGGCTGGAGATCATCAAAAATTAAAAGATATGGGTGTAGATCAAGTTTTTGCAGTTGGATCATATACTTTAGATATTGTAGATTATATCAATGATCATTTTGCTGTTGATGCGGTAGGACCAGATAAGAGTGAAAATATAAGTAGAGAAAGTAAGAAAGAAATTGGCTTGAAACCGGTTTTTAATGAGTCCGGTATTGAGATCAAACCACTGTATACTCCCAAAGATCTAGAAGAAAGCGGTCGTCAGCTTGAAGACATTGGTAATCCGGGTGAGTTTCCTTTTACCCGTGGTATTCATAAAGAGATGTATCGAAAGCGTCCCTGGACCATGCGTCAATATGCTGGTTTTGGTACTCCTCATGAGACCAATAAACGATTTCGTTATTTAATAGAGAACGGCCAAAATGGATTGAATGTAGCTTTTGATCTGCCAACTCAGACGGGTTTGGATTCTGATGATCCTATGGCAGAAGGTGAAGTGGGTCGAGTTGGAATGGCTGTGGACACCTTGCGTGATTTTGAAATTGCTTTTGAAGAAATCGATTTAGAAAAAATTACCGTTTCATTAACTATTAACGGATCGGCCGCTATTTTAATCGCAATGTATTTTGCTATGGCCCAAAAGCGTGGCTATGATGTCAGTAAGTTAAGAGGTACTGCCCAGAATGATATTTTAAAAGAATTTATCGGTCGAGGTACATGGATCTTTCCGGTTGATCATTCCGTAAAACTGGTTAGTGACACAATTATGTTTTGTGCCGAAAAGGCACCTCTATATAGCCCCGTAAGTGTTTGTGGTTACCACATTCGGGAATCCGGCGCTAATCCGGTTGAAGAAATAGCGTATGCTTTTTGTATTGCCAAAGCCTATATAGACCATGTCTTGGAGCGTGGATTAGATATTGATGAATTTGCTTCCAGACTATCTTTTAATTTCGATATATTTGGTAATTTATTCGAACAGGTCGCTAAATTTCGTGCTGCCAGACGATTATGGGCCAAAATAATCAAGGAGCAATATAGTGCCAAGAATCCTAAATCAATGTGGATGAGAATGATAGCCGGTGGTGGCGGAGGGGGATTAACTATTGAACAGCCGGAAAATAATATTATCAGAAGTTCTTATTACGCGTTAATAAGCGCGTTATCGGGAACACAAACTATGGCGCTATGTAGTTATGATGAAGCCTATACAATTCCATCCGAGAAAGCCGCCCGCCTTTCTTTGCGTACAATGCAAATATTAATGGAAGAGATGGGGCTTTGTGACACGGTTGATCCTTTGGCGGGATCTTATTATGTGGAAACTCTGACAAGTCAAATGGAACAAAAAATTATAGCTTCAATGCAAAAAGTGGATCAAGCAGGGGGTATAGTTCAATCTGTCGCTAAGGGTGAAGTTCAAAAAGCTGTCTCTAGACAAGCTTATGAAGAGTTTTTAAAAGTTCAAAACGGTCAAAATCGTAAAGTAGGTGTTAACTGCTTTAAAATAGATGAAACTAAGCAGCCGATAGAATTTCATCCATTTGAGGCGGAAGACTGCTTGAGGCAAGTTGAGAGACTTAACGATATTCGCAATAAACGGGATAATGAAGAAGTCATCAGATGTCTAAAAAGCATCTATGAAGACGCTAAAGCTGGTAATAATGTGATGCCTTCTATAATTAAAGCGGTGAAGGCATATGCCACCGTTGGAGAGATTAATAAGAGTTTATTGGAAGTATATGGTCATTATCAAGAGCCAATACTAATATAGGAACTAGTAGAGTACTAGTAGAATAGTAGACAAATAAGAAATGACAGTAGCAGTATATAGTAAAAGTAAAAACCAGGGATGTGATTAGAAATAGGTGGGTGGAAATAAATAAGGACAAGGAGGTTAGGGTGAAATCAGAAATTGAACTGGGGAGTTTTGAAACCAATATGGGATTGATGCTTAAAGATCGTAATAATCGGTTTAAAGAAAAACCAGCTTTACAGACCAAAGAGGATTTTTACGACTTGGATTCTCCATATCAGACAACATCGTGGCAAGAGTTTTATTCTGATATTGCCAGGATAGGCGCTTCTTTGTGTCAAATGGGTGTTAAAAAAGGAGACAAAATCGCGATTCTATCCAAAAATCGCAAAGAAATGTTGATTTTAGAATTAGCGGTCATGAGTATTGGAGCTATTTCTGTTCCTATTTTTGCTGGATATCCGGCTTTGCAGATTAATTATATTTTAAATCATTCCGAAGCTAAATTGATGGTGGTTGGTGATCGACCTCTTTTTAGATCTTTTATGCAAATTGAATTTAAGTATCTAGAGAAGGTTTTTCTTATTGATTATTTACCGGTAGATGGATCACCGATTGAAATCGTTGATTTTAAAGAGTTGTATTCCTTTGGAAATATCCCAATAGCACAACAACTAGAAATTTTTGAAACACAATCTAAAACAATTGAGCCTGATGATCCTTGTTTAATGATGTATACCTCGGGAACCACTAAAATGCCCAAAGGAGTTGTGTTATGTCATCGGAATATTCTCTCTCAACAAAAAGCTTTAGATATCTTATGGGACATTGATTCCCAAGACAGATTTCTTTCTTATCTACCGTGGCATCACAGCTTTGGAGGAATTTTTGAACGATTTTGCGCCATAAGTTCAGGTGCCTTATTAACTATTGATAACAGTTATGGAAAAGATCTTTCGCGTTTAATTAAGAATTTTAAGCAGATCAAACCGACTGTATACTTTAGCGTGCCGCGGATATATCAAGCCTTAGTTGCTGAAGCTCAAGGATCTGAAGAACTGGAGAAAGAAATTATTCATCCTGAATTAAAATTTGTATTTACCGCCGCTGCTCCACTACCAGAGAATGTATCTGATTATTTTGCTGATAGAAAAATTCCAGTTGTAGAGGGATGGGGTTTAACTGAAACTTCGCCATGTTGTACCTTAACTTCTAAATCAGGAAACCGTCACAGTGGTTATGTAGGTTTTCCTATTCCTGGTGTGGAACTAGGATTATCAGAAGAAAACGAGATCTTAGTTAAGGGGCCCAATGTAATGAAGGGCTATTATAAGTATAAAGGCAAGGAAGTTTTTGATAAGAATGGTTGGTTTCATACTGGTGATATGGGAGAGATTACATCTAAGGGTTTGAAGCTTAATGGTAGAATTGATGGCATTTTTAAACTTAGCAATGCTGAGAAAGTATACACTCATTCAATCGAAACAGCCTTGGTTGATCGATGTGAGTTTATAGACTCAGCAGTGGTTTGCGGATCAGGACGAGATTTTGTATCAACCTTAATAGTCCCTAATTTTGTGAAACTTGAAAAATGGGCCAAGCAAAGAAATGTAGATTTTTCCAATCGAACAGAACTATTAGCTTATGGGTCTGTTAGGACGTTGTTTAAGAACCAAATTGACATGACTAATGAGATGATAACTCCTAAATATGCTCGAGTTAAGGCCGCTATTATCATCCCTAGAGATTTAACAATTGAAAAACAAGAACTAACCCCTTCGATGAAAGTAATTCGTTTAAAGGTTCTGCAAAATTTTTCCAGCGAAATAGCTGTTGTATATAATATAAGAGAAAAAGAAAAAGTTGGTAAAATTCCGGATGACCAATTGCTAGTTGATCTAGGGGTTATATTAATAGATTGATTTTATGAGGAGAAGTTGATGGATGCAGCATTAGAAACTATTAAAGATATTTTTGAATTGAATAATGATTTGAA
>CAZJDM010000203.1:0-7166 GCA_964544765.1 uncultured bacterium
CAATATCCACCTAAATTGTTAATTGTTGAGTATAATGGTGACCCTATTAAAAATACTAAAAGAGGCGCGGAAAGTAAAAGTAGTAAAAAAAGTAAAAATAGTCCAAAAACGAAAAATACCTACACTGCTTTTTTAGGTAAAGGTATTACTTTCGATAGTGGTGGTTTAAATTTAAAACCAACTGGATCAATTGAATCCATGAAAACTGACATGGCTGGTGCGGCAGCGATCATTGGCTTACTAAGTAATACCGTTAAGCTGAAACCTAAACAAAATTTGATTTTTGCCTGTGCCATCGCTGAGAATATGATATCGGAAAAATCATATAAACCTGGCGATGTTATTAAAAGTTATAGTGGTAAAACGGTCGAAATTTTAAATACCGATGCTGAAGGACGACTAATCCTGGCTGACTCGATATCTTATCTATGTAAACACTACGAATTGAATACTTTGATTGATATCGCCACCTTAACAGGTGCTTGTGTTTACGCTTTAGGTTTTGATCATGCTGGATTAATAACAAACTCTGATAAACTAGCCAATAAATTACGCAAACTTGGCACTGAAACAGATGACCGGGTATGGAGACTCCCATATTATCCCAAATTAATGGAACACATAAAATCCAATATAGCGGATATTAAAAACACCGGACAAAATAGAAGTGCTGGAACAATCAGCGCAGCGGCTTTTTTAAAAGCCTTTGTTAAAAAGGGGGTCAATTGGGCTCATATTGATATCGCAGGTACCGGCAGAGCAAAAACAGATTACTGGTATTATAATCAAGGAAGTACAGGAGCCGGAGTACGTTTGTTAACATCTTTTATTATGGAGTGAAGAACCCAGCTACTAAAGATCGGTGGGTTTTCTTGCAAAATTTATAAATTTATATTATTTGACAATACATCAAGGAGAATAAATGTCTGGATCAAAATGGAACTGGTTGCTTATTATTACCATTTTACTGGCTGTAATCGATGCATTTTACCTTACAACTCATTATTATAAGATAAACATATTAAATCCAGTGGAAGCTAGTTTTTGCTCAATCAGCCAAGATTTTGACTGTGATGAAGTTGCTAAAAGTTCTGCCGCTTCCATAGCTGACATACCTGTTTCTACTATCGGATTATTTGCTTACCTCTTTCTCGCTTTTTTAACCTTAATAGGACATTATAGGAAAAACTTAAAATCAGAGATTCTATCCACTATTGTGGTTATTGCCAGTTTGATGTTTTGTTTCTCCATTTATATGGCATTTCTTTCCTTTACTCAGGTTAATACTTTTTGTTTATTATGTATTTTTCTTTATATTCTTAATTTATTAATAGTAATATTTGCCTTTTTAGCTCTTAATTATTCGTTTTCGAAATCGTTTTCTCATTTCTTTGGTACCATAAAGTCCAGACCCAGTTATCTATTTGTGTTGTTACTTTTAGCTATATCATCAGCATTTATTTCCCTTATAGCTAATACCCTTACCTTAAAACACTATGAATCTCTTGACCTACAAGGCCCTATTGTCCAAGAAAATCCATATCCATCCCACAATGATCGTAATAATCCACCATCTACTAGCAATACCCCAAAATCTAACCTAGAAAAGGCTCTTGAAGAATTTGATAATCTCCGTGTAGAAGAGATCAATACATCCGACTCCCCTATTAAGGGTCCCGATTCTGCACCAATTGAAATAGTTGATTATAGTGACTTTCAATGCGCATATTGTAAAAAAACGCATGATATTCTTTCCCGTATAAGCGAAAAATTTAAATCGAAAGTTAAAATTATATACAAACATTATCCTCTTGATCAAAGTTGTAATGACCAAATAAAAAGACCTATGCACACTTTAGCCTGCGAAACGTCCAAATATTCTTACTGTGCTTATAAACAAGGATTATTCTGGTCCTTTGCTGATCGAATCTTTGAAAACCAACAATATTTGACCAAAGATTTTCTGGTTCAATTATCAGAAAACGGTAACTTCAACCAAGAAAAATTCAAAAAATGCTTATCTGATAAAGCTAATAAAAGAATTAAACAGGATGTTGATGAAGCTAACCGAATAGACATTCATTATACTCCTACCTTATTTTTAAATGGTAGAAGAATTTCCAATATTTCCCCAGGGCCAACTGAATCAATATTAGAAGGGTTGATTAAGCGCCAATTAAACTTATAGCTGGATTGGGCAGAAAAAATCCAATTAATATAATCCAATCTAATTATGTCAATAAACATGAATGTTGCTTTTCGACAAAGGCACAATGTAAATTGGTTTTCCCAAACTCGGTAGTTACTTCTCTCACAAACGCAAAAACATTCACAATTCGAAGATTAATAGAAATAGGTATATATAAGGGAGTGTAAACCATTGAACCTTCCTTAAACTTAATCTTTCCTGTATCCGCAACTGCTAAAAGATATCCTCCTCTAGATAAGTTTAAAAGCGTCCCTCTCAACTTCTCTGAATGACCGGCAAGCTGGATCATAGGGTCATAGCTATCCAGACCTCCTTCAGAAAAATATTCCTGACACAGCAATTCTTTACTTGTTTGGGTAGTAGGAATGACATGGTATCTGCGTCTAAGCCGTAATGAACCTGATTTAATCGATTTAATAATATCATTACTAACCACATATATATCAATTTCCCGACGAGTCTTGAATCGTTTAAATTCGCGAGGATCTTCTCTTTTCAGGGAAAGGGTTTTTTCTTGCTGTCCAGCTATACTACATGGACAACAATAATTAACATGGGAAGCTAGATCACGAAAAACCAGGTAAACAAGCGCATCTTCGGCAACCTCATCTAAATTAGTAGCTTCTGTAGTAAAAAGTAATTCTTCCTTTTCATCTAAAGACAAAAAGCCTCTAAAAGTGGGACTCCCTTTAATAGCAACATTCACTTCTCTACTACCATTAAAGTAATCATTGAAATTGGGATTTGACTTTATAAAGGATATATCCTTAAAAACATTGGTAGGATTAAGGCGCATTTTAACACTGGAACTTAAATCCAGATCCTTGTACTCTTCTTTGAGCTCTGCCATAAGCTCTCCTCGATTGTAGAAAAATGAATACAAAAAAATTAAATTTTAAAACCTAACAAATCTACTATTAAGTCTAAGTCGTTAATGAATTTGACATGAGGTCACTTACTATTTTACCAAATTTTGCAGGTTCAGCAACTTTTCCACCTTCACCAATAACGGCCAAATCATAAAGTAAGCTAGCATAATCATTTAATACAGGGCTTTCCTTATCTTTTTCATATAAGGCTCTCATTTTCTCAACCACTGGATGTTCAAGATTTATTTCTAAGACTCGTTTATTATCTGGAACAGGCTGCCCGGAAGCTTTTAAAATCTTTTCCATATAGGCACTCATATCATGATCTCCACCAGCCAAACAAGAAAGGGAATTTGTCAAACGAGTAGAAGGTTGAACTTCTTTAACATAAGCATCCAATTTCTTTTTGATGACCTCAAATAGTCCAGAAAAACCTTCTTTTTTCTTCTCGTCAACTTTTTCATCAAGGCCCAAGTCACCTTTTTCAGCACTCTTTAGAGGTTTTTTATTATATTCATTTAAGCTACGTACTACCCATTCATCCACCGGATCTACCATTAAAAGAACTTCATATCCTCGATCTTTCAATCTTTCCAAATGAGGGCTGTTCAAAAGAGCCTCAACACTCTCACCTGTTAAATAATAGATATCTTTTTGATCAGGCGGCATATTTTTAATATATTCATCAAGTGTTACCCATTTTCCATCCGATTTGGTGGTCTTATATCGAACCAATTCAGCAATTTTGTCTTTATTTTCAAAATCAGTATGAATACCTTCTTTAAGCACCTGACCAAACTCTTGGTAAAAGGTTTCAAAATCTTTTTGATCCAATTTCTTGAGTTCACTAAAAATCTTTTTTACCAAATTCTTACGAATATTAATTACCAATTTATCCTGCTGTAGGATCTCCCTGCTTATATTAAGATTTAAATCAGGTGCATCCACAACGCCCTTAATATAACGAAGATATTCCGGCACCAGTTCCTTACAATCTTCCATGATAAAAACTCGCTTACAATATAAATTTACTCCGTGTTTTCTATCATGTTGGAACAAATCAAAAGGAGCCTTGGAGGGGATATATAATAAGGCGTTATACTCGGTAGTACCTTCTAATTTCCAGTGCATTTTCTTTAATGGAGGGTTCCAATCATGACTAACATGTTGATAGAATTTATTATATTCTTCATCTTTAACATCTTTTTTATCCCTCATCCATATGGCTTTCATGGAATTCAAGGTTTCTTCTTTAATAACTTTTTTATATTTATCTTTAATGGGTTTATTATCTTTATCTAATTCAGGTTCTTGTTTTTCCACATCCATCCTAATTGGATAGGAAACAAAATCAGAGTGACTGGTAACGGTAGATCGTACGGTCCATTCTTCAGTGAAATCTTTTCCTATTTCATCTGACTTCTTAAGATAAACAGTAATGGTTGTTCCTCTGGTATCTTTTTGGGTCTCTTCTATGGAATAGTTACCTTCGCCTGTTGATTCCCACTTAGTAGCTTTATCTGAACCGGCGGCTCTGGTTACTAATGTAATCTTATCGGCAACCATAAAGGCACTATAAAAACCCACTCCAAACTGACCAATTAATTCGCTACTCAATGTTTTTTTGTTATTACTCTTTTTTACCATCTCCAAAAACTGACTAGTTCCACTTTTAGCAATTGTACCTATATTTTCAATCACTTCATCATATGTCATGCCAATGCCGTTATCAGCTACTTCTAAGGTATTTTTCTTTTTATCGATTGTAAGTTTGACATGTAAATCACTCTCATCACCCATTAATTCAGGTTTAGTTTGAGCTTCAAACCTTAATTTATCCATAGCATCTGAGGCATTAGATATTAATTCTCTTAAAAAGATTTCTTTGTTTGAATATAGAGAATTTACAATTAAATCTAGTAGTTGCTTAATTTCTGTCTTGAACTCATGAGTTTGTTTTGCTGGGGACATTGTTACCTCCTAAAGAATCATCGCAATAAACACAGAGATAACATGGTGCAAAAGAAACAAATGTCAAGAGTTCAAACTGAATAAATATACCTTTACTTAAATCTTTTTTGTAGACTGAATAAAGATATCTTTCTTAAACATTTTTAGTAGATTGAATAAATACATCTTTTCTAAGCATTTTCAAGTGGTTGAAAAATGATTTAATAGATATTCTTAAAGTTAAAAAGGCCGAAAGGATGGAAGACGTGAATATTACTAGCATAATTGCAAGTTGATATTTTATGGCTACCCATGGAGACGAACCACTTAATATTTGTCCGGTCATCATCCCTGGAAGGGCAACGATCCCCATTGCTGACATGGAAGCAATAGCTGGCGCCATAGCAGCTCTAATAGCTTCGGTCATAAATGGTTTGGTTGCCTCTTGCAAATTGGCTCCTAAAAATAAATAGGTAAAATATCTTTCTTCACTTTGACGTAAGTCACCATAAAACCTATCTAACGCTATAATATTATAACGTAAAATATTTCCTAAAATCATACCCCCCACGGGTATCACATATCTAGCTTCCCAAAGTGGTTCGGGATTAATTATAATCAAAACTAAAAAAGCGGTATTTAGAAGTACACCAACAAGTAATCCCCATAATAAAGGGAAAAAGGTTTTTCTTAATGATAATGAAGTGCCTCTTATAATAGTATGATTGGCCACTACAATCATTACTAATAGATATAATATATTTAACCACCATTGATTATATTTGAATAAAAACCCTAGATAGAGAGCAACTAAGAACAATTGAACGGTCATTCGCAAAGCTGCCCAAAGTAATGATCGATTTAAATCAATGTCATACAAGTAAAAAATTAAAAGTGGAACTATTAATAAAAGGTACATAAATCCCAAAGAAGACCATGGTAGATCAATAATAGCATTCATAGTCATTTAACCTCTTGAACAATTCTACCCGTAGCCATCTGATAGCCACAATCACAATTTTCTATCCAATCTGGATCATGGGATATTGAAATAGTGGTACAACTCTGTTCCTTAAATAGGTTCCACACCAATCTAGCAGTTTCTTTATCCAAACCAGAAGTTATTTCGTCACATAAGAAAATTCTTTTTTTCATTAACAAAGCTCTGGCAATCACAATTCTTTGTTTTTCTCCTCCCGATAAGGTTTGGGTTGATTGCTCTAAAATGTTACCATTTAACGATAGTTTATCGAGTAGAGATTTTATATTTTCTAAAGTTGGATTTTGACCACGATTTGATTTATAGGTATATGGCAACAAAAGAGCATCTTGTACGGTCTTGGCTCCCAATTCTGGTTCTTGACCTAGATAAGCGACATCACGCCAAAAAACATTATAACTTCCAGCATTAAGCTCCTCTCCATTAAATAATACCTTACCGGAATCAAGTGAATAGATACCTAAAAGCGTTTTAAAAATCGATGTTTTGCCCGCCCCGGATTTACCATAAAAACATATATGTTCATTTTCCTTAACAGCAAAAGATAGGTTGTTTAACAAGATGTTCCCTTGCTCTTGGACAATAACATTACAAAATTCTATCACCGGAACCATAAATTTTAGCTTCCTTTCCTAGATCGAAAGAAGCAGATAAACTATCATTATTTCTACTTTAAGTAAAATAAAAGAAAAATTTCATCAAGACCTGATAAACTTGGCTAAAATATGAGTATTCTGTACTCCAGTTAAGATTACTCATGAACATTCTTAACTGGAGTTTAAAAACCTATCATGAAGTTTGAAGATCCCTAGTAATAAGGCAAACAAACCATATATCCCATATCGGGCATCGATCTATCTTTACCACAATATCCGCTCAAACAATGTTTGTTCTCACTACACGGACTGAGTTCAGGTTGTTTACAATGAGCATGAACACAGTTTTTATAAGGATCTTGCATGTAAAAATAAGCTCCTGGTTCAAAACAAAAATCAGGTGGACGTTCACAAAGATCTGCACCGCTGCCTCCAGAACTACCATCTCCACCCGAAGGATAATTGGGATCTGTTCCATCGTCAGGTGGGGGATAATCTGGATCTGTTGTAGTTGAGGTAGCATCACTTCCATCCGCCTTATT
>CAZJDM010000204.1:0-7160 GCA_964544765.1 uncultured bacterium
CAATATGGATATCAAAAAGCTTCATAGTTACATTATATTAAGAGAGAACCCGTTTAGGCAGTCATCATCTTCATTTAGTAGGCGCATCTTCATCATCGCCGCCAATTAACCAAATGCCCATCAGCGTTTCTAATGTTACAATACTGGGAAGTACTGTCCTCCCCCGTAACATGGTTAAAAACTGTTGTATGGTACCTTTTTGGCTATTGTAATTAGTACGAAATAGAATGTTTGAATTGCCCATAAATACATAATGATAAAACCAAGGTATGATCGGATCAAAACTTGATATTTTAGTTAAGAAGCTTTTAATAACTCCAGTTTTACTACCATAAGCAGCGTTAATTGCTAACATAGAGTTTTGAGAGCAATTGCTAATAAACGTATTATACCCTTGTAATCCCTCAGCAATACGTGATTCAAAAAAGCTCAGCATTTGATCTAGAGTCTCACTTGGTGGTTTTTTATAGACTATTCCTACAACTTGGCTATCACCATATCGATTTAACACTTGTTCCATAGTGAGTTTAACCATACCTGTATCTCCTGCATGGTTATAGACAACATCACCCACTCTAACAGCAACATGTCCCAAACCCTTAGTTATATGGGACGTCACTCTACCAAGTCCGGTACAGGCTACACCAGCACATTCAGGAAAAAAAGTAGTTCAACTGTATCTTTTCCACTTTCTCTAAGATGCTGTGATATGCCATTTCTAGTTATATAGCGTGGAGCGCCGGTTGATTTAAAAAATTTTGGTAATAACTGGTCAAAATTAGTCGTTGTAATACTAGATAACAAACTTTTATAACGAGCAAGTATAATGTCTAAAAGGGCTGACATATCAATGTTGATAGTGGCCTCAGCTTTTTTAAAGGCCGAGGATATTAGATCCTGAAAGTCAGCAAACGATGGCATTTCAATGGTTATATTTGTATTCGAAATAGGTAGGTCAACTATCAAACCACTAACAGTAGATTTTATAGTAGCTTTACCATTCTTTAATAATTCTGATATAAACCTAGCTGAGCCAGGAACAACCCAACCAATAGCAAATCCTGCTGCATAACCCATTACATCCCAAAAAATTGTGTCTTCTAACGTGTCAATTTCGTTTTGTAATCTATCAATACTACACTGTTGAGATATAAGGGAGTTATTCATTCTCGATTTTAATTCGGTAACATGTTGAATCGTGTGTTGTTGACGAATTAGATGCTCTGATAATACTGTCACAAATATCCCTGCATCCACAGCTAAACCCGCTGTGAAGCCAGAGTAAATATTTGCCACAAAGCCTCCTATCATCCCAACTCCACCCAATATCCAGGGTTGGTATTTGTCCCAATCACTCCAATTTTTTACACTCTCCTTATCGCGTTGTAAAATAAAACAATATCCAGATTGATATACGTGTGTATTGTTTCCAGTTTCACTAAAGAAAGCAGCAGCAATGGTTGGATTAATTAAATATGGTAATAGATTTTCACTATCATTGCAGAGCAATTCCAAATCACTATATAACGATGTTACCTTTTGTGTTTTAAAACTTTGGACAATATCTGGATGAGGCTTACTACACCCATCTTGAGAATAGAAAAAAGCAGGGTAGGTAATAGGAAACTCCTCTTCTGATGTAAACTTATAAATTGCATGATCTACAGATGTCTCAGGATAATAGGTTGAATTATTACCATTTGACGGAGTACGATTTATGCAACTTGGAGGAATGTTTGATTTTAATTCTTGGATATCATTCCCTGGTTGAACAGAAGACAAGGTTAGAATTCGTATGAATAATTGCTCGACCATATAATCATAGACGGCAGTTTTGTAAAGCTCACTATTATTACTGTCATTTTGATTGGGCATCGAGTCACAAAAACTCAATTCAACTTGCTGTTGTTGATTAACATAACTTATGTATTTTGCTGTAGAGTGTCCTCGACTTTTACATGATAAAATAGAGGTTACAGCCAATATGACAAGGAATGTCTTCATATTTTACCTCTGGCATGGCGAACTGTTATTGGTAACCTTACAGTTCAAGGCTCTTTGAATTTCTGGATGACGTAATATTATATTATCTAATTACTTATTTACCTATTTCCCTTCAAAAAAAAGACTTACCTATTAATCGGTAAAATTTTTTATATTTTTAATAGAAAATTTGAATTATTGTATGAAATAGTCACGATATAATCTAACTTAATCTAACTTAATCTAACTTAATCTAAAATTGTTTACCATACGAAAAACCTTTTTTTGTGGTTGAAATTACATAGTCAAGTTGTTATAAAGAGTTTTTCAAATAATAGGTATTTAATTCACCTAATGAGGTATAGAGGTTCTATAAAAAAACAAATTTAGGATTAATTTATGAAGTTGTTAAGGAAAAAAATTAATTTTAGGATAGTTCTTTTAATTATTATTGGTTTAGTCTCATCTTGTACTTATATAAATGATTTTAATTGTATTGAAGGAGTTGGACCTGTTGTTACTGAAAATTTACCAATTAAAAATTTTAATACTGTATTACTAAAAATCAATGCTAAAGTTAATGTTTATCAAGGCAAGGAACCTAAATTTCGCATAGATGCTCCAGATAATTTATTAAAAGCTATTCAAGTCAATGTAACAGAAAAGTCTTTAAAAATATTTTCGGAAAAATGTTTGGAATCCAATAATCAAGTATTGATTTCAATTCAATCACCTAATTATAAAGAATTATCTATTAATGGTTCAGGTAAATTTGAAAACTCAAATGTTCTAGAAAGTTCTTCTCTCATTGCCAGTATTTCAGGATCGGGATCTATGAACTTAAATTTAAAAGTAAAGGAACTTAATACCGATATAGCCGGTTCAGGCAATATGAGTTTATTTGGTACAGCGGACAAGCATGTATCTGAAATTGCGGGATCTGGTGATATTACAGCTAGAGATCTTATTACCAAACAAACTAAGATAACTATCGATGGTTCTGGCGATATGGATGTAGAAGTAGTTAATTCTTTAGATGTTGATATAAGTGGTAGTGGAGATGTAATATATGGTGGGCAACCACAATTAAGCGTTCGAACCAGTGGATCTGGTACAGTGAAAGCAAGAAAATCAATTTAAACAATTAACAGCCTCAACTCAATATTCGCTTTAACAATTAAACGTTTTAACAGTGGGGTGTAAGTGAAGCTTGTGTCCCGCGTAAAGTTTATGTACCAAATGGTTCGTTGAGTTCTTCAGTTCCTTTTAAAACGAATTTTCCATTTTTTATTATGTCTATTTTATCACCGGATTTGGTAATGGCGGCAATAAAGTCAATTGATTGATAGGGCAAGGTAATGTCTGTATGGCAATAAGTATAAGCTTTATTTATATCTTCTTTTCTTAAAATAGTTTTTTCATTTTCGCGGGCTATCATCTCTTTACCATTAAAGGGATTAAAAACTTTGAAATCTTCTTGTCTCGAAAAACAAGTGTCTCCTATGGCAAAATGAGGACCCATTTTTTCTACGATCAATATAGGTAATTGAGAAAGAATGTTATACTTGTTGGCAATTACATATGCTAAGGTATTTGTACCAATCGCAAATTCTCCCAAAGGTAGTGTCTTATTGGGAAAAAACAGATTCTCTTCGATCATTTTTTTGTTATCTATTTCAGATTTAAAATTACTACAAGTATAATCATCAATATAACCATCTTTAAAAGTAAATACTATATTGTCGTATTTAATGTCTCTCAAATAGCTCTCTTCGACATGTAGAATACCATTTGTTCCTCTCAAATGAGGAGTAGTAAATACTTCTCCTACGGGTATATTGATATCAGCACCACAATTTTCAAAAATGGTTTGAGAACTAGGATCCTGAATTTCCTGCATTTTTACTTTAATATTAGTTTTATTTTTCCCTTTACCTTTTACATGAACAAAATCTGCCTGATCCAATACATCGATCATTATTTGCTGTATCTTTTGATATTTAATAGGATCAAGCATATTTACCTCTAAAATTTCGCTAAAAATTTCTTTAAAATTAGGTCCAATCTCAGGGGAAGGAAAGGCAATTACGGTAAAGCTGGTTTCTACCCGTGGATGATATTTCTCTCTGGTATGAATAAAATTGTTTTGAATTACTTTAACGAGTTTTTGTTGAACATCGGAGAACTTCAAACATTCCTTTTTATTTTCTGGCTTAAAAGGTTTTTCGCCAAAAACATCAAAGCCTATAATTCCAGAATGTTGCATTAGTAAGTTTTGAGTTTGTCGCATAGAGGCTTTTATTATTTTTTCATCTTCTTTAACAAATTCTTCATCAATAAACAAAGCCCCGGTAAATCTGTGGTCATAAGTGTATTGTTTGTTGTATGATGACGGAGAAGGTCTCAAAATACATTCTAGGTTTCTATTGGACAGTTCTTGAATTAACAGCTTGACCAGTTTTTCTTGTCCCAGTGAGTATTGAACACTAACAGTTGATTTTTTAGAAATATCTTTTCTGTCTATTTCAAATCCTCTTATATAGGCATCAGCAATTAATTGCGCCAAAATTCTAAGTTTTTCTTCTGGGTAATTAATTAGAAATTTGGCTGTTTCGATTACATGGTCAGAAATGTATCGACTGGATTTAAATAAATATCTTAAATCATTCAAATCTTCATTTTCAATAATATCTTGGTAATATCTAAATTCAGGATCATTAAGTTCCTTAATATTCATAACATCGTCTTCAACTGTTCTTTTGATATAGAGCAATATGATAATGTCCTTTAATTTTTGGTAATTTAGTTCTTCTTTGATTAGATAATTATAAACCGAAATGAATACCTGGTTATGTTTTTCCATCTTAAAAATTTTATGAAATAGCGCGTGATTTAAATAATATTTATAAATTGAACAGAAAAAAGAAAATAACTGACCAAATGGTTCACCTAATTTCTTTACGGCATAAGTTGGATTAACAAAGCTGGTTTGATAATTATCGGGCAGTAATTCTAAATAATAGCTGGTGTTTTCTTTTTTTAAGTCATCAAAAGAATGTTTTTTAAAATAATCTTCACTTAATTCTTTTTCTAATTCCGACATTTGAATAATTGTTTTGGCTATTCCAGCAAGTATCTCCCAAATAACCTGCTTTGAATCGTTTTTATCCTTTAAAAGTAAGTCTAATTCTTTTTGAATTTTTTTGATCGTATTAATTGAAGCATGATAAGACTCTCTGCTCTTTTCAATTTCTTTGGCATAATATCTTTTAATATCAAACATTAAACTAACCTCCTGTTATCTTATCAAGCGAATGCAGCATATCTTTTACCTTAATAAGTTCTTGATAGCAACACCAACCTCACACTGAAATTTAAACGTTCAAGAGATAGAGTAGTTCACTTGTATCAAACGAAAACTTTTAGTTATGAACTTTCCTCAATTAAGAAGTGGTGAATCTTTAGATATTGCTTATCCGTTAAATTTTATAGTTATCACATAGAAAGCTATATCTATTAAATGGAACTCCCATTAATTGGCACACAATTGAGGTTATTGATGCAATAGATAAGTTGTTTTACATACATAATGGGAATTCCAGATAATTTTAGCTTATTGGAGATATCACGGATTTACAATTGATCCAATAAATAAAATAGCTCCGGTTGAATTATCAACAATGACTAAGTGAAACGGACGATCGACATAAAAAAGAATCGGTGGTTCATAATCTGGAAGAGATGTGGTTATAGTAGCACCGATAAATGTAACCGCGGCCGCTTCAAGACCTTCTTCATCTACTTTGATATAGGTTTTTTGGAAAGCATCACTGACTCTTAACGATACAGTTTTATCATCACTTGCATCAGGAACAACAGCTTCAGCCATTTCATGAAGCTCTGCGTCATCAGAAAAAACTAAATCCATACCTAAACCCTTGTTACCAGTAAGAAGCTCTTTTAAAGGAACGTCAGCTTCTACTTTAAACTTTGGTAGTTTTAAATCTACTGTTGTATAAGTAGCTTGATTAAATTGACCCTCCAAATTTGACCAATTATTTTTGACTTGATTCTCAACCTCAGCCAATTTGGTCTTATCACCTTTAGGTAGCATAACATATACACTAGCTCTTTCATTGCTTCCCAGTGGAAGCTCAATGGCTCTATATTTGTCATTATCTACAACTTTAAATTTTTCTCCACTTCGTTGCATCATATCTACAACTTTAAATTTGGTTCTATCCAATCCATTAGGTCCTTCTTGATAAAAATTCTCATTATGAGTGGTGTGTTTATAAAAAGGAATGGTCCATCCAGCTTTCAGGTAGGTAGCATTAATTAGAGCCATAATAAGGTCTTTTACCGTTCTTTCATTAACAATAGAGGGAATTTTTTCGTTTGTTGCGTTATTTACCCATTTATTGATTTCAGCTGTAGCTTGCGCTGTCTGAGTAAGAAAGTCAAATCGAGAATCAAACTGAGCTTGGTAATATTCCTCTAAATTACTTTGATACGATGGCTTTACTCTAACTTGATTAGTGGCCCATATAGAGTTAGCAAGAGACAATTGAAAATCTATTTTGGGTTCATCTCCATCTGAGAAAGGAGGGTTCCAAGTTTTACCACCGTCGTTGCTGGTATGCATTTCATTGTCTTTATCGTAGGCTACTAAATCTCTTTGCAATGAATTTAGTAGATCATGGTTGGCCCTGTTCAAAGAGGTAAGGTCAACATCTCCTAGTTCCATAACTCTTTTAAGTACACTTTCTGTGTCAGAACCATGATTAGAGCCATTCAATAGCATTGAAAAGGCTATATAGGTCGAAATGGGTGAATAAAAAGTATTTTCACTTCTTTCACCAGATGAACTCTTTTTATCCAGTAGTTTTTGGTATACCTTGAAACCAAATTCATTGTTAGCCTGTATAGGTCCACTTTGGTTAGCCAATGTTGTAAAGGTAAAAAATAAACTGACAATAGTAACAATAGTAACTGACAAGTATTTAATGTAGTTTTCTTTCATCTTAATCTCCTGTTTTAATTCTGTTTCAATAACCTCAAAAGTTTTTTTAAATTAGTTCTTTGTATTTACAGATAAGGTAAAGAATTGTCAAGGTTCATATCAGCAGTTGCTGAAAGTTCCAGATAACAAGTAATTATCAACCGTTAGCTTATTT
>CAZJDM010000205.1:0-7127 GCA_964544765.1 uncultured bacterium
GTTACGGCTCATGTTAATCCTGCTAAAGTTAGTCGTTTTTTAGGACAATGGTGATCTTGTTTTAAAATATTTTTGAATTTGGTACGTTCTTTGGCAGATATCAGGACCAAAATTAATAACCAACAGCAGCACGAAAGACCTTCAAAAAAGATGTAAATCATGGGTAATTGCCATGAATTTAAATAGCCAATGTTTGAATGTCTTAGCATATTTAAGGCATAATTTAACACTAAATATAAGAAATCATTTACATCATAAGAGTATGTTTGTCCATAATTTAAAATCACATTATAAAATTAATTGATAGTATTAAAAATATAAGTTAATAAGTATTTTACGTATGTTTTATATGAGATTTATTCCCTTTAAATTATTCAATATTTATATTCTGTTAATGGTTTTTCTCCTAAAAGCCTACGCTAGAGATTTTAGTGCTATGGGAGAATTGTCTGTTGGTAATACTTCTATCGAAGTAATCAAGTCAATCAATGAAGTAGATGCCGTAATTAATCATGGTTTGTACGGTAAAGCTTGGTATGAAATACCTGAATATGTACCATATGTTATGGAATATCTTAGATATAGTACGTCCATAAATTATTCCCATCGATTTTTTGATCGAAATACTGTGTGGAAGGTATTAGGAACAGACATTGGAGCTTGGTCGGCAATAGATCCCAGCGCTGCCTTAGTATTTAAACAACAGTATTTAAATGAATTGATGCCCTTAAATTTATATATCTCTTGGGATATTGGGGGTTTGTTATTTCATCGTGATGGTAGCGTGTATCCCCATTATGGTGAATTAGTTAATGAGATGATAGGTCAACTTAAGACTGGTGATATACAACAAAAGGATATTGCAAGTAATTACTCAATTCTTATTAACTGGTTAAGGGAGACAAATCCTTCGGTTGCTGCCAATATAGAAAATAATCTGAATTCTAGAATTTCCGCTTTACTAGAAGGTGAACAGATCAGTTATGGAAGAAGAACTGCCAATATTGGTAATGAGTCGACTAGCATTGATAATGAGCCGGTTAGAATGCTTAATAGTAATAGCTCTTGTGGGGTCTTAGCTAGTTGTTCAAGGGTACTTATCGAATGTAAGCCAAATAATGCTTTAGCTAATTTAACACCTAGGCAGTTTAGACCCGCAAATGCCCGTTACTATCAAAATGTATTACCTATAACCGGAACACTTGCTGTCCATAGTCTTTTGGTATTAGCAGCAACATCTCCCTTGATTGAAGTGCCTCCATCCCCTCCTAAAGCAATATCCGTTTTTGTAGTAGATAGAATTGATGATCCTTCTACCAATGATGGGCCATTATCAACGGTGGTAGACGAATCAGCTCAGGATGAGCCGAGACAACCACCAGCACCAGCACCAGCTCAGGATAAACCAAGGTTATTACCACCAGCGCCAGTTAATAGTGAATCCAGACTACCATCATTTGCATCAACCAATAATACACCTAAATTGCCTCCTCCACCAGCAAATACTCCTAAAAGAAAATCCGCTAAAAAAAGAATTCATACCAGAAATCCGCGTCCCCAATCTTCTGAATTTACTAAGTCTACTATGGGTGAATCAGGATTAGTACCAAAAGGTTCCTTAGAATTTCAGGCTGGTGATAATGAAGGTAAGGTTGGTGATAGTAATGTAATTGATCCTAACCAACCATTAAACCTATTTCCTTCGTTTGATCAATTAACCAGATGGGATCAAGAAAATAGATATAGAAAAAAACAAAAACCCGATCAAGTCACTGTTTCCATGAATACAAAAGATGTTCGCTATGCGGCTTACGTTCAAGAACTCAGACAACGAGTAAAAGGGGTATGGATCTATCCTCATCAGGCAAAAAAGCAAGGCTTTGAAGGACGGGTTAAAGTAAAAATTAGTATTGGACCAGACGGTCATTTAATAGAAGCTAAAATTTTACGGTCATCAGGTATACAATCACTGGACGATGCAGCCCTAGAGGCAGCTCATAAAGCTTCGCCCCTACCTCCATTACTCTGAATTGGAAGATGAAAAGATTCAATGTAATATGTACCTTTCTTTACGTCCTAAAGAGATAAAATTAAGTATTTCGATACTATTCCTCTGTTATTACAAGATTTGTGTGCTTGACAGAGCTTTTGTAATAGTTTATTTTAGTTTGCCTGTAAAACAAATTGTTTTATTTATATAAATCCAAAGCAAAAAATATATAATATTATTGTTTTATTTATATAAATCCAAAGCAAAAAATATATAATATTATTGTTTTAATGTGGATTAATCATGAAGAAGATTTTATTTAGCTTAGTATTTATCTTGTTTTCTTTTATAACAAGGGGAGAAGTAAGAGATAATAGATTTAATGATACAAATGATCCTCGTCAAAAAGAATTTGATTCTACTTTAGAATGGGTTAAAAAAAAATACACTTCTATAATAGCTCCAAGTGGATTAAAATTAACTTTCTATCCTACTTTTATTCTAAATTTACCATTAGGAAAGATTGATATTTTTAATGGTTCTTTAGCACTTAGTATCTCAGGTGGGTTTCTTACATTACCTGGTGGTAGTATAGATGTCTTAGCATTAGCAATCTGTCATGAGTTAGGGCACTTTTTAGGAGGACCTCCTAGGTTTAGGAGAAATGGTAAAATATGGTCGGCTGAATCTCAAGCTGATTATTATGCAAGTAATTATTGTGTTAAGCAATTTTTCAAAGAATATACAAATTCTACTATTAAAGAACAAACAAATTATCCCAGTAATGAGCGTACAAGTTCTACTGGAGCTGGTATTATTACTGCAGAAGATCCCATTATTTCTTCGTCTTGTAATGAGCAATTTACAACATTAGAAGATGTTGGCTTTTGTGTCAGAGCTATAAATGCTTCAGTGAATTTTATTAAAATTATTATGGATCACAAGAATAAGAAAAACATAGTAGATGTCTCAACACCTTCAAAAGCTACAACTACCAGCACTATTTTGCTGTATCCATCGGATCAATGTCGTTTGGACAACATGTTTGCAGCTGCATTAGATTTAAAGAGACCTTCATGTTGGTTTAAGGAATAGAATAAAGAATAGAGTGTTTTATAAATATATAAATTTATATATTTATATAATCTCTTAAAATATTAACAGATTCACTTAAAATAAAATCCGGTTGTTTAAAATCTTTACCATATACAGTAGTACGATGTAAATTTCTGTCATTAGATAATTTTTCCTCATTTGAGGCCGTTTGCTGACGAGTTTGAAGATTTAGTGATATTCGATTGCTTTGTTTTCTTTGTAACCATTTTTGGCGATCAGAACGGATCCATTGAAATTCAAAATTGTTTGTAATTCTAGTTTGAGATTTGACCTTTAATGTCTCAATTTTGTTTGGCAAATTTGGATCAAATAGACTGAAATCGGTAGCTTTAATATTTGATTGACTTTTTTCTTTTAAATGTGCTCCATGTTCAGCAAAATTGCGCGAAGGGATTACTATATCTGCAAATACACCGCTTCCTTGTAATGACTTACCGGTTAAACGGTAATAACTAGCTTTGGTTATCTTCAGTATGCCTAATCTACCTTGATACATATTAAGAGGAGGATATTTTATCAGGGCAACAGGAAATAGTTTGTCTATCAAAAAAATAGATTGAACCGAACCTTTTCCAAAAGTATGTTCATCACCAACGACAACACCTCTTTTTTTGTCTTGAATAAGTGCTGCAAATACTTCAGAGGCAGAAGCACTATTTTTATTAACCAATACTACTAATGGGTTCTTATAAAAAGCCACTTGATTTTGTTGACGAGGTAAACTTTCTATTTCCTTGTCCATTTTTACTTGTACTACAGGGCTCTGACTAACGAATAAGGTAGATAGAGCAACGGCCTCTGTTAATTGACCACCTGCATTATCTCTAAGATCTAATATAACTCCCTCTAGATTTGAATCTTTTGCTTGTTGAAGTTTTAACCTTACATCATCACTTACGCTTAAGATAGGCTGATCAGGTTTTTTAGTAGGACCAACATTACTATAGAATGAAGGGATTTTAATGACTCCAACATTTTCTATCACTTCTAAAGTAACGGTAGTATTTATATCGATGATTTGATCTCTTACAATTGTTACTACTTTAGCTGAGTTAGTGTCAGTTTTGTTCTTGGATAAAATTTTAATAAAAACCTTTGAGCCTTTTGGCCCTCTGAGTAGTTTTTTTACTTGCTTTATACCTAGTCCTTTTACTGAAGTAAGTTGGATCTTATTTTCTCCTACAGCTAAGATACTATCACCGGCGAATATACTGTTACTTCTTCCAGCGGGACTATTTTTTATCACTCTTTCAATTATTATGTTGTTGTTATTATCTTGTTTGATATATATACCAACACCTTCAAGATTGTTGGTTAACTTGGTCATAAGGTCCAATTGGTCTTCGGGATTTATATAAGAACTATGTGGGTCGAAATTATACAAAAAGGCGTCTAAAAATAGATCCATTACAATTAAACCACCATATCTGGTTATTGCCTTGAACTTACGATGATTTTCGTTTAACAACCTATGGATTAATTGCTCTTGGGATTGATTATTAAGTGTAGTTTTTAATCTATAATCAATAAGATGACTCTTTATATTCAATCGGGCTAACTCTTTTATGTTAGGAAAATTTGTAGGGCGAGGGGCGGTGGTGCGTTTAATAAATCTATATTCATCTAATGCAAAATTAAAGGGATAATTAGTGAGTGATCTTTTTACTGCAACTACCTGACGAAATTTTCCTAAAAATGTATTGAAAATAGCAAAAGGGATTTTTAAGTTAATGGGCCTATTAGTAGTTGCGTTTCCTATCAAGTCTTCTAATAATTGTTGAGACAGTGATTTTATAGTATCAACATCAGATTGCCAAAAATAAATACGATCTGGATCTAAATTTCTGATAAAAATATCCAAAGTTTTTTGCATGAACGCATCATTAATATGAATTCTGTCTTGATGATTGCCAATAGTATATGCCATCACAGCTTCAGTAATTATGCGATGAAAATCGTTTTCCTGAAACTTAACCTCTGATACTTGTTCCCAGGGAGATTGCTCAGCATTAATGGAGGTATTTAAGCTGAGACTTTCAATAATGATAAGTAGAATCAAGAAAAGTTTAATCATAATTCTCCTCTAACTTGATAACTTGTTAATTAGAAGGGCAAAATGGCAAGAAATTGCCATATGATACAATTAATATATAACTGTATATTAGTTTGTGAGTGTTTTGTCAAATTAATTGTATTATCTTGAGCCTTTAATCTTGTTTGATTGAATAGTGAGTTTTATTAAATTCACCATGTTTGATAATCAAATCATATGATAATAATTCTTTAATTTTAAGCTGGGAGCTTCTTTTTGATAGGTTAAAGATATTTGCAAAAGTCTTTGTATCAAAGCTGGTTAAAATAATAAGAATAATTATTTTATTCTATTTTACGGAGTTATCAGTATTATCAGTGACTCTTATTGCGGGTGATGGTTCGCTGGTTAACGGTCCAGATGGAGGAATTATAAATGGTACCAAAATTCCCGTTATAAATCAGCAATTACCTAGGATTTTAAATCTTGCAAATGCGATGAAAATAATTAGTGAATGCGCAAAAGAACAAATTTTTAAAAGGATACTAAAAATTATATACGGTGAACATATTTTAAATGGCGAATTTGATACAATTGTTGGTCCTGTTGTAACCAAGGAAGAACAAATTGTTTTTGCCAGAGATAATAATATTCTACCACCTATAGTTTGTCAGATGGTTAAGAAGAGAGAAACTATTGAAACAAGAGAACCAATTGAAGAGATTGAAGAGGTTGAAGTAGAAGAGGGAGAGAATGCAGAGATTCGGAGAGTTATAGAAGATAAAGATATTGTAATTGAGATTACTTTAAGAGGTGATGGAAGCCTTTTATATGAAGACCGTAGATGGAAATCTAATGATGGTATATTGTATCTCACCCTTGATACAGGAGAAATACCTCATTTTATGTTTGATCCTAAAAAGCTTTATCAAGTTAATGAACTGGGTGAAATTGAAACAAATGGTACAATTGCTCTATACGAACCATCAATTATCAGTTCAACAAGAATCCTAAATAATATAAATTTAGTAAATGATGTAACTCATGAGAAAGCTCAAGTATCGATTAATGGGATTGCTTATAAAGGGTGCTTAGAAAGAAATTTACCGTTTTTTTAAACTTTCCTATTTTGAATAGGTTTATTGAATTTACAAAATGCGCCAGTTACAAATTAACGTTTGATGGACTTAGGGTCTATTGCGTTTTGTAGACCATCACCTATGAAATTAAAACTAACAACTGTTACCAAGATTAGTAATCCTGGGAGTATTGCTAAAATGGGACTATGGTGTAGGTGTTCCAGAGCGTTAAAAAGAATATTACCCCAACTGGGCATCGGTGGTTGAATTCCTAATCCTAGAAAACTCAGAGCCGCCTCGGATAAGATTGATTCACCTATATTTAAGGTCACAGCTACTAACATTGGTGCAATGGCATTTGGAATTATATGCGTAAATATAATGGCCGAATTGGAAGCCCCGATCGTTTTGGCGGCTAAAACAAATTCTCTTTCCCTTAAGGATAAGATACTGCCTCGTATAAGTCGGGCTACTTTCATCCAGGAAAATATACATAAAATAAAAATTACTTTGACGACGCTTTCATTTTCACTATCAATCAGTAGATTAAAGAAAGGGATTTTATTAAAATCAACCGCGGCTAAAACTATCATCAACGGTAATAAAGGTAACGATAGAAGAGTGTCTATAATACGACTTAAAATCATATCAATCCAGCCGCCATAATAACCAGCTACACTTCCAACTAATACTCCAATCAACATAGATATTAGTGCTACCCAGAGTCCCACCGATATAGATATTCGAGTCCCCCAGATAAGGCGCATGAAAAAATCTCGACCTAATTCGTCTGTTCCAAGGATATGAGTGGTTCGAAAACTTTCGTATAGTTCCTGAAATTGTTCAATTTCGGGTGATTCAATGCGAAGCCTTGGGTATGATTCCCCGCAGCTTGCTGCGAACTAATTTA
>CAZJDM010000206.1:0-7060 GCA_964544765.1 uncultured bacterium
AGGTAAGCGTATGTTCGCTTAAGATCCTCCATCCACAAACCGGGTAGCTTTTGGGTGGAAAACTGATAGCGGTTAAGACCCCCACACCTAATGACTTTGGCTACCTCCTCTTCAGTAACAGCGTTATCACCAGCAATGATAGGAGAAGTTGGTTTTGGTGGTATGTAGCCAAGGTAGCTGTAGTAACTACGATATGACCTACTGCCGTTGAAATTGATGGATGTATAGACCCTAATCATTCCCTCTTTAAGGTAATGGAAGACAATGGTTCGCTTCTCGTTACCCACATGACGACAGATATGAAGAAAGTTTTTTTGGCCAGAAGAGCCACTGGTGGAATAACCGTTCCCTTCTTGCACTCCTATTAGTTGCTCGAGAGATTGGAAGTCTCCCCAACTTAAATTACCTTTGATGGGTTGAAGTAAGACCTCGACGAAAAATGTTACTTTGTCAGGGATGCTTTGGTTTCTACCATAAGATCCCGGTCGTTTCATGTTCATCTTTTACTCCTTGGGAGGTTGTTGATACTGTTGAAAAGAGAAAAGCAGCGATACAGTACCTCGTGCTTTTTAGAGTTGTTGGCGTAGTGGGAGTAGTGAAATATTGAGCTTGATATGATGTCCCCGTTAAGTGAGGTTGGGTTGCCATGTTCTCTTGGCAGCGATGGGAAATAGGTAGAGTTATTTGTGTATCCAAAATCAGCAAAACCGCATAGTGCCTGCGGCAAGGATGCGATGGTGCTGACGTGGGGATGGAGTTTAACGAAGTTTAACGTGGATCTAAAAACACTTAAAATGGGCCTACATCTATTAAAAACACCGTTATAGAGGTAGAACCGGTTAAAAATTTGCTTGAAATTGACACTGTATATATATGGCCTTAGGTTCAAGTAGATAAGTTTTGGCTGTGTTTTGGAGTAACGAGAGCATTCGACGTTTTTTGAGTTGACAACTTTGTAAATGGCAACCCCCGGCTCCATATGGTAATCCCTTGCGTTTTTCATGGCTGCAATAGCCTTTGATATTGACGGTTGGTTAGATGCAGGCCCTTTTGGATCTTCTGGTGTTCTTCTTGACCGATTTCAATACTACCTGATACGAATTTAGATAGGCGATGATAATTGATCTCCACCATGAATGAAAAGTCAATTAAGGTTCCAGCTTTCTGGATCATGGCAAATTTAAGTTTATCTCTACGTTTTCGCATAGCTCCTCCTGTTAATTAGTGGTTTGCTGCGACCATGACGATTAATCATGGCTGTCATATAAAGTATAGTCAGGGACAAAATCGAAGTGAGAAAAGCATATCTGGTTGTGATGGGTCAGAGGTCCATTGTATATTGAAAATTGGATTAACAGTGTATCACCGCTGGCAGGATGACAAATACGGTAAATTTGATCCTGCATCAGCCATTTTTGAACTGTTTTGGACTGATAAGGGCATTGCAAACCGTCAAAAATTTGTTATACATCTCGTACCAACCTAATGTTCTTTCTGTACTTTGTAGGTCCATCTGCTACGAGTCTATCAACTAAGTCTATGGCTTTAATAAGTTCTGTGGACGTCCTATTGGAATAGACAGCTTGTAGATATTCAATATAAGGCTTTCTATCGCAGACCCGAAGTTTAAGTCGGTCAATAAACTCCTGTACAATAAAAACATTATGGGTAGGTAGCCATTGATTTAGTTTTCGATTTGTGTCTAACGCTTTACCATCCTGGTTGAGTGTAAATAGTTCTTTCAATGACATATTGAATATCTTCTCAAAATGTTGACATGCAAGACAGTTGCATATAGGAAAAGACTCTCGCTTAAATGTTTTTCGACCACACTTTTTACTTATAGGTTTGGTCATATTGTTTGGGATCATGTAACTCAGGTTATTCAATGTATCAATAGTGTATGTCTTTGCATCTGCTGAAAAAAGTTCATATAGCTTGTCTGCAATATAGATGTACAATGGAAGTCCCCTTATATTACCTTTGGCAAGAACATGAAATTGAGTTATCCCCTTTGACCAAGGAAATAACAACAGGTAGGCCAACTTTGATAAATCTTTCATTTCACTTGGTGGAGCCATAGCAACTCCTTCACTCAACTTATTTCCTACTTTTTTCAATCCCTCAAACCACTTATTAATATAGTAAACGGAGAATTGTCCTCTATTGCTAAGAGGCCCATGAATTACGTCACAGAGATGTTGAAATTTTGTCGCTTCGATAGATTGATAAAATAATTTACTGCGAAGGACTGTAGTTTGAAGAGATGTCATAAACGTCCTCTTTTTCAACCAAGCACTTTCTGAATCATTTATTAGATGAATATCGGGACCAATGCCAATCAGAAAGTTGTATTTGTTATACTCTCGTGCGATCTGTTCCGGTCTGATTTGATCTATGTATACCTGGCTATTTGCTACAGAAAAAGCCCCTGAATCCCCAATAAAATTGTTGGTGATAAACGACTCAGACAACCCAAAGAAGCCAGGTAAGGAAAACTTCTCGTTCAAATCAATACAAGAAATTAGGTATAATGGATCTGACTTTGGTATCAACTGACTTATCAACCTTGGAACGGTGGCTAAATCAGAACTACTACTAAGCCCATAGGCAAAACGAAATGTCATAGATTCTCCTCCTCAAGAAATTCATATTCTTCCTCTAAAGTCACCAACTCCTTTGGAACAATATAAAGCAACTGGGCTAGCACTTGATAATACTGCCCTAACCATTGTTCTTTTTCTAATATACTCAGAGAAGCATATTCATCACTATTCAGGTACTTATTCCTGCTCTTAAACTCGTTGATAATAGATATATTGAAGTCTCTAATCTTGCTTGCGTCCCCTATACGTCTATATTTAGGTTCTATCTTTGGTGGTTGACTTGTAGCGTTTGCATCATTATCGGTAGTTGTTTCTCTCTCAGTGTCATCGGTATTGTCAGTGTTTTGATCCTCTGAGTGGGAATCTTGCTCTTCCACATCACAATCGCTTTCCTCGGTTAGGTCAGGATCTATTTCAATGAGTTTGTCTTCGGTAAAATTCACAGCGAGCCTATCCTGATTAAGGTGCTTGACCAACAGGCGAACTTCACTAACTTTATAATCAGAAAGGAGTGATCCCACAGGAGTCGTCCCTATATTTACTGTTATTACAGGATTGCGGAATAAGTAATAGCGACTATCAAGATTAGCTACTCTGCCTATTTCCGTTATGGAAGATATGTTTTTGAATTGCTTTAACTTCTCTAACCCGTAGATATCCACGGGTTGTGTAGCGTTACTTTGATCCTCAGCTAGCGCATCTTTCTGATATCGACTCAGAAAACCTTGGATAACCTCGCCGTCTACGGTATACTTTTGGATAGTTTCCCGGTTAATACCGAGTGTTGTTTCTGCAAAATTATACCAACCACCATTTCTATCAGGAAAAACATCCCTTAGATGCTTCAATAGAACTCTATATTCGATTTCGCTCTCTAAGCGATGCCTGACTTGACTTGGGATATACTTCTCATGCTCTGCGATGTATATATTGCATATTGTATTGAGAAACTGTTCTGCAACCTCCGCAAGCTCATTTGTCGCTACTGAAAGGAAAACAGCATTGAATACTTTGTCATAAGGGTAATGGTGCAGATTAGCATCAATCATAATTGTAGATACCTGCTTAAAACCCAGATACCATACTTCCCTATCTATTTGACGTAAAATATGTTCATCTAAGGTCAAGATATTTGATCCTACCTTCATGCGATAAGCATTGCCTTCCTTTCTAATTACCTCAATAACCATCTGTAAATTAACCCTCATAAAAAATATTATGTGACCCACTTCGCAATAATAGCTCTAGCAGCGGTATGTAATAAAATTACAATGGAGGAATAATTGAAAAAAATACCAAAGGTTGACGGATAGTCTTTTTCAAAAAAAAAGTGACCACAAGCCAAACGGCTGATAAGTAAAGGGCCTAGTGGTCACAGCCCATTTTGACCACATCTGCCCACACTAGATATCATCTGGATGAATTAGGTTAGACGTTGCTTGCGGGATGTCATTGCATAGTGAATAGACTGCCGGTTGGTTTGATCTAGCAGCTTTGACTACCTCTATAAAGCCGTATTCAATTAGATCCTTGATTTGAGTTTTGGATTTTGTGTCCCCATACCCCGTCCACTCTTTAAATTTTCGGCGATTAAATTGAGAGGGTCCCTTTGCACATTTAACCAGATCATCGTAAACGGTTCGTAGAGCATTAGCCTTATCAGAAGTCGATCGAAAAGCAAACTCTAGCAAAGGGTAGGCAATTTTATAATCTGTCTCATCCGCTTTAAGAAAAAACGTTCCACTATCACCTTTCATTGTAGGGCTAACGGTTTGGCGAAGGTAACAAACAGTTTCTATGACTTGAAGCATTTTACTAAAATCGCGTCTGCTATTAAGATCTCGGCATGATGGGATAATTTTACTTGCATACGGTATCACTACAGGATAATTCCGAAGTGATAGTTGAAAGGTATGGTGATCTGCAACAATACGATCAATACTATTCTGTTTTTTTAACATTTGAGCTTGTTTTGCAAGAGCATCCTTGATTCTGTTCGTTTGATCCTTCGACTGATCGGTAGAAAGTATAAGTGTTCGGTTAAGGTTATCTTCTTTGAACAGACTGAGGTCTTCAGAAGTTGTTTCAATTAAAGATAAAGGTCCTTTAATGGTTTGCTCTTCCGGCGCACCATCTTTAGAAGTAACTGTATAGCTATACCTACCTTCTGATTGCATAATTCTTAGAGTATAAGCAGCTCTGTCCTGTTTGCCCTCTGATTCATCGAGATATACTATTTTGTTCTTAAAGTGATCTGGTTGATGTTTTTCTAATACCGCTTCTGAAAACCTAGAAGCTCTTATAGTCCATTGATCGGGAAACAGTTTTAGTACTCTCTTTGAGATGAATGACTTTCCTGAAGAAGAGCTTGCAGCGATCAATGCACCGAGAGTTTTATTGCGGCGGCAAGAAGAGTATACAATGTATAACAGAGTTGAAAGTTCTTTTTCACTTACTATCCCAAGCATCTCAAAGTGCTTGGGCAACATTTTGAATATGTCCCCATTGATTGAGGTGCCAGAATAGAAATCCTTTGATAATTGTGATGTCATATAGCCTCCGCATATATTATTAACTCGAAAAAAACGAGGCTATACTTTCATAAAGAAATCCATGTAATAAAATGACATCTCTTCCCTTACGGCTAGAACTGAAATCAAAACCAGGTTAACGATTTACCAATCTACCTTATGCCAACCCGCAAATTTACAATTCCGGCTCTGAATGCTAAAGAGTCTTCAATAGTTATGGTTGATGTATATACAATTTTCAAAAACGTCAAGTGTAACATATTGATTTTATTGTAATATCTCATTGACAGGAAGGGGTGCATTTGCTATACAGATTACTAAATTTTGAGGTGCCTCATTCAAATAGCTGATTACCAAATGGAGGTAAAGATGTACGAATATTTTGACGCAGCCAAGCTAGATTGGCTTCCACTTGAATTAACATATGGCTCCAATATGCCGGTTGATCAAACTTTAGACCCCAGGCAAGTATATAAAGGTAGAGTTGTTAATGTTAAAGACCAGAGGGTACTTAAAATAGTTCACTTACAAAAACCACCTGTACTTAATGAGAAAGTTCAACTGGCCATTGAGCTAAATGACAAAGAGTATCTCCTTCTAAAACTACTTAGTGATACCCGATGGTATTGGGGGAATTCAGATATAGCAGATGAGAGTGGAAATGGTGGCGGATATAAACTACCAAAAGATTTGTGGGTGCCTGGCCCAATGATAAAAGAGATCTGGGATGCACGCTTCCCTATGACAGAAAATGAAATAGGTAATGCAATCTATAGAGGGGATGAATGGAGAGGCGTTTTAGACAGGTTGAGAAGGAAGACAGACAAAGTATTTAACCGAGAGGAAGCGAGATTAACAAAGATAAGCAAAGGAAGGTTCGGAAGTAAAGACAAGTGGTTTAATTCAACTTTACAAGTGGCGCTCCTACCATTGCCAATAGTAAAAACATGCAAAGTTGCGACTCTCATCGAGAGACACATACCCGCGTTTATTAAAGAAAAGCTAGAGAAGCAGACAAAGCACGTTGCAGCATTATATAGGTTAGGGTTTGATATAGATATTGAAGATAGAGAAGAATCTGCTCCACTTCAAAATTAAGGCAATTTATTCTTCTCCATCATTTTTGGAGAATCAGGTTCTATGATTAAACGATGTAGAAAGCAAAGGAGATTAAGAGGGAATGTTAAGCTACTAATAACTCAGGCATATTTCTCTTGGTTCCCGATGCAAAGTGGAGAAGAAAAGTGGGCTCCAGTTCCGCTATGCTCCACTTTGCCCACCTGTACACTGGATCTGTCCTCATACCTGCCACTTTTAGTTGATTCTTTAAATTCGTCACGTGATTTTTCGCATTCACTGGCAGGATCGCATTGGTATGCCTTATTTTCATGTTTATTTGATTTGTATTCCAAATCTTTATTCAGAATAAAATGTAAGGGTCGATTTCCTTCATTGTCAACATTTCCTATTACAACAGATTTAAAAAGTTCTTTATAGACGTTTTTTAAAGCCATTGGATCACTTTCCTGAATGATATCCTGTATTTTACCAGTATGTTTATGAAAATCTTTCCATGAAAATTTTTCACATTCCATATCTGTTCTTTTTTCTTTAATAAACTCTTTCCTTTCCCTGTAAACCTCTATTTCCTCATTCAATTTTTTAATTTCGCTCTTATATTCTTCTTTAAAAAGAGTTAAATCTTCAAAATTATCATCTTGAAGGAAAAAATCCAACCTTCTGTTTAACTTTTCTTTTTCTCTTTTCAGATTATTAATTTGCTCAGATAATCTTTCGATCTCACAACCAATTAACTGTGATTGGTCTTTAACATCTCTACCATATTGTTTTATGGCGTCTATCATACGTTATCAACAACCACGCTTAAAAAACGTGGTTTGATTTCCACCTACAAGGCGGTTC
>CAZJDM010000207.1:0-6830 GCA_964544765.1 uncultured bacterium
CCTCCAAGTTTTGTCTTTCCCTATGGTAAGATCAGTAGGATTAATGTTACGAGTAGTAGTTATTATTGGGGCTGTTTTAGGGTGGTACTTTTTTGTAAGAGGTGACTTTAAAAAACCCTTTCAGTTTCAAAATCAAGAGTGAAGTTTGTCTATTGCTTTTAAATTTTAAATATTTTTGGGCAAGTTATTAATATAATATAACGAGCAAGTTCACTAATTTATTCCATAATAAACGCATTTTGCGGACACAAATACAAAAAAAGATTTATATTTCTTTCACATCCCCCAATTAACCTGGTAAAAAGTTAATTGTTTTTTTCACAGTGATGGCCACACTATCAATCTTATAAATGATTACATTGCCTAACTTAAATAAGGAGTATTTTATGTCAAAGAAATATTTTGGTCGATAATATTAGCATTACTGGAAGCTTGTGGTTCACCAGATGAAGCTCTTTTAAGTAATCTGAAACAACAAACTGAAAGCCATTATTTTAACTTCGAAAAATGCACCCCTTCGCGATAAAATCAGATTAATGTTTGACACGTCA
This sequence comes from uncultured bacterium, assembly GCA_964544765.1. Classification (GTDB taxonomy): domain Bacteria; phylum Bdellovibrionota_B; class Oligoflexia; order CAYFLR01; family CAYFLR01; genus CAZJDM01. The sequence goes on from CAZJDM010000207.1 coordinate 552, forward strand.
AACTTTTCTTGCTATGACTTTATCAACATTTTGATACTGGAGCTTAAATGGAAGAATTAATAAGCTTAGCTGAGATGGAAGTCGGTTCTAAGGCTATTATCAAAACTATAAGTGGACACAATGCAATAACCAGACGACTTAGAGACATGGGACTAATACCTAACGCTACTGTTAGTTGCGAACACAAAGCTCCTTTAGGTGATCCTATTGATATCTTGATTAAAGGATCTCATTTAACATTGAGAAAAAGTGAGGCCGAAGCGGTCAAGGTCCAGATCATTTAATAGCCAAGATAACTTAACTGTCAAGATCATTAATAATTTATTTATGAATAATGAGAATAAAAATATAAAAAATATTTCAATTGCTTTAGCCGGAAATCCTAATTCAGGTAAAACCACTATATTTAATGCTATTACGGGTAGTAACCAACACGTAGGAAATTACCCCGGAGTAACGGTAGAAAAAAAAGTTGGTTATGCCGAATATGACAATGTTCGTTTCGAAATCGTTGATTTACCGGGGACTTACAGCCTAACCGCCTATTCCGCTGAAGAGCTTATCGCTCGAAAATACGTTATCGAACAACAACCTGACGCTGTTATTAATATTGTTGACGCGTCCAACTTAGAACGAAACCTTTATCTTACCGTACAGTTTTTGGAAATGGGTATTCCTCTTATATTGGCGCTAAACATGTACGATGTAGCTGATTCACGCGGTATGAATATTGACACCCACAAAATGTCCTCCTTAATGGGAATACCAGTAGTTCCCGTAATAGGAAGCTATGGTAGAGGTATTAGACAACTTTTAGATGAAGCTTTAAGTATTAAAGAAAAGGCCAATCAACCCACACCTCAAGCAATTTCTCATTGTTCTCAAGTAATCTCTTATAGTCATGAGGTGGATCTTGAAATTGAGAAAATTGAAAAAATATTTATAGATAATCCCTCCATATATCAAGATACCTTTAACAACGCAAAGCCACATTGGATCGCTTTAAAACTACTAGAAGGTGATCAAGATATAACTAATGCGCTGTTAAAAAAAGAAATTGGGCCAGGAATTGTAAAATCAATTAAAAGTATTGATAATCATATCCAAGAAACTCTAAATGATAGCGCGGAAAATATTATTATTGATTATCGATACGGTTATGTTTCCTCCCTCTTAAAAAAATGTCTCACCTTGCCCAAAATAGATCGTAAAACGATAACTGATCAAATTGATACCGCATTGACCCATAAATTTATCGGTCCCGTTTTCTTATTTAGTATCATTTGGTTACTTTATCAATTTGTCTTCATTGCCAGTGAAAAACCTGTTGAATGGTTAGGTTATCTGTTTGATTGGGCACATAACTGGACCACCTTTAATATGTCCGAAGGACTCTTGCGATCCCTGCTTGTATCAGGAATTATAGACGGGGTAGGTGGGGTTATGGGTTTTGTACCACTTATTATGTTCATGTTTTTATTTATCGCAATATTAGAAGACACTGGATATATGGCCCGTATTGCCTTTTTATTAGATCGGGTTTTACGAGCTTTTGGTCTCCATGGTAATTCTATTCTCTCATTGATAATATCAGGTGGTATTGCTGGCGGTTGTGCGGTCCCTGGAGTTATGGCCACTAGGACTCTTCGTGACCCTAACGAAAGATTAGCTACTATCTTAGTATCACCATTTATGAATTGTGGAGCCAAATTACCAGTATTTGCCCTTTTTATAGCTGCCTTTTTTGATTCCCACCAAGGATCAATGATGTACCTCATTACAATACTAGCATGGTTATTCTCTCTCTTTGCTGCCAAAGCCTTAAGATCAACCATACTCAAAGGACAAAAGGCTCCCTTTGTTATGGAATTACCCCCTTATCGTATGCCTACGATTAGAGGTCTCTTGACTCATATGTGGGAAAGAAGTTGGCACTACATTAAAAAGGCGGGTACTATCATTATGGCTATATCTATTATTTTATGGGCACTAATGACTTTTCCATCCCTACCCGAAACTACTAAAAATTCTTTCCATGATCAAAAGGACCAATTAACGCAAACATTTCTAAAGCAAATAGAAGTAAGATTCGTCCTAGAAAGTGAAAACAAACTAGCTCAATTTGAAACGCTGATTGAATTAATGAGAACTGGAAAAGACTTTGATATTAATGACTTAGGGTTGGAAGAGCCAGAAAGACATTTATATTATGCTAATGCTATAATCAATGGCTCTGGAACAGGACCTGCCAATTTATTTACTCGCTCTTACCAAAAATATCATCTAAAACTTTTAAAACTCGATAATGAATTGGCTCAATCCAAATTGGCCAATTCTGTTGCTGGTAGATTGGGAAAATTATTTGAACACATATCAAAGCCTCTAATGGGAGTAGATTGGAGAACCAATATCGCGCTAATCGGCGGATTTGCGGCTAAGGAAGCCATTATTTCGACCTTGGGAACTGCCTATTCTTTAGGAAGCATAGATCCTGGAGAATCCTCCACACTAGCTAATAAATTACGTAAGGATCCTAATTGGAACCCTCTAATAGCTTTTGTATTAATCGTCTTTATTATGCTCTATTCACCATGTTTTGCTACTATCGCTGTAATCAAAAGAGAGACACACTCCTGGAAGTGGCCTTTATTTGCTATGGGTTACTCAACTGTCTTGGCTATTCTGATGGCTACTATTATTTACCAAACCGGTACATTAATCGTAAATATGGGATAGTAAGGATTTACAAGATGAGCCCTTCTCTTAATATTCTTGGAATTTTACTTAATAATTGATATGAGAGTGTGAACTGAGTACTATTTGTATTTAATCTATTATATTTGTATTAAATCTATTACCTGAGGAATAATCGTGAAAGCATTAACCAGCCAAGAAATCCTAACAATATTTTTAGATTATTTTGTTAAAAATGACCATTTACTCATACCAGGAGCCTCGCTGGTCCCCCAAAATGACCCGAGTTTATTATTTATTAACTCAGGAATGGCTCCACTTAAAAACTACTTTCTGGGAAAAAAAGAACCACCGCAAAAAACATTATGCAATGTTCAGCCATGTATTCGAACGATAGATATTGAGGATGTTGGAGATCGTCATCATATGACCCTATTCGACATGCTGGGTAGTTGGTCCATTGGTGATTATTACAAAGAAAAAGCGGTTGAATTGGCCTGGAACTTATTAATAGACGAATTTAAGTTCCCCCCTGAAAAATTATACGTAACTGTTTATAAGGGAAATCCTCAAATAAACCTAGCTCCAGACGAAGAAACCAAACGAGCCTGGATCAAAATCGGGGTACCCGAGGACCATATTGTCATGTTGGGTGAAGACAATTTTTGGGGACCAGCTGGAGAAACAGGACCTTGTGGACCATGCACTGAAGTATTCTTCGATACAGGAGAAGAATTTGGTCCTACTTATACTCCAGGAAGTGATTTCGATACCCATAGATATATCGAAATTTGGAACGCTGGTGTATTTATGGAACTTAATAAAAATCCCGACGGATCATTTACACCATTACCGCTTAAAAGTGTAGATACTGGTTCCGGTTTGGAACGTATGGAAATGGTAATGAATGGTTTTCAGTGTGTATATGATACATCATTACTAAAACCCCTTTTAGATTTGGTTAAACAACAATTTAAATCCGAAAAATTCACCGAAAGAGAATACCGAATTATTTTAGATCACATACGAGCAGCTGTTTTTATTATCAGTGAAGGAATTGCTCCTTCCAACGTTGGTCAAGGATATATACCCAGACGCTTAATTCGTAAAAGTACATCTTTAGCAATAAGATCAGGCGTGAGTGATACCTCGTTTACTAATTTAATCGATAAAGTTATTGAATTAAACGCTACCAACTACCCCCATTTAAAATCCAATCGCCAACAAATTTTAGACAATATTACTAAAGAAGTTAATGAATTTGAACCAATTGTTATATCTGGTTTAGATATCTTAAGAGAGGAAATAGACAATACTTCTTCATCAACATTACCAGCAAAACTAATCTTTGATTTAGTTACTTCTCATGGACTACCCCTTGAAATCATTAAAGATTATATAAGTAGTTATGATAAGATTTTCTCCAAAGAAGAATACTTTAAACTATTTAGTGAGCATCAAGAAACTTCCAAAAAAGGATTAAAGAGAATTGATAGTCAACTAGAAAAAGAGATTCAAAAAATAGATAAAACCACCTTCACGGGCTATGAAAACGACCAAGAAACCGTCCGAATTCTTTCTATATTAGATAGTTCGATACTGCCCAAAGATACCCCAAAAAACGAACATTGGGTTATTACCGATAAAACTTGTTTTTATGGCGAGTCCGGTGGACAAATTGGAGATGCCGGATCAATTACTAGTCAAGATGTTGAAAGTGAAATTGAAGTAGTTGAAGGAAAAATAATTGATACCATTAGAATTCAAGAACGTATTATCCACAAAGTAATCCTTAAAACTGGGAAGTTAAAAATTGGTAATCAAATAAATCTACAAGTAGATGAAAATCGTAGAGATCTTATTAGAGCCAATCATTCAGCTACTCACTTACTCCATTTAGCTTTACAAAAAGTTTTGGGAGAACATGCCATTCAAAAAGGATCGTTGGTTACTGATGAAAGACTTCGTTTTGATTTTCATCATAATTCTCCAGTTACTAAGGAAGATATGCAAAAGATAGAATTACTTGTAAATAGTTCTATCAAAAGTAATTTTTCTACTCAATCAGATATAATGGATATTGAAAAAGCTATGGAAACCAATGCCAAAGCATTATTTCAAGAAAATTACGCCCAACAGGTAAGAGTTATTTCCATTGGACCAGAATCACGGGAATTTTGTGGAGGAAATCATGTAAAGGCTTCAGGTGATATTGGTTTATTTCTTCTCTGTTCTGAGACTGGTATCGGGAAAGGAATCAGAAGAGTAGAAGCTATCACCGGAGATAAGGCGCTACAAGTAGTACATGATCAACAGAATTTATTGTCAGAGGTAAACACTCTTTTAGGATCAAATAATGGGACCCTTATTTCTCGAATTAAAAAGCTAAGAGATATTATTAAAACCAACAAATTAAAGAATAATAAAGTATCAAATAACCTTAATTTTGATTTTCAACATTCCACCACTTTAGGTAAGGGAGCTAGACTCTTTGTAGGTAAATCAAGTTCCTCATTTGAGGCAATTAAACATGATGTGGATAATCGCATCCATAATAATAACGCTGATCTAATTTGTATAGTTGGAATAGATGAAAATATTGCTAAGGTGGTTATATCGATTCATGAAAAATTCACTGGACAATTACACGCCGGTCAACTTATGAAAGAGGTAATTACTTGTATTGATGGAAAAGGCGGTGGAAAACCACAATTTGCACAGGGAGCAGGTCCTAAGATAGAAGCTGCCCAACAGTTATTAGATACATTTACCGCAAGAGCTACGGAGATTTTACAGTAAGTACTTAATATCAGATTCTATTTTTAACTAAAATATTAGGACTAGAATTACGGCCTAAAAATAGAACAACAACAAAGAGCTAAACCCTGACTTCCTGAATACTTACTGTCGTCTGTCTCTCATCTATTGACCAGAATAAAACTCTCAGAATTATCAGTGGTCAATAAATCAAAATCATATTTAAAATTCAGAAGTAGGCGCTGCTGCAGGGTCTTCTTCAGCAGATCTTGCTTTGTTAACAACTTTTCTTAGTTTTTCACTGGGATGAAAAGTAACTACTTTTCTAGCCGAAATTGCAATTGGCTCTCCAGTATGGGGGTTTCGGCCGGGTCTAGAATTTTTCTGTCTCACGCTCCACTTGCCAAAACTACTGATTTTAACATCTTCCCCATTCTCTAATGCTGTTTTCATTTCTTCCAAAATCAGTTCCAGAATCTGTTTAGATTCTTTCATTGGATAACCAATTTTGTTGTGAATTAACTCTATAAGGGTTTCTTTTGTTAAAGTCATTTTCTATTCCCTACAAGGTGATTAAAGTTAAACTACCGATTATAATGACTATTCTATCAAGATTAAAGTCAACCTGCAAATAAAATCTAATAGATATTATACTTTAAGATATTTTATAACTTAAAAAGCTCTTCTAGAACGCTCTTGAGCTTCACTAACTTTTATGGCTCTACCATCTAATTGGGTTCCGTCCATTTCATCCATGGCCGCTTTAGCGCTATCTCCCTCACTAAAAGTAACAAAACCAAATCCACGTGATCGACCAGTTTGTCTTTC
>CAZJDM010000208.1:0-6766 GCA_964544765.1 uncultured bacterium
ATTATTGTTAAGTGAGGATAATCAAAATTTAGGACCCAGGTGAACAATTACAAAACAATAAGAGATCTCAGTTAATTGCTCTTATATTTTATCAACATCAGACATCTTTACTTTCAACTCTTTCTTTGAAAGACCCTTAAAATAAAGGCCGTTGATAAATCCTGTTTTCAGGTAACTGAAATAGGGAGATCCCTTTTCTTGCTGGAGATACAGGTAAGCCTGATCTTCAGCAAATTGGGTATAGTAGGCCATCATTTCCATTTTATCTCCAATCATGGATTTCTTTTGTCTATCGTCCATTTTAGGGTTGATAGTGTCTTTTTTTAATAGATCAAGTAGGACATTAAAAGCTTCTTCCTCTTTTTCAAAAATGATGTTACCTAAGATTACATCACCCAGATAATCGATCATTAGCATTCTGGTGCTTTCAATTTGGCTGTTAAAACTTTTTTCTTTCAAGGCCAAATCAAAATAACTTCTAATTTTGGTGATCATCTTCTTATTTTTAAAATCACTTTCCAGTATGTTACTCAATCCAGACATAATAACCCTAGACTTGCGATCATTATTGTATTTCACCAAAGATGTAAAAATCTGTTTACCTATTATGTCACCATAATTTTTTTTATTCACTGGGTTTTTATTGGTTATTGGAGGACCGAGTAATGGTATTGTATTAATGGTTTTGTGATGAGGAGTAACTACTTTCGACTTTTGCTTTTTTGCTGTTCTTATGACAGCATTACTATAGAGATTAGATGATTGTTTAGGTGTTTCGGAATTTACAGTATTTAATATTTTTGAGGTCTCAAAAACTTTTGGTTCTTCTTTTTTATCTGTTAATTCAATGATGATAAGGATAATAACTAAAAGAGACATCGTTGCTGTCAAATATTTAAAATGAATCATAATATCCTCAAAGGTTATCGTTGGATATAACTGCAGCTGGCTAGTCCTACATATTCACTAGTCGGGTCATTATGGACCTTAAATATGGGTCCCATGTTTGATCTCTTTAGTAAGTCAATCATGTCCGGTTTGATTTTGTTAAGAGCCAACGCCTGAAGCGTAATCATATCGCAACGGTCGTTACTATTAAATGTAACTATGTTTTCGGTTTTTGGTTGTGTGATATAATCTTTATTCTTTGAATCTTTTCCACAAGAAATTAAGATTGTTATTGTTAATGTAATTACAACTGTTAAAACTTTCATTTTATCTCCAATATTACAAATATCATGTTACTTAGTTACATGTTACTTACTGCTCAGAACCAAGCTTGATCATTTCTCTTAGTATTTTGCGATACATAAGATCTTTGAACATTTCATGATATTGAAAGTTGGCTGATCCAACCAGTATCCCTTGAGCTACAATTATGTTTTCTTTTGAATGAGTAGAAGCTGGAGCAATGTTGTATACTTTCCCAAAATAAGCCTTAGTTGTAATTGCTACAATACTATCAAATTCTCCTGATTCTTTGATGAGGATTTGACCAACCTTTAAGTCTTTAGCTTTAACCATAACACCGGTGTTTAGTAATATAGGATGATCTTCAGTAATTTTAAGTACAATTCCGCTTTCTGTAGTAATAACAATTACAGTTTCTATCGCATCCTTGCGCGTCTGTTGATATGCTTCTACCGACTGAGGTGCCAGGTCAAAAGAAGAAAGTGTCGATTCTTTAGTTAGTGCCATTACATTCGTTTTTCTTTCCTTTGTTGCTTCTTTTATTTGAATATAGCCATCAATAAATAGAATATTTTGATCAGGAGTGAAACATGATGATAAACAAAAACCATGAAATACAGTATACTTCTCACAACCACGGCTTTCAGAAGTAGGAGCATTGTAATCCTTTTTAGATTCATCTGAAACTAGAGGATAATGAGGGCGAGGTCTTTGTTTTAGTATTTTATGTAATTGTATAAAAAGTGGTTGCTCATCAGTGAAATTATTTTGGCATTTATACGCCCATCTATTTCGACCGTGAGCAGCATCAATTGATAGGTTACTTTTTATACATCTTTCTTCAAGGATTGGTAAAGAGCTGGCCGAAAAAGTTGAATTGTTTGTGTTAATTAATATAATCGTAAATATAATTAAAACTAAGTTGTTTAAATTTAAGATGGTAAACATAATTGTATCCTCCAATTTGGTATTTGATAAAAGTATGCGTTAATAAAAATATGTGTTAATTCAAAGAATATAAGAACAATTAGCCATGCCGATATATTCTGAAGTAGGGTCATCTGGAACTTTGAACAGAGGAACCATGTTTGATCTCCTTAATAATGTCATAATCTCAAGGGTGATTTTGCCGTTGTTAAAAGCTTCAATACGTTTAAGTTCACATTTATCCGCCAATTGAAGGGGCCATTTTACTCTCTTAAGATTTTGAGGTGGAACAGAGCATTGATCTCCATAAAAACAATTATCTGCCGTTTCAGTTAACAGTGACAAATATGTCTCATATTCATTCAGGTGATATTGATAGGTCTTGTATTGTTCGTCAGATAAAAAGGACCATAAAGGAGTGTCAAGCAATATTAATACTTCATTTAAACGATTAATAACAGTTTCGGCCTCTTTGTACCGAAAGTAAATTTGAGATAATGTGTGATCTCGTTGTTTTACCTGAGGGTCATGTTGCCCTCTCCAACCAAAAACTTCCATTGATCCAGATAAGTAACTAAGAGGAGCGGCATGATCAGATCCAATCGTTTTGGTATAGTTTGATAAAATTAGCTGAATATTATTTAAATCATCGTTTTTGGTCATTAAGTTGTGAAGTCTGGTGATACCATTTCCTCCAATGGCATAGACACTCATCTTAATTTGACTTCTTTTGCTTGCTTCCGAAAAGAATCGTTTATAACTACTAGCAACACTTCCCTCAAAAAGACCTCCTGAAACAGAGGCTTTGAATTCAGCGGTAAGTTTTTGTTTGTACTCACTAGATACATTTTCTATAGAGAATATCGCGGCAATTAATACTGAACGATTTTCTTGCGATACAAACTTGGTTCCACATTTACGGGCAAAGGAAGAGTATTTTTTATCGTCAATTAATTGTTGAGCCTCTTTTGTTAATTGTGGATTTATCATTTGAAAACGGCCATAGAAGCTTTGCCCTTTTATTATCCATACGATGGAGTCGGAATGAAAATTATAATCGTCGTGAAAAGACATGGCAGCACTACCACTAAAGAATTTGTAGCGAGCCGAAGCACTGGATGAAATACCTAGATGTCTGTGAAGATTTTCTCTGGTGTGAATAATAGTAGCATCAAAAGTGGTTTTAATGGCGCCAATTGTATCAACGTTTTTTGTAGCATCAAAAGTTATACATTGATTAAAAGCTTCCTCAGGCTGTTTAGGATCAAAACCAGCGCCAAGGTAAATGGCGCTGTAGGGGTCATATGAATGAACCTCAGCTACCAAAGTTATTGGTAACAACAACATCCATATAAGAGGGTAAAAAAGCATTTCCATTGTCTTCATAATTAGCTCCTTACTAAAAATAAAAAGTTTAACAAGTTATTTCGATTTTGTTTCTTGCAAAACAGGTGCCAAATGATGACTTGATTAATTTGGGGTTATTATGAGGAGTACTTTTTCTTTAGAGGTTTTTAGGTGTGACATTTGTGAGATTAATTAGGATCTAAATGTCACATATGGGATCCAAATTTCTCACTTGATCAAATAATAGTGATATTGGAATCCTGGGTCAAGAAAATTTATTCATCACCAAAAAATAATTAAAAATGCATAAAAGAGATGGGATTAGCCTGAGCCTAACATCTTGTTTATTATTGATAATAAAGTTTTTTTTAATATTAAGTCAATCCACCCGATCAATTTTCTATGCAGAAATCTAGTGTATTTTTTATTGATTAAGTTTGAAATACCAAACCTTTTCAAGGAGTGTGTTTATGATGCGAAAAATATTAATAATTTTAATAACTTTTCTTTTAAGTGTTTGGATTGGATGTGACGGACTTGACCAATTAATGGAAAGTAGTGATGACGAAGAAACTAAAGAATCAATTGATGGGGAGGATCAAGCAACGGAGGACGACGATTCTGGTACCTCAATTCTAAGTTTTGGAACTGCTGAGATTGTAGCTTATTTGATATCAGACAACTATTCAATTCCTTTAGGCTTAGTTAGCTATGATGAAAACACTTCCAATACTAATAGTAATGGGCTGGCTACTAAACTTGATGAGGCGGAGGAGGCTGAAGAGCTTGAACAAGATGATGATTATGATGAGGAAAACTTAAAAAAATATACTCATTGTAGATACACTTCTTTCGATAAACAAGGTAAGGAGAAAATTTTAAAGAAAGCGGCTTTAAATGCCACTACTAAAAAGTGTCATTTAAAGAATTTACCAGAAGAGGTTGGTGGATTATTGACCTATTACAATTCTGAAACTGATCAAGGTATGGATGTTATTATTCCAGTATTGACGGAAGATGAAGTTACAGAGGCAGATCCCCCTAGTAAAATCGATCAAATTCAAGCCGATATTCATCGTAAAAAAGTAGCTGAAATGATTACCAACTTTAAGGATTCCGGTTTGGGGATTCCTAGAGAGGTTTTAATGGATCCGTCTGAAATAATGACAGAGATTACTGATGAAGCAATATTTGAAGATGATAATGCCACTGATTTAACGAAAAATGTAGAAGCCTTTGCCAAATCTTTTGCCGCAGCTCAGGAAGAAGAGATTGTTACTTTATTAAATGATCAGGAATTTACTGTTGCTAAGTTTGTAGAACTGAAGAAAGTGGTATTAGCAAAACAAAAAGTTTATCGAAAAGAAATGAAAGCTATTAAAGCTGAATTCTCTAATGAATTATCTCATGCTGGAGGATCAAAAGGATGGAACGAGGAAAAACGTTTGGCTATTGCTGCTAAAATATCTGAAATGAAGCTGAAGATGAAGAAAAAGAGAGAAGAGGTGATGGTGGAGAAACAACTTTTAGATGAAGATGATTTAGATGAAATAGATGAGAAAATTCAAGAAAAAAGAGAATTAGCTTTTGTAAAGGCCTTGGATAGTTCAATGACAGAAGACTCTTTAAAGGAAATTGATTTAAGCGATGATAAGAGATTTTCAAAATATTTGCGCCCACCACACCGTGAAATGTATATTGAGCTTGATAAAATGCACAAAGCTGAAAGAGAAATAGAGCGTTTATATGAAGGTGGTGATGCTGATGTAGAAGAAAAAAAGGCTGAAGCTCTAGAATCAATAAAAGAGATGAGAGAACAACTATTGAATAATAGGGATCTGAACGGTTTAAAATCAATTAAACGCGGTAATGTAGTGGATAGTATGGTCTTAAAGATCGGTCAAGATGCCATTGAACATGTAGCTGGCGGAGTAGATATTAGGGAGTTCCAAGCTAAACTCAAAGAGATATCTGATATTGACGACGATTTTGCCACTAAACAACAAAAAATAGAAGAATTGAGTGCGCTTTACCTTGAAGGTGTCACGAATACCGCTAAGCGCAAAGCTATTCTTAGATCCATAAGAGGAATGGTTAAGATGGAAAGGCATCAAAGAAGAAAACTATCGGATGAAGAAAAAGAGAATTTCGATTTTGGCCATGTTATGACCAGCAGTCATGATATGAAGTTAGATGATATTCATCATAATATGGAAACCCTGGGAGATGTTACAGTTAAATGTGAACGTAAAATGTTACCAGAAGAATGTATTAAATTTGGTTATACTGTTTCTAAAGGGGAAGATGGGTGCCCTGTTCATAATTGTAATTCAGCAGAGGATATTCAGTGCCCAGTCCTAGGAGATGAAGAAGAATTTAAGAATATGCATTGTGGAAATCGAGAGGTTATAATTCATACAATGCCAAATGGCTGTAAAAGGTATGGATGTAAAGTTCCAGAGATAGCTGAAGATTGTGATCATCCAGATCCTTGTCCTACGGGGAAGATTCGTTCTGGTATGAAGATGGTAGATAATTGTCCTGTTCATATTTGTGTAGATCCTCCCGAAAACACTATTGATTATAGTGATGAAACCTATTTTAACAATGGTCATACAGATCAAACCAATGGTTCTGATACTGGTACAGATACAGGAACAAATACCACAGGTGGAGAAGATCCTACTCACAGTGGAGAGGAAGTGACCTGTTTTGAACCAACTTGTACTGACAAACAAGAATTAGTGAAAGTTGGTACTGCACCTAATCAATGTCCAATATATAGATGTAAATTAAAATCTGGTGTACCTTGTTTTGGAGATATGGTTTGCGCCTCAGGTGTTTGTCTCATGGACAGAAGGGTTTGTAAGTAAATAATTAAATTATCTGTCAAACATTTTAGGTAAAACGATTGATTAAATGTCCTTTCATTGTTATAGTCTCATCTGAAAATATGAACTATTTTATTGGGCAGTTAATCAATGGTTTTTACATGGCTTAACTTAACGATTTTGTTCTTTTTTCTTGTTGGCACTATCTTTGCCGTTGTTCCAATTATAATATCAAAGTTAATTTCTCCTCGAGCTAAAGGAGGATCTTTAGGAACTCCATATGAGTGTGGTAATCGCCCTCAGGGATCATCTTGGATTCGATTTGGAATCAATTATTATCTATATGCTCTGATTTTTCTAGCTTTTGAGGTTGACGTTCTTTATTTGTTTCCAGTGGTGGTTGCCTTTGGTAATGATCCGAGTTGGATAGTAGTTTTAGAGATTGTTATCTTCATTTTTGTGTTATTAGC
>CAZJDM010000209.1:0-6750 GCA_964544765.1 uncultured bacterium
TAGCTAAGAGAATAATTGCCTGTTTAGATGTAAAAGACGGTAAAGTGGTAAAGGGTGTTAAGTTTAAACAGCACCAGGTGGTTGGAGATATATTATCCTTAGCTCGCAGATATCGACAGCAGTGTGTTGATGAATTGGTCTTTTATGATATCACCGCTAGTAGTGAAAGAAGGTCAGTTTCTCGTGAATGGATACGCCAAACAGCTAGAGAATTAGATATTCCTTTCTGTGTTGCTGGTGGATTGCGAACCGTTGGAGATGTAAGAGAAGTATTAGAAGCTGGAGCTGATAAAATTTCTATCAACTCACCTGCTTTGAAAAACCCTTCCTTGATAGATGAACTGGTTAAAATTTTTGGCAGTCAATGTATTGTGGTTGGAGTGGATTCTTTACGTAGTGCGATGAATGATAATACTAATAGAACTGTTAGTTATGAAGGAAGTTCAAGTGTATCTTCCAATTATATTCCCTCAAAGTGGGACTATACAGTTTATCAATACACGGGTAGTGAAAAAACAATTCAATCCGCACGTAGAAAAACTATGGAATGGTTAAAGGAAGTTCAGGACCGAGGAGCTGGGGAAGTGGTTTTAAATTGTATGTCCAATGATGGAGTGGGAACCGGGTATGATATAGAACAATTGAAAACAGCTAGAGAGTTATTGCAAATTCCTTTAATTGCCTCTGGAGGCGCAGGAAATAATCAACATTTTATAGATGTCCTGAGCCAAGCTAATGTTGATGGAGCCTTGGCTGCAGGTGTTTTTCATCGTAATGAAATTCAAATAGACCAACTCAAAGAAAACTTGCATGAGGTCGGTATTGAGGTAAGAAGATGATTGATAAACTTGATTGGAAAAAAATGGATGGTTTAATACCGGTAGTAGTCCAAGATGCTATGACTGGGCAAGTTTTGATGTTGGGATATATGAATCAGGAAGCTTTAAATCTGACTGTGGAAACCAAAAGAGTAACTTTTTATAGTCGATCTCGTAAGAAGCTATGGATCAAAGGAGAAGTCTCAGGTAATTTTTTAGAGTTAGTTGAACTAACTTCGGATTGTGATAACGATACTTTGCTAGCTAAGGTTCTTCCTAAGGGTCCAACTTGTCATCAAGGTACAACCAGTTGTTTTAATTCTGGGCAGCAGTTGAAAGTGAATCCTTATGTTGGTTTGGATTTTATCAATAAGCTTTGGCAGATTATTGAGGATCGATTCGAAAATCCAACCGACCAGTCTTATACGGCTAGACTTTTTAAAGAAGGAATTGATCGTATCGCCCAGAAATTGGGTGAAGAGGCGGTTGAAGTTATAATTGCCGCTAAAAATAATTCTAAGGAAACCTTTGTTGATGAATGTTCTGATTTGATTTATCACTGGTTGGTTTTGTTAAAAGAAAAACAAATTACACCTTATGAGGTTTTAGACAATCTTAGAAAGCGGCATTGTTGAAGGTCAATGGACGACTGGCCTCCAGGAAGGTCACAATCCGCCACCATATTCCTTGATTTTATTACGTAGCGTTCTGATAGATATCCCTAGCTCCTCTGCAGTATTAGTTCTATGTCCATCATTGCGTCTAAGAGCATGTTGAATAACTATCTCTTCTATTTGCCTCAGAGGTTTGCCGCCTAAAAGGTCTTCAACAGTTAAAGATGGGGCTGGAGACTTGATCAAACTCACCCCATTAGTTGGATTAGAAAAATTCAATCCACTTTCATCTGGATTCATAAAAGAATGTAAATGGTGAGGAAAAATCTGGTCTCCTTCCACCGTTGTTACCAAAAATCGAATGGCCTTTTTTAACTGTCTTATTTCACCGGGCCAATTGATGTTGCTAATAAGATTAAGAAATCCATTTGAGAACTGCAAATTAGGAGTACCTATTGATTGTCCAAGTTCTGATTTGAAATGTTCCAAGAAATGTTGGGCCAGTAAAGGAATATCTTCCCTTCTTTCTGATAGAGAAGGTACACGAACGGGAAATTGTACGATACGATAAAAGAGGTCCTCCTTTTTGTTTAATCAACTATAAGTGCGATATTTTAATAAATTAATTTTAAACTTCTGTTTCAGAAACTTTTGTTTCTAGGACCTCTGTATAATGATGGTGAAATAATGGGCATCGCTCGCATTCTTCATCGGTATGAGTGTCTGTATAAATGTGTGAAACAGCATGGTTGGTGGAGTGATAAAAATTCTTCTCTCCTATTTTTTCGTAAAGGCCATCAGATCGCTTGATTACATCCATGATGTCTGAAGTGAGTCCACTAAAAGAAACTCCTATTTTTTGTTCGTGCAGATTTTCTAGTAGAGATTCTAAGGTTTCCTCTCCGGACGCGTCTATCTCATTTATGGCATTGCCAACAATTAAAACATGTCTTATTTGGGGCATTAAATTAACTTTACCTATAATAGTAGTCTTTAAATAATCACAATTGGTAAAAGTTAAAGATCCTTGAGTACGTACAATTAAGATATGTTTACATTGTTTAAGGTGAAAACGTTCAACACTTCTATAACTACCATCTGCCATTCTAGATAAAAAGGTGATGTGAGATGTGGTTCTTCTTAACATATATAATATTAGGGAGATACTCACCCCAATCATAATTCCCTTATCAAGATGGGGAGCAAAAACCAAGGTTGCAATAAAGGTTATAACACCAATAATTCCATCATATTTTTGTACATGAAACTCGTGGACGAAGGCCTTAATATTGATTAATCCTAATACCGCCATAATTATAATTGCTACTAAAACAGCTTGAGGTAAATGATATAATAAGGGAGTAAAAAGTAAGAGAGTAATAGCTACGCAAATACCGGATAGCACGTTAGACATACCAGTGATACCACCAGCTTTAAAATTAACCGCAGAACGAGAAAAGGAACCTGACACCGGATAACTTTGTGTAAAGGCTCCGAATATATTTCCTAATCCTTGTCCAATTAATTCTTGATTGGCATTAACATGCTGACCGTTCTTAGCGGCAATTGCATTTGCAATTGAAATAGCTTCCATAAAACCTAGTAACGAAATAATAAACATAATGGGTAAGAGACCAATAATTACCGACCAATCAAAAGTGGGCATTATAATCTTGGGTAAACCAACTGGAACAGTACCAACTACTTCACCACCACCTGAGAATACAAGAGAAGATTCGTCTAAGGAATTATTTTTCACTATTAAGCGCCAGGTATTACCATCGGTTTTATATTCTGTCGGCACCTTACCTTTTTGAAAGAATACCTTATTATTATTTTCATCTGTAGTTGCTTCAAGCAGGTAGGATCGTAGCTTGGCACGATATTTTTTGGCTTCTAGTTTTTGCTGTTTAACATGAGTCATCAATAAATCTTTATTATGGAAGAAAGTAAGTACTTGTTCATTTTTTTTCAAAACTAGACTCTTTAATTTAAAGCGATCTAGTCCCTCGCCCAATTGATGACAATAAGAGCATGTTTTATGTGTGGACAAAGATTTAAGGTTTTTTGGGGTTTTTAAAGCTTTGGTACTTACTTTCTGTATTTCATCAATAATAAGATTATAAGATTGTATATTTTTTTGCACTTCCTCGGATTTTATACTCTCAATAGAGGTTTTATGCAGTTTCTCATAACCGATTACCCAAGAGAGTATAGTTGTTATAACAACCGCAAATAACACATTGGGCCATCTGGGTTTGAATTTTTTGATAGCGATCATAATAGCAAAAGCCAGTATAGACATCAAAAAGGTTGGCCAATGAATATAGTGCCAGGCGGATTTTAGAACCAGCCATACTGTGACAAAGTGTGATTCAGCTTTATCAACATAGACACCAAAAATTTTGGCTAATTGAGATGTTGCGATAATAATTGCTGCGGCAAAGGTGAATCCTTGAACCACTGGATGAGATAGGAAATTAACAATTATTCCCATCCTTAAAAAACCCAAAAGAAGCTGAAAGGTTCCAACCATAATAGCCAGTATTACTGCATAAGCAATATATTCCATACTACCTGCTGTGGCCAAGGGTTCAAGGGCCGAGGCGGTCATCAAAGAAATTACGGCCACGGGACCAGTAGCTAGATGACGGCTGGAGCCAAACAATGAAGCAATTATGGGCGGTAAAAAGGATGCATAAAGACCATAATAAGATGGTAATCCCGCCAGTTTAGCATAGGCCATTGATTGCGGTATCATCACCATAGCGACAGTTAAACCAGCTATAAGGTCAGCTTTAAAGTGCTCTAATTTATAATCATCGAACCAAACTAGAAAAGGTAATAATCGTTTTATCATAAATCGAATCCTTAAATTATTGAAATTGGTTTTGTATATAATAATTTTATGGCTATACCATCAGTAAAGCAAGCTAAATTACATAAAAATTTTCAAATTATTTCCTTTTAATTAAAGAATTGATTATGGAGAGTATGTTTATGAATACAATGCTTTAGATAATAATAATGATAACCTAAATAGCAATGTTAATAATAACGACCACTATTTCAATAATGTTTTAATATTTGATAATAATCCTCCCCAAGTCTTGTCTATAACACCATCTGGAACAGATATTGATCTGAACATTTCTATTAAAGTTTCTTTTGATAAAGCCATTGATATTTCAACAATTTGGTTCAATAAGGTCGATACTGACTGTAATCAAGGAAGTGTGCAATTTTCAAAGAATGATTTTACTGATTGTTTACCAATACGTACCGTCAATAGTAATGATGACCACAATGAGTTTACTATATATCCACTTAATCTATTAGAAGCAAGTACCAGCTACAAATTAAAAATAACCACCGATGTATGGAGCCTAGCTAAAAACCGCCTTCTTAGAATGTATATTGGTAATAATCGATCTATCAAGCCATCATTTATCAACAAGGATTATTTTGGCCATGTTCAATTACTAGAAGAATATATAAGTCCCAGTTTTACTACGGTTTCCTCCGAACCTAAAGTAATTAATATTTCTGTTTATGGTAGTAGTGAAAACCTATTTAATACACCTATTGAGCCTGTTAGTATCAGTGGTATTTCAATTACTATACAATTTAATAAACCTATAAATCTAGACACCATAACGACTACCAGTGATACCACTTGTGTTGGTAATATTCAGTTAGTTAAAGAAGGCTCTTCTGAATGTGTTACTTTAAATGTTCAATCAGAAAATAACTCTAATGATAGTATTTCTTTGCAATTAACAGGTTCTCTTGAGTATGAAACCAATTATCAGTTAATTATTGAAGAATCTATAAAAGATCCTGCGGGCAATAATCTATACACGAAATATGACCATTCTTTTATAACTGGCTCCGAACCTCCAATAGTAAAATTTCTTGATGGAGGTAATCAAAATGGTATTAATGCTGACTCTAATCAAAATGCTTCGCAACCTAAGATTACTTACCATGCATCCACCTTGTATGCCGCTTGGGTCGAAGAAAATGGTACCGCTTCTCAAATTCGGGTCGTACAAATTAAAGAAGGTGCTTCAACTTCTATAACTTTCATTGGCGATGGTAGTAGTAATGATAGTGGAATCAACTATGATGACACCAAAAATAGTACTGATCCTCAATTAATATCCTACCAAAATAAACTGGTGGTTATTTGGAGCGAAGAAAATGGTACCGCGGTAAAGCAAATTCGGGTAAAAATATGTGACACTCATAATGACAATATATGGCAGTTCATTGATGGGAACGGTTTGAATGGTATTAATGAAGACAATAGCTACTCAGCTTCTTTTGCTTATCCAGTTATTCATAATTCCAAATTATACCTGGCCTGGCAAGAAAATAATGGAACTGCTGATCAAATAAGAGTTAAGTCATATGATGCGTTAACGGGTAGCGGATGGCCCACCGATGGAAGTGGTTGGGCCGATGTTGATGGTGGAACAGGTACTGAAGGAATTAATAAAGTAGTAAGCTCTAATAGTAGTAAACCGAGTTTAACAATCTACCAATCAGATCTGTATATTGCTTGGCAGGAAGAAAATGGCAGTAGTATCTCTCAAATACGTATAGCTAAATATAATAATAATGATAGTACGCCTGCCTGGACTTTTGTTGATGGTGATGGTGCAGATGGAATCAATAAAAACCCCGATTATAATGCAACTAATACTCATCTTACATTCCATGATGGTAATTTATACATAGCCTGGCAAGAAAATAATGGTGCTAAAGATCAAGTCCGCTTGGCCCAATATAATCAAGGAGGTTCACCTTTATGGACCATGATCGATGGTGATCATGTTTCTAATGGTATAAACAAAAACAACGATCAAAATGCCGGTAATCCACTTATAGAATCAATAGATGGACAATTGTACGCTGTATGGTCAGAAGAACTATCCAGTATTAATCAGATACGTATGGCTCTATTTGATGGATTGTCTTCTTGGGCCTTAATAGATGATGATGTTACCGGGTGGAACCTAGACGCTACTAAAAACGCCTCAAACGTTTTTTTAGAAAGTTCAAATTTTGGTTTTTATGGAGTATGGACCGAGGAAAATAACAGCTCTAAAACTCAAGTTAGATTAATTAAAAGAAAGGTCGGTCAGTGAATCGATATTTGTTAGATCATGTATCGTCTTTTACATCAACTAACTACTACCATTTACAATATCTATTCACTGTTTGCTGCTTCATTAATGTTTCTTTTCATCTGCTCTATTGGGTTCTCTCCTAATATAATGTTTGCATTTTGTTTATAAATTCCGTATTTTACT
>CAZJDM010000210.1:0-6720 GCA_964544765.1 uncultured bacterium
CTGTTAAACTAGACTCACCTTTAGGGGTAATTTTACCAACCAAAATATCGCCAGGTTTAACATGTGCGCCGATTGATATTATTCCACTTGCATCCAAACTCTTTAAAGATTCATCTCCTACATTAGGAATGTCGTTCGTAATTTCTTCTTTTCCTAATTTTGTATCTCTAGCAACACATTCAAATTCCTGAATATGAAAAGAGGTAAAAACTTCATCTCGAACAATTCTCTCACTAACTAAAATTGAATCTTCAAAGTTGTAGCCGTGCCACGGCATAAAGGCAACCACTATATTTCTGCCTAAAGCTAGCTCACCAATATCACTAGCAAATCCATCAGCAATTATGTCGCCTTTTTTAACCACATTATTAACATTAACTATAGGTTTCTGGTTAATACAAGTATCCTGATTAGACCTTTGATATTTAATAAGATTGTAGATATCTACTTCTGCGCCTACAGAAAGAGGATCATCTTTCTCCTCACTTCGAACAGCTATCCTCCTTGAATCAACAAACTCAACAATTCCATCACGCTTAGCTACAACAGTAGTCCCAGAATCTCTAGCAATAATTCCTTCTATTCCGGTACCAACAATCGGAGCAGCCGTTTCCATTAATGGAACTGCTTGCCTTTGCATATTAGCGCCCATAAGTGCTCTATTTGCATCATCATTCTGTAAAAACGGAATTAATGAGGCCGCTGCACTTACCAGCTGATTGGTAGCTACATCCATAAGATCGATTTCTTCAGCTCTTACCATTGAAAATTCACCCGAAACTCTGGCAGGAATTTGAGCATCAGTGAATTTTCCCTTCTTGTCAGTTGGTACATTAGCCTGAGCTATTATATGATTTTGCTCATCTAAAGCAGAATAATGCGTAATATCATCTGTTACTTTTCCATCTCTAATTTTTCGATAAGGAGTTTCTATAAAACCAAATTTATTAATTTTACCATAAGTTGCTAATGAAGTGATTAATCCAATATTTGGACCTTCAGGGGTTTCAACTGGACAAATTCGTCCGTAATGTGTTGTATGCACATCTCTCACCTCAAAACCAGCTCTTTCCCTAGTGAGACCTCCCGGACCTAATGCAGATAATCTTCTTTTATGAGTTATTTCAGATAAAGGGTTTATCTGATCCATAAATTGAGATAGCTGAGAACTGCCAAAGAATTCTTTAACAACAGCTGAAACAGGTTTTGCATTAATCAAATCATGAGGCAACAAGGTATCTACTTCCTGCAAGCTCATTCTTTCTTTAATAGCCCTCTCAATACGTAAAAGACCTATTCTATATTGGTTCTCTAATAACTCTCCTACCGCTCTAACACGCCTGTTCCCTAAATGGTCAATATCATCAATACGACCCTTACCATTTTTCAGACCTAACAAATATTTAATTGTTTCAAAAATATCATCTTTGGTTAAAGTTGTTGTCTCCAAAGGGATATCAAGAGAGAGCTTATGATTTAGTTTTAATCGTCCCACCTCTGATAAGTCATATCTTTCGATATTAAAAAACAATTTTTCAAATAGAGCTTGAGCAGATTCTAAGGTCGGTGGATCACCAGGTCTTAGTCGCTTATAAATCGTAATTAAAGCTTCTTCTGTAGTTTGAATTTCATCTTTTACTAAAGTTTCTCTCAATGAACCATCAACATTCAGCTGATCAATAAATAGAATTTTAAATGAATTTATCTTGCGTAAGATTAACTCTTTTATCAGATCAGAAGTCAATTCTGTATTCATAGGGACAATGACTTCACCTGTTTCATCATCGATTATATCATCACCGACTATTTTACCCACTAAGTATTCTTCATCAATTTCAATAAATTGAATATTCAGTCTCTCGAATTTTCTTAATACGCCGGTAGTAAATTTTCTATTTTTCTTTACAACCACATCTCCGCTTTTAGGATCTACAATATCTTGACTGGCTTTTTGACCTCTCAATAAATCAATATCTACAGCTTGTTTTAGAACCCCATCCTTTCCAATTTCAACAACTTCCTTTTTATAAAAATAATGTAAAATATCATCAGCAGTTGCACCCAACGCCTTAAACAAAACAGTGGCATACAACTTTCTTCTTCTATCAATTCGTACATATAAATGATCTTTTATATCAAATTCAAAATCTAACCAAGAGCCTCTATATGGTATCACACGAGCCGAATATAAAAGTTTTTGACTGGAATGTGTTTTTCCCTGATCATGATCAAAAAATACACCTGGAGATCTATGTAACTGAGAGACAACTACACGCTCAGTTCCGTTAATAATAAAGGTTCCTCTTTCTGTCATTAAAGGAATTTCGCCAAAAAACACTTCCTGCTCTTTTACGTCTCGTATACTACGAACTCCGGTGTCTTCATCTACATCCATTACTACCAAACGAATGACCACCTTTAAAGGAGAGGAGTATGTCATGCCCCTTTGACGACATTCATCAACACTATATTTAGGATCATCAAAAGAATAGCTGACAAAGTCCACCGAAGTATTTCCACTAAAATCCTTTATAGGAAAGACACTGGTAAAAACCCCGTGTAAACCTTTATTAAGTCTCTCATCCGGTTTAACTTCACCTTGCAAGAAATTCTTATAAGATTGGACCTGTACCTCAATAAGGTTAGGAAGATCTACACTAGTTGGAAACCGACAATATGCTTTTCGTTTTCTTTTGAACGAATGCGTAAGGGGATGTGACATCACTGCTCCTCAAAATTTTCAATTACTTTTCAATTACTGAGTAAAAGATTCTTTATTTGATTTCTACTTCAGCACCAGCATCTGTCAGCTGTTTTTGTACCTTATCCGCTTCTTCCTTTGGAAGGTCCTCTTTAACATTACTAGGAACACCTTCAACCAAATCTTTTGCTTCTTTTAAACCCAATCCTGTAATCGCTCTGATTTCTTTGATGACATTAATCTTTTTTGCACCAAAGGATTTAAGAACCACAGTGAATTCAGTTTTTTCTTCAGCTGCCGAGGCAGCTGGTCCTGCTGCTGCAGCCACAGCCACAGGAGCAGCTGCACTAACACCGTACCGCTCTTCGAGCTTCTTAACAAACTCTGCCATCTGCAACATCGGCATTTCATCTAAAAATGTCAATACTTGTTCTTCATTTATTCCAGACATAATAACACCCCTTATTTAAATTAAACACATTTAATTTGTTTTTTTATCTTTAATTGCTACTAATACATTTAGTAATTTTCTATGAACACCAGACAGAGTGTTTACCAGACCAGAATGAGGCGCTTTGAAAGTCGCCAATATTTTTGCTAATAATTCTTCTCTGGACGGTAATTTAGAAATCTGCTCTATTTCTTTTTCGCTTATTATATTCCCTGAAAGCCACCCTGATTTAATTTTTAAAAAATTATTTTTTTTCTTAAAATCAACAATAACTTTAGCTGTTGCAGCTGGATCTTCATTACTAAATATAATTGCCGTTGGACCATCAATATGTTCTTGCAGAGACTCATATGGCGTCTTTTCGATTGCTTTCTTTGCTAGTGTATTTTTTACTACATTTAAAACGCCTGATTTTTGCCTCAGGTTATTTCTAAGAGTAGTTAAATCTTCTACCGGAATTCCTCTAAAGTCAGCCAGGTACATGGCCATAGCCGCTCCAAATTTTTCGGACAAAGTCTTCACTACCTGTTCTTTAGTTTCTCGATCCATTAATTATCCCTCCAGATTAAGTAACAACACTATTAATAGAATTATTACCATTAATTAGTGTTAAAATTTAACCCTTAAACTCATTTAAATCCATTCGTATACCAGGGCTTAGGGAAGAAGAAATAGTTATGTTCTTAAGATATGTACCTTTGCTTGTTGACGGTTTTGCCCGTATAACTGCATCTATAATAGCCTTAATATTGTCAAAAAGTTGTTCTGGCTCAAATGATATTTTTCCTGCCGCCACATGACAAATCCCAGCCTTGTCAACCTTATACATTGCTTTACCCATTTTCAACTCTTTTATGGCTGGTTCTAAATCAAAAGTAACGGTTCCTACTTTAGGATTAGGCATTAACCCTCTGGGGCCAAGAATTCTAGCTACTTTTCCGACTTTTCCCATCATATCTGGAGTAGCAATCACTTTATCAAACTCTAACCAGTTTTCCTTTTGAATTTTTTCAATAAACTCGTCACCTCCTACATGATCTGCACCAGCAGAGGTAGCCTCACTCATTTTTTCTCCTTTAGCAAAAACCAATACTCGAACTTGTTTTCCCAAACCAGCTGGCAACGGCACTCCGCCCCTTACCATCTGATCTGATCGTTTTGGATCAACTCCTAAGTTTAACGCAACTGTAACAGTGGCGTCATACTTAGCATAGTTGACTTCCTTCAACAATTTTAAAGCATCTAGTAGTTGGTATCGCTTTTGAGCGTCTATCTTTTTGATAGCATCTTGATATTTTTTTCCTCTTTTTTTCATTTAATCCTCCACGTAGTGCAACCGAAAATTTTCTCCTACGTATATTTATTTTAATAAAATTCTAAGTTACCTCAATGCCCATGCTTCTTGCTGATCCCTCTACAATAGCAACAGCTCCTTTAAGATCAACCGCATTTAGGTCTTCCATTTTAGCCTTAGCAATTTCTTCTACGTGTTTTTTAGTAATCCTGGCCACTTTGACCTTATTAGGATTTGCTGAACCTTTTTGTATCTTAGCTGCTTTCTTTAGCAAATAAGACATTGGGGGTTGTTTTGTAATAAAACTAAAAGATTTATCAATATACACTGTAATGATAGTGGGTAATAAACCTTCCTTGCCTTGAGTCTCCGCGTTAAACTTTTTACAAAACTCCATAATATTAACTCCCTTTTGACCCAAAGCAGGCCCAATAGGAGGTGCAGGATTTGCTTTACCTGCTGGTATTTGAAGTTTAATTAAACCAGCAACTTTCTTAGCCATTATAAACTCTCCCCAAAACTATTTTAAGTTATTCGTTTTTCTCTACTTGAGTAAAATCCAATTCTACCGGCGTTGATCTACCGAAGATACTCACTAAAACTTTTACTTTTCCTTTATCAGGATTAACCTCTTCTACAACACCATTAAAGTTAGAAAAAGGCCCATCTGTAACTCTAACAGATTCTCCCTTTTCATAACCAACACTTCTAACACTTTTAGAAAAACCATCCTTTAATTGTCCGGTTAATCGTACAACCTCTTCATCTGACAAAGAAGGCGGATTGGTTTTGTCTCCAACAAATCCCGTGATTTTGGGAGTATTATGAACCACATGCCAAGCTTTTTCATTGAAATGCATTTGAATAATAATGTAACCTGGAAAATGCTTTTTGGTAACCTGACGTTTTTTGCCCTTTACAACCTGGTTATGCACTTCACTGGGAACTAATATTTGACCAAAATGCTCCTCCACTTTAAGCTTTTTAATTCTTTCTTCTAATGCTTTTTTGGCAAAATTTTCATATTGAGATTGAGCATTTACTATAAACCAGTTCATTCCTTTGGTATGATCATCTTGGGTGCTTTCAGATTCCCCAGAATCTACTGATTCAGCAGATTCCTTATCTTCTACGGCTTCACCGTCAGATAATACCTCTTCACTATCAGAACTCTTTTTATCTAATTCTTCGGAAGATGTTATTTTTTCAGTCTCATCTTGATTAGGAGATGTCGTTTCTTCTGTCTCATCTTCTTTCAAATTTTCTTGTTTAGCAATATGCTCTTCGTTCATTAAATTTTCCTCAAATCAGCTTAATCCAAAGATTTTATTTCCTAAATAATACACCATTTTAAATACATACGACCAAGCTGAATCAAATAAAGCTAGAATCACCGAACAAATGACGGTAATTATGATAACAGCAATTGTAGACCCCTTTATTTCTTTTTTTTGAGGCCAAACAACCTTCTTGATTTCAGTTACTACCTCATCCAAGTATCCATATACTTGTTTATTTGTCACTAAAAAAATATAAAGGCATACAACCAAAAAAGCCGCAACGGCAAAAGATAAGTACTTATACCAAGAATACAACAAAGTCCAATCAAGTAAATTTCCCACGCCCAGGGAAGATTTGTATATAAAAAATCCCCCTAATAAACAGGCGAACAAAAGGGATGAAAAAATCCAAAATTTATTACTTTTTGACATTAACACCTCATTTAATTAGGCAGGCCAGGAGGGACTCGAACCCACAACGAACGAATTTGGAGTCCGTCGCTCTACCAATTGGAGCTACTGGCCTAGTTACTATACTTTTGTCTCTTGATGCATTGTATGCTTTTTCACCTTGGGACAATATTTCTTCAATTTCAACTTACCAGTATTATTTTTCTTATTCTTTGTAGTGGTATAATTCTTATTACCACACTCTTCACATTTTAACGCAACAATTATGCGGTTAACTTTTTTTGCCATAATAAATGCCTTCCATCAAAAAAGCGGAATCATTACTCAATAACTTCAGTAATAACACCTGCCCCTACCGTACGACCTCCCTCTCTAATCGCAAATCGTAACTCTTTCTCCATCGCTATCGGCGTTATTAACTCCGCATCAAAGGTTATCTTATCTCCAGGCATCACCATCTCTACATTCTCAGGTAACTGCACTGATCCCGTTACATCGGTTGTCCTAAAATAAAACTGAGGACGATATCCTTTAAAAAAGGGCGTATGCCTACCGCCTTCTTCCTTTGACAATATATATACTT
>CAZJDM010000211.1:0-6685 GCA_964544765.1 uncultured bacterium
TGATTAAATTAGTTCAAATAAATGGAGTCAAGGTGGGGTTCAGGCCTAACTTACTGATAATCTGCCTTTTTTCACAGTGATTCACAGTAAAAATATTTAGTGGAGTTGGTAATAAATTCATACGTCTTCTTTCTTACGATTTTTTTGAAAAAATCTATAACAATAAAATGAAATTATTTATGTTTCCCCTAATAATCTTTTTTTAGTCACCTTAACTATCTCTTTCCAGTCATCATTTACAAGAAGCTTCAATATTTCTTTAGGGGTAGATTTGTTTCTAGCAATAGCCATGCGTATAGACTCGTCTTCATCATTCACAAGAAGCTCCATTACATCAACAGGTATTTTCCTCTTAGTAGCTATGTGATACCTTACTGTTGAATTGCAATCTTTTGCTAAAATACGTATTATCTCTAAAGGTATTTTTTTGTTATGTGCTACCCATTCTCGCATATCTTCATGATTATTTATCAGCTCCATCCAAGTGTCAACATCAGCTTCCTCATTAGCAGCTCTAGAGTATTCATCTGGATTTGAACTAAACCTAAGTTTAATAAATTCTTTGGCAGACTTGATCATTTAATTCACCTTTTTTATTTCTTTCCAAGATATAAATTTACCAACACCGCTCTTATGTTTGTTTGGGATATATGTTCCAAATTTGTCAGTATCAGCGATCCACCTTAATCCTTTTTTAACTTCCCTAAAGACCTTCCATTTGGAATCACCGTGACCTGCTGTGTCCTTTGACCACCAATTTCCTGTTTTTTCATCTTTATAGATATTTTTAAATTTTGGATGATAAACTGTTTTTTCTGGATTGGTAATGTTCCATGCCTTACGATCAGAATCCGCTCTTCTTGAAAACATCAAATTGCCTCCTTTAGAGGCTAATAGTACTGTTCCTTTCGATATAGCAAGTGCTCCATTGGCCGTTACCCCAACAGAAACGGCATGAACCGCAATTCCTGCTGGTACAGCAACTACAGTAGAATCCAGTAATAAACCGGTCCCATGTCCTATGGTACTGGCAAACTGAACCTGAGCTGTCCCACCGATAAGCAAACCAAAAGCTCTTCCCGTCTGAAATGCGGCATTATTTTCTTTACCCATTTTCTTTACCTGACCATCTGCATCCATTACAAAAATACTTTCCTCAGATCCAAAGATAAAACCACCTGCTAAATCATTGGCTGTTTGACTGGTTAAAAAATGCCTTACTTCCGAGGCTTTATTTAAAAAATTGTCGTAGATCGCGTAAAGATTATCGAGTTGATCATGGAAGAAGCCAAAAGACTTAATGTTTTGTTGCTTACTTCGTACATGAGCTTGTTTGAAAGTCTGAGTAGTAATAAAATTCAAGGCCGATGGCTGATACAGGTCTTGATGTTTCGCAAACTTGCCACTGATATCCACCATTTGGTAGCCCATGTAGGTTTGGGTATTAACTTCAATGCCGAATAGTTCCATTGCATCAGTGGTCATTTGGAACTGGGAGTAGTACTGCACCCTGGGATGGCTTGTTTCGTGGTCGAGTAGTACCCTAGCTCTGTTTAAGTAACGATTTCCCAAATGCTTTACCTTATTTGCAAAAGATCGATCTGACGTTTGCAGCCACTTCAAAGCAAATCCGGCTTTTTCTTCTTGGAAGGCATCATTTGCTTTATATTCAAGCTCTAATGCTTCGTTGTAAACATCTCTAATGGTTTTCCCTACCGGGGAGGTAATGGACGTTTGGAAAACGGGCGCTTGATCAAATTTTGACTCAGAAAGCCAAGTAGTAACGAGACCGTTATCATTAACAAATGAATTGTACACTTTTTGGTACTGTTCTTTAAGTGCAACGTCATCACCCTCATTTGCCAGTTCTCTTACAATTTTTAATAGACGATATCCTTCACCCCGTGGTCCACTAGTCACAACCTTTTGCGCTTTTTCTTTAAATTGATTTAAAGCAGTTGGATCGATTAAACCGCTTCTAGAAAAAGCTAGAGCTTTATCAGCAGAAGCCGCGATATCAAGCGCTCTTTTGTTAAAAGACTGTTGCCGGGATTTAGTTCTATCTAAATTTGCAGAAGCATTACTTTTACTGTTGCTGTTTTCGACTCCTGAAATATCCTCATTACCATTTCCAATATTCTTAACTGTTACTGCCTTTTGAATAACTCTATTTGCATTAGCATTAGCTGTTCTTGTTTGTGATTTACTGATTCTGTCGACATGGCTTTTAGCTTTAGCTAAGAGATTAGCTGAGATAGATTTCAAGATTTCGTTAGCCTGCTCACCTATTTTTTCATCAAAGACATCACTAGGGCCAGAGAAAACATCACCAAGACCAGCTATTCCTTGCCTAAAACGATCATACTGACCACTGTTGTAAAAGTCGGCAACATAGTAACCAAGTCTACTCAACTTAACAGAAAATTCTTTACTTAACCAGGGATCCGTTTCTTCTGGGATATTTTTAGGATATCCTGAATCACCTCGATCTTCCTTAGGTTCACTGTCTTGTTCTGGCTCATGATTGTCAAATTTTGGAAATAGATCATTATAATCAAGTTTATCAAAGATAATTGTAAGGCTTGGACCCTTGTTTTGGCTATTAAGGATGATAGGTTCCCTTGGAGTTATATCAGGAATAATAAGGTTAGTTTTTTGCTCTTTTGGTGAAGCGTCTTCTAACCAGATGTAATTTTCATCGGAACCTTCAATGTGTTTTTGGTATTCTTTAAGCCTTTTTTCCCAGAACCTTTTGATTTTTTCATTTTCAACACTGGCGGTTGTCCGAGAAAAAAAATCCTGGCAGTCAGTACGTACAATAACTATTTTTCTACCATCTTCAATCCTACCGTATGCAAGGTAACAGCGGTTAGGATATTCATAGATTGGGGTAAATCCAAATTGGCTGATTATTAGGAGTATAAATAATAATAAAAAACGCATAAATTAAATTTCCTCAAACTAAAACTGATAAAGAGCTGGAATACCCCCTTTTGCGGGGATCTCCTTTACACTTTCCTGATCTTTATAACAGTTATCGGCATCATCCTTTACTCTGGTGATGAAATCATCAATCTTGGACACTGTGTTAGTAAAGAATGCATCGTATTTATTTTTATCGGTTTTAAAACCATTTAAATAGTTTCGGTACAACTCATACTTTAGGACCATATCTTTGGCATGATCATCTAGGAGATGACAGTCTTCAATATGCTTAAAGTAGAATAGGCTGTGGGTCTTATTAGCCTCTGGTAAGGTGTTGTGCCAATATTTGGCAGCACTATAAACTTTCGCGTCATGTACTTGTGACTGGCGAAATTCAGCTAATTCTTTCTTGGCCCTAACGACAATAAGTGTGTTTTTATAGTCTTCATAACTTTTTTGTAGGGTCGTTTCCCCATCTTTTAGAAATAAATCTAATACACTAAAGACCTGCTTAGCATTCGCTATGGCTGTTCCTAGTTTTTCAATCAAGCTTTTATTTTCTGATTTGATTTTTTGGTATTCATCAGAACCGGTACAATCACTGACCATAGTCAACATTTGTTCTTTAGTTATTCTATTATCGAGATAATATTTATTGGCTCCAAAGATCATCACTGTTAGCTCATCTTGGATCTTTTTAGCTTGTTTCTTGTTCTCCCCATTGTTTTGATCGGTTTTTATCTTGGCGGTAGCAAAGTAAGAAACTAGGGCCACCACTACAACTGCGCCTGAAAGTATCGCCTTGGTTATCGGTTCTGGATCATAAATGGCCGCATAAGCCAATATTCCAAGAGTTCCACTTCCAGCAACTGTATTTAACACATTACCAGCGTGATGTCTGGCCTGCTCATCAGTAGTGCCGGACCAAAAAAGATCCGTTTCGCCATCAAAAAAAGAGGAGTGATGGGTATAACCTATGTCTACCAAGTCAGAAAAAAGTTTTGAGGTATCCACTTTTCTAGGATCGAGATTTCGAGCGGCAAGATACTTGTCGGCTAGACTTTCTTGAAGGTCAGATAGTTTTTGAGTGAGATCCTCTAATAAAGCTATCTCTTTAGTCAAATAGGCGAGTTCTAGTTTAAGTGTTCGCCACTCAGCTAATAAGTGAGATATCTTGGTAAAAGATTGTACGCTAAACCTCCCCTTGTCTTTCTCTAAAACTGATTTATGATCATTAGTTAATCTTTCTGCCAGCTTAACAAGTGTACTATATCTACCTATAATTTGTACTAGTCTTTGGGATAACAGCTTGGCCTTCCCTGTAATATTAGTGTTTAGTTCGCTAAGATCTCCTTTAATGCCTTCCAATACTGCTGTGTTTTCATTATCGATAACTACTTGTACTTGCTCTACTAGGTCATTGGCTAGAATTGGCATCGGCAA
This sequence comes from uncultured bacterium, assembly GCA_964544765.1. Taxonomy (GTDB): domain Bacteria; phylum Bdellovibrionota_B; class Oligoflexia; order CAYFLR01; family CAYFLR01; genus CAZJDM01. The sequence goes on from CAZJDM010000211.1 coordinate 4,369, forward strand.
AGATAATAAAAGTAGTATCAGGATTTTATAAAGTGACATTCTTAATCTCTTTAGGTTTCCCTACGGCATTCTATTCTCATACGTTCTTTGGGTTTCCAAAGAAGCATAAGAAAGTATTTCTTCGGCTTTAATATTAAGGGTTTCTATTTCTTCTTGCAATAAGTCTGTTGCTGTTGGTGAAATTTTTATTAAGTCATTTAGGGCATTAGTGATCTTTTCCTTCAATTTTTCATCATTGAATCCTGGATTCTCAGCAATCTTGTTGTCAATAAGATCGATTACCCCTTGTAATGTTCTTTTATCTCGTCCTTTGGGTGTGATATCCTGCATTTCAACGACATCTTTACGAAGACCTTGCATTAATGAAAGAATTTGAGATGGATTTAATTGAGTTACTAAACTTAAGATGGTATTTGCTGAACTTTCAATATTTGTAAAGTTACCTAGGATAGCGGCAAGGCGATCTCGTTGATCTAGGGTCGCATTTAAACTATTTTTTGAATTTGGAGAGAGGTCGGTTAAAATACTATTAATTGTTATCAGACAGTCCTTGATTATTAGGCTAGCATGACTTGTTAATTTCTTATTAAAATCAACTAATTCCAGTGACCCTTTACCTGTAATTTTAATTGTCTGATCATTGGGACCATATGTAATAGATTTCTTAATATCGCCGAGTCTAAAACCTATATTTAGGCTGTGGCCCTTGCAGCTTTGCCTATAGGTTATTTTATAAACCTTTTCCCAAGGTGAATCAGGATACAAAACACCTTCTTTTAAAGAACAAGTGTAGTAATAATAATTATCTGTAACGCAAGATATTAAAAGATGTTCTTTCAAAGTGATTTGAGCATACCCATATGAAAAGTACAATGGAAATAATAAAATGATTGTTAACAATTTCATAACAACTCCTCTCTCTCTTTCTATTTTTTTGCTACAAATTATCTATCTGGTTAATTACTGTATTGTACCATTTAACTGACACACCTTGTTCGACACTACATATCCGCACTTCAACATTTTCTGAGCCTCCGGGTAATTCAGCTGACAAATCGATTTTAAAATCTGTAAATTTTAATTTACTGTGTTCACACTTTTGTCTAGGCATCGAGTAATTTGAATCTACATCAAAATTAAAATTTAATGCTCCTGTTAAGTTAAGGTCCATCTTAGGAGCAGATGTTTGCCTGCATTTTACTGTCATAATTTGTTGTGAGATATCTTTAGTGTAAATATATTTTGCGTTTAAAACGTGCTTTCCATTATTTTCTGTAATATCAATCCTAATTAATTCTGTGTCTGGTGAAAAATTGTTTGATGTTCCAGGTGATGGTATGTTAAGGGTCCCAGTTATCGAAATAGAATTATCAAGATTAAATGAAGACTGATAAATTTTTTCAAAAGCGATGGCCAGGTTAACAGTAACAAACAAATTACCGGGGTATGGCATCCTCAAATAAGGTCCAAAAATCAAGCAACCACTGAGTTTTGTATTATGATTTCTAATATATGCATGATCATTTCGCCAGCTACCGAAGTTGTGCCATGCTTTCCAAGCAGATTTTGTCATTATTACCTGTTTTACTAAACCATTGTGACACTCAGCTTGATATTCAGGCGTTGAACAGTCAACAGCAAATAGGCTACTCTTAAAAATATTAATTATTAAAACAAAATACATAAATATTTTCATTATAATCTCCAGTAATTAATATTATTAAGAATTTGCCTTAATTTTATTAATGAAAAAAGAACATCCAGATTGCTTAACAAAAGAAGCATGATTAAAATTCTCATTTTCTTTAATCACTAAATTCCCTCTTCCTTCTATTAATAAAATTTGCTTCTCTGAAACAGGGACTATATCTTTACAACCATTATCAGTGCATATATCAATTATTACTTGATGACCTTTTTCACATTGATACAAGTAATCAATCTTATATTGTTTCAAATTGCCATTCCCTTCAGCTAGGACACCATTATGAAGAGAACAGTTAACAAAATAATGATTGTCTGATTCGCAATTAACTATAAGGTTCTCACCAGCTTTTGGCGGTAAGCTTGTGTCTACTTTTTCATTATTCTCAACAGTGGGACTTCTGACATCTTCACTGTCGTTATAATTGTTGGAGGTTACCTGATCCTCGGTTAATTTAGGATTGTCATCTGGTTTTTCGGTAGATTTATCTTGTTTTTGCACGGGAACATCACTGTTATCTGGAGTTTTCTTTTTATCTCCATCTCCACAATTTACGACAAATACCGATAAAATGAGTAATGCTATTAATTTTTTCATCATCATTCCTTCCTT
>CAZJDM010000212.1:0-6582 GCA_964544765.1 uncultured bacterium
TGCAGGCATCTGGATAGAAATAAACGACAAACACATCCTATTTGCTAATAAGGACCCATACCCAATAGATTACTCTTCACTTAATAAATTAGATGATTTTGTATCCCAAACCTTACGATCAATCCAAACTCAATATGTTTACCAATCTTTGAACACTATTAAAGTTGATAAAAATGCTCTCAAAATAATTTTAAAAGTTGATCCAAATACTCAATTTTACATTGTAAGAAAGGTTATCCAATTAGCGGCCCAAAAGGGCTATACTAGGTTTGAATTTGCTACCTTAAATTAAGTATTATGAAAAGAGTTAAACAAAAATTTATCCATATAGCTGTTATGTCAGGCGATACCATTATTTCCTCGTTGGATTTACCCTTAAAGAAAAAAATGGTTACTATAGGTAATTTAAAAAGTTCCGATCTTTATATTCCCTATTACGAATCTATTCCCGAAAAAATGACCTTGTTAACTGTAAATTCCAATGGAGCTAAACTAAAGGTGAGAAGCCAGTTTGAAGGAACCTTTTCTTCCAACCATGATTTTATGGAAATAAGAAGTTTTCTCTTCCCCAAGTTGAAAACCGATATTTCAACTGAACAATTACCTGAAACCCAAATGGATGCTTCTCTTATAGTTGGAGACCAAGCCTTTTTTACATATCAGAAACTCACTATATTAATTCGTTTAGTTCAGAAAAGGGTTGACATTGAGAATCCAGATCTATCCCCCATAGTTTGGATGGAAAGAGTCTTTGGAAAGATCATACTCCATGACCCTTATGCCTGGGTTACTTTCTTGTCAATATTTCTAGGTATTATTTTTTCCTTAAGCATATATTTTACCGTATGGAGAATGCCTTTCAGTGCTATTAACAAGCTAAGTCAAACATCTACTTTTACTACTTCTAACATAATTCATCCCAGTCATTACGCACCTTTACCAGAAGCTGTAAAAGAGAAATTGAATCGAAATAATTATAATAAAACAATTCTGGAATACACTCATGGGATCATGCAAAACGAATTTGATTTATCTTTATTAACTTTAGACAAGAGCGAAAAATTCAGAGATAAGGTCAGAGGACAAATTAGACAACGACAAAGAACTGAGCAGTTTGAATCTATAAAATCATTGAAATCAAAATATAATAATAAACAATTGGAACATCGTATATATTTCCCTTTTAGCGATGGACCTTTAGTCGAATATGATTTTAAACACGCCACAGAATATGTGAAAAGAGTAAGAGAGATAAAATTGAGAAATAACGTCAGTAAAATCTCCAGTAGAAGTATGTTTGAAAATCAATATAAATCTGAAATTGATTTAAAAGAAGAAAAGGTCCTAGAAGCTTTTGCCTTTGCTGTTGGTAGTAAAAGAGGCGCCGTGGTAGATTTAGAAGCTGAAAGGAATGAAAATATTAATACTGGCATTAGAAACATGAAAGTTACTCCGAACCAAGATCTTAAGAATCTTATCGATCTTAATTCAAACCTTTTTGATCAACTAGCACAAGATACTATATCTATCCAACCAAACACCCCCATAACAACCATCAAACCAGCTACTCCATCAATTAACATTGCTAAACTAACTAAAGAAATTACCAGAACCCATATCGTAGTTAAAAAAGGAAAAGAAAAACTAATAAAGGTTCCTCGAAAATCTAAAGCAGATACTTTATTGGAAGCGATGAAAATAAACAACCCTAATTACCTAGTTAAATTCTTTCTAAAAAATAAGTCTAAGTTAAAAACATGTCTTAGAAAATCAAAGCGCAAAAACATTAATACGGTTGTCGGATTAATAATTGATCAATCTGGAAAACCATTAGAAATAAATATTGAAGAGAAAAGTTATCAAAATAAGGCTATGGATCTGTGTTTTATTAAAAAGATTGCTTCCTGGAAATTTCCGGTAGGAGAAAATCATCCAGTATACGTATCTTTTGCTATTGTATTTCCTTGACTTTTTTTGACTTTGCTATAATTCTACTTTCATCAATGAATGTATATATTGGACATCTATGACATCAACAAATAGTAAAACTAAAAACAAAAACTCCCCAATTAAAATACTGGCGCTAGGTGGGCTAGGGCAAATTGGCATGAATCTAATGGTTCTAGAGTACCAGAATGATATAATTATCATCGATGCGGGAATCATGTTCGCTACTGCCAATCAACTAGGGATAGATTTTATCATCCCCAGTTTTGATTACTTGATTGAAAATAAATCTAAAATAAAAGCTATTCTTATTACTCACGGACATGAAGATCATATTGGGGCATTACCTTTTTTACTTCCCCAAATTAAAAAACCCATTTACGCTCATCCGTTTACTATTCAGCTTATTAAAAACAAACTAGCCGATTTTTCTTTAGACATTAAACCAGTTCTCAAAACCATTCCCTTAGACAAAACTGTCGAAATAGGGAGCTTTAAAATAAAAATTATTCCTATGAATCATAGTATTCCTCATTCTACCTCTTTTTCTATTGGCACTTCTCTGGGTGATATTGTTTTTACAGGAGATTTTCGATTTAATGATCAACCTGTATTAGGAGAATCTCAAGGAATCAAGGATCTTAATCAACTTCATAAATCGAAAATTCTTCTATTAATGTCTGATAGTACCAATGTAGAACAAGAAGGAAATAGTCTTTCGGAAGAGAAACTCTATGAACCTTTAAAAAGGGTCATCCAGCAATCAAATGGTCTAACAATTGTTACTTGCTTCGCTTCCAACATCGGTAGAATAAAGCAGGTTATACAAATAATTGAAGAACTGAATAAAAAAGTATGCCTTTTAGGGCGAAGTATGATTAGATCATTCAATACTGCCATATCAAATAATCTAATTACTGTTAAAGATTCTACCACCACCAGTTTGGAAGCCATTCCTCATCACAATAGAAATGAGGTTGTTATTTTATGTACCGGCTGTCAAGGCGAGCCTAGATCCTTTTTGCGCAACATTGCCACCAAAAAATTGAAAAAACTAGAACTAATTAAAGATGATTTAGTGATTTTTTCTTCCAAAATGATCCCTGGCAATGAAAAAAACATTGGAAACCTGATCAACGATATTTATAGAAGCGGTGCCTCGGTTATTACTGAAAAAGATGATTTTATCCATGTCTCCGGGCATGCTAATCGCAATGATTTATCGGCAATTATGAAATATTTCCAACCTAAGTTTTTTATTCCCATTCATGGTGAATATAGACATCTTGTAAAACATGCGAACTTAGCTAAAAATTGCGAAATAGATCACAATAATGTACTGGTTATGGCCAATGGAGATATAGCCGAATTAAATGGTAAACAAATTAAAAAAATAGATGAAATTGATGTCCCAAAAACTTTCATTTCCACACAACTTGATGATCGCCAACAAAACGTGATATTTGAAATTGAGCCGGAAATAATTGGAGAACGAAAAAAGATGGCCTTTAATGGTGTAGTAATAGTTACAGCCATTTTAAATAAGAAGAAAAAAACTCCTAAGCTACCTATTACTTTACAAACCAAAGGAATATTCATTGAAGATCAGAATCAACATCACTTAGAAGAACTGAATGCTATTGTAAAGAAACAATTATCCAAGATAAGTTCCTATACTGACAACGAATTTATTGAAAATATTAGAATAATGATTGTTCGTTATTTAAAAAAGAATTTTTACAAAAAACCTTTAGTAATTACCAATTTAAGTTATCTGTAATGATGGTTTTTATCTGTTTTAAAGCATTTCCCCTATGACTTATTTGATTTTTTTGATCCTGATTAAGTTCAGCCATGGTTTTTGTTAAGTCAGGTAAATAAAATACTGGATCATAGCCAAATCCATTTGTTCCTTTTTGATGATCTAAAATAATTCCCTCTACTGTTCCCCTTACCAAATGCTCTTTACCTTTTTTATCAATAAATGCCATAACACAAACAAATCTTGCAGTTCTATCCTCACTTTTAACACCATGTAATTCTTCCAAAAGTTTATCTATATTATCTTGATCATTTTTCTGACTACCGGCGAATCGTCCAGAATAAATTCCCGGTTTTCCGTCCAAAGCATCAACACACAAGCCACTATCATCAGCTAAGACCGGATCGTGAACCAAATCATAGAGGGCTTTAGCTTTAATGAGAGCATTATCCTCAAAGGTTGAACCGTTTTCCTCAATCTGCAGTTTAGTGATATTTGACTTCTGTGAATCATCACTATTGGAATCGTGTATATCCCGATTTATATTGTATTTACCATTATTTAAATCAAGCAATGAACACACTTCTATATTTTCTGGAGCAAAGAGTTTTCTAATTTCGGAAATTTTACCCCTGTTTTCAGATGCTAACCACATTGTTTTTCGTTTCTCCATATTTTTTCTTACTTTAGGAATACATTATTCAGTCAAATAGGCTTCTATAGAAGATTTTTGAACATCAATAATAGAATTTATTGCTTTTTGAGACAGTTCCAAAACATTTTGTAACTCACTATTAGTAAAGGGATTATGTTCAGCTGTACCCTGTATTTCTAAAAAACGCTCGTCATTAGTCATTACTACATTCAAATCAACATCTGTGTCAAAGTCTTCTTGATAACAAAGATCAACTAATATATCACCATTTTTCACACCACAACTAATCGCCGCGACATAAGAATTTATTGGATTCGAATTGATTTTGCCCGCTTTCATTAACTTGTCAATGGCTACTACCACAGCTGCAAAAGCTCCGTTAATAGAAGCTGTTCGTGTTCCACCATCCGCTTGTAAAACATCGCAATCTACAGTAATTGTACGAATTCCGAGCTTCTTCAAATCAATAACCGCCCGTAAAGACCGGCCTATCAAACGTTGGATTTCCTGAGTTCTACCACCTAAAGGACGTCCTCCTCTTTCTCTTCTAAATCTCTGCTGAGTGGCACCTGGTAACATAGAATATTCAGCCGTTATCCAGCCATGTTGCTCATCCTTATCCTTAGACTTTATAAATGAGGGAATTACCTCATCAACAGACGCGGTACATAGTACTACAGTCTTTCCCATTGAAAGAAGGACCGAAGAGTACGGGTTGGAAACAAATCCCATATCAAACTTCAAAGAACGTACTTGATCATTTGATCTTCCATCAATTCTCATATGAAAACTCCTTAATTATAGAGATTAGGTAATCAAAAGAGACCTAATTTTCACACAAATCCCTATATGACATAATAACTTATCATTCAATATAAAAAAGCATTAACGTAATATATTTTTGACATTGTCACAAATTTATGACAACATAAATTACTTATGAAAAGGCTAGAGATACATAAAACAGTACAAAAAGAACTAAAACAACTTAGCCTTACATTAAGACGAGAAATTAACCAACTCTTTACTTCCCTTATGCTTGGAGAATCTTTGGGGATGCCCATTAGCCGACCAATGCCCTCAATTGCTAATGGAGTTCATGAGTTACGTATTAAGGATTCCACTGGACAATATAGAAGTTTCTATTTTTCAAAAATACAGAACATTATTGTTATCTTACACATGTTTAAGAAAAAAACAAAAGCAACTCCAAAGAAAGAAATAGAGTTGGTTAAAAGGAGGCTTTATGAATACAAATAACTACTCTAAAATTAAGAATCCCGAAGAACTTTGTGACCTTTTGGGATTACCAAAAACACAGGCAAAACGAGCAGAGATTAAGGCAGATTTAGCCGTAGCTATTAGTAAAATAATTAATGAAAAAGGCTGGACCCATAAAGAGGCAAGTGAAATATCTGGTGTCGGCAGAACCGTAATTACTTCTATTGTAAATGGAAACATTCATCGTATTTCAACTGACAGACTCATCGACATCGCTAGCAACCTTGGATTAGATCTCACAGTGAATGCTCTCCCTCTAACTACCAGTTGCTAAAGCACCTGACAGTATAGAGGGAGCTTCTAGGGCTAAGCCCAGAGACTCCATACCTAGTCTCAAAATATTTTTCGCGGCATTATAATCCGCATTTTCTGTATGTCCACATTTTTGACAATGGAACTCTTCTTGTGTTAGGCGATTTGATTTGGCGGTATGACCGCACTTTCTGCATCGCCTTGAGGTATTCTTTGGGGGTACTGCTACTATTTTATGTCCTTTCCACTCAGCCTTATACTCCAACATCCGTCTAAAAATGCCCCAACCTTGCCTCAGTATCGCTCGATTTAATCCAGATTTCTGAGCAACATTTTTACCAGGATTTTCTTTACTTCCTTTACTGCTTTTAGACATGTTTTTTATCAATAAATCCTCAATAACAATTAAGCTGTGGTTCTTAACTAATCGAAAAGAGGTTTTATTCAAAAATTCATGTCTCTTACGAGCTATCTTACTGTGTAATTTTTGTTCAATCCTATTATAGTAATTCCACCTTTTTGAATATTTGGATCGTTTGGCTTTTCGCCTTTGATTCCTTGCTATTTTATTTTCTAATTTCTTTATGCCTTCAGTATCTATATTTTTATCATCTTTAGTACTCAAAGCTATAGTTTTACTGACTCCCATATCCAGTCCAATAGCATTGTCAGTATTCACTTCTTT
>CAZJDM010000213.1:0-6557 GCA_964544765.1 uncultured bacterium
GAATTTTACTGGTGCGACAACCTTTACTTCACTATCAGGAGTAAAAAAAGAAATGAGAATTGCTGTGCCTTTTCAGATCGTCTCAAGTATAGTTGGCTTGGGTTTATGGTTAACAGGTAGATTTATATAATAGTATGTCAATTACACCGCCCCGAATGTTAGGGGATTCCTGGAGATGGCATGATGAAATTTTATTATTTATCCAATGTAGTTACTTTAGATCTTGATGCCTCAAAATGTACGGGTTGTAAGTTATGCGTTTATGTTTGTCCACATGAAGTATTTACTATAGAAAATAATAAAGCCGTTATTATTGATCGCGACGCATGTATGGAATGTGGTGCTTGTGCCAATAATTGTGAATTTGAGGCTCTTACCGTAAAATCTGGTGTAGGATGTGCCGCTGGCATCATCAACGGATACGTTCGTGGTACTGAACCAAATTGTGATTGCTGTTGTGACGATCAAGAGAACAGGTAACCACACAGACTAACTAGCTTTCTTATATTTATAATAAATATCGGATAAATACTTTATTGATTCCTGGTGTATGTGTCCAGGGAAAATACAGTGACACAAAACATCTTCCTGCACACTACTTGTTTGTCTGATGGAACGAATAACAGCGACCTTTCCCCAATATAAGATATTTTTATTGGACTCATTCTTGGAATATACATATAGGACACTAGCATTTTGTATTTGGTTATAGATAGTATGAGGGAATCTAATACACAAGCCACCGCATGAAATATCGTGAACTGCTCCTACCAAAGATAGTGGTTCCTTATCAACAATTGAAAAACGGGTAGATTCCATTTTATCATTACTTAGGTAAAAATAATCTCTGAAAAGACTCCCTTTTAACAATTCGGGTTGTCCACTCGCCAAGTACTTTTGTACGATTCTAATTTCATTATTTAACATGCCTTGAACAACATAATCAGAAAGGACATAAGCTTCCGCATCAGTAGCAATATGAAAACGTTCATAATATCTAGGATCCACTGAATTAAGATATATTCTATCTAACTCGCTATGGGAAATGGTACATTGAGTAATATAATTAAATCCTTTTATCGGAAATCTTAACAGGACCAACTCTTTCTTTTTCCATTTTTGCTTTTCCAGATTCAGCCCCTTGTCAAAAACTGGTTTAATGTAATATTCATTACTATCATTTACACCAATATAAGCCTTAAAACGCTTTTTTAATCTTGGAATAATTGCGTTCACCTCTTGATGAAACTTAAAAAACCCTTCAAATACTGGGTTAAAAGCTAACCTAGAAAATAGTATCTGAATATTTTTAGGATTCACCAATTGGTTCATATCGACAAATACTTGATCTTCTTTATATTTCACAATTTTTTTCCTTGTAAAAAAATTACCCACCGATTTCAATAATGTGTCGGACAATTAATCCAAAACTTTACTTAAAATTGGACAAATGTTATTCCTCAACCGCTGTTGTTAAAAATATTCATACAAACCTTGCTTTTGAACTACGAATCTGCTACTGGTCATATCTATGATGAAACAGAAATTATTAATATTGTTTTTTATTTTGATAAATACCAATATAATTAATGCAGATTATATTGAAAATACTTTGGAAATTGAACATAATCAAACTCTTGGACGTTTGACCATCGAAGCAGGGAGTTTTCGAACCTAAATTGCTTACCAACGAGCAAGAGCAGACCGATCTAATTTAGCTAGTGGTAAATATGGAAGAACAGTTTTTATTTTAGATCAGCAAGAAACCACTAACCTGAATCGGCGTTTTAAATTAGGAGCATATTCAATTCAAGTAGAATTTTTTATAACACCTCCAGATCCCAATGATACTAGATATGGCAACCTAAAGCATAAGGTCCACCTTAGGGTTCTGGTTAATTCCAACCTAAAAATAGACATCCCATTTGGCTATGTACCTTTAAAACGTTTTAGTCTCGAACAGATTACTTTATTTGAAGACGGAGTTATTAATATTAAAGCTAGTACTGAAGATGGAAAAGTAATTACTGAACCTCTTGCACTATCGTTTTTTCATGACGAACCCAATCAGAGAAATACCATCACAGATTTAAATCTACTATTTAATGTTTTAGATGAAAGTGTGCCCACATGTACTGCTATGTCATTATCACGACCTGATTTGCTTTCACCTAAAAAGCCTAGAACTTTACATTAGGTAATCTGAATTACTTTTGAATTAGAGGAAGAATAATGCGTGCCATAGTAGCGGGAGTTATCTTAGAATTATTCAAAATCAGATCAAATTCAGTTAATTCAGGTAATCCTTGTAAAAAGGATTTTAAGAATTGATCACGAATTATCTGACCTTCATTAATTATTTCCGCTGCTTCATCTTTAGAAATTTTCAATCTATCAGAAATTGAATCGATACGAAATTCTAAGGGAGCATTAAGCTTCACATGTATACAATTAGAGAGACTCTGAGTCAAGGAGGCTCCACCTCGTCCCACTATAATAGCCTGACCTCGCTCCGCAACTCTCCAAATGCTTTCGGCTAATCTTTGAAATAATTTTTGATCAACTTTCCAAGATTTCATCAAAGGTGAAATAATATGATCCCATAACTTGGGTTGAACCCCCAAATCCTCAAAAAATTGAGAAAAATTAGCATCTTCACAAATTTTATCAAAAAGTGTTTTTTCAAAAACAACCCAGGGTAGTTGAGTTTGTTCTTCTAAAAGATCTTTTAAAGCTTCCGCTAAAGGAAATCCTTGGCACCCAAATTGCCGTGAAATTGTGATGGTAAAGGGAGTTTTGGTCTTTAAACGTTTTTGACTATCTCTAATCCTAATCCAAGCACTGAGCCTATCTTCTGCAGATTGTTTAAAGGGTATCTTCATATTAAAATCCTCTGATCTTTTTCGTTTATTTCTAATTCAACCTAAGTGATCCTAATTTAATCTAAGAAATATTCATATCATGACATTTCTATTACAATTAGTGATACTTTTATGCATATATATATATTATATGCTTATTAATGATTTGCAAGTTTATAACTTAAACAAAGAAAATAATCCTACAATAGTAGATAAAAACTCTTTTATTATAGAGACTTGTCAAAGATGGCTATGGATCACTACATCTTATCAAGAACAGCCACCCACAAATGCTCACCTGCACACAAACATTCAATGCTTTAAAGGTATTGAAGCCTATCAATTTCTGCTGGAAGTAGCAACAGGATTACGCAGTTTATTAATCGGCGAACCTGATATTTTTGGACAAATAAAAACGGCCTGGAAATCATTCAAATCTTCTTCTCAACTTGAAATAAAATACAGACTAACCAATATAATGCAAAATCTATTTCAGGATACTAAATCCATAAGAACTCAATATCTACAAGGATTAGGGGGAGTTTCATATGCCTCTCTCACTCGAAAAATACTACGTAAGTATCCACCGGGTCCTACCCTTATATTAGGAGCTGGTCAGTTAGCTAGAAGCATTATTCCCTTGTTCGAAACCAATCAAATAATGGTTTGGAACAGAAATAAAAACCGTCTTAATTTATTACAAAAAGAAATTACTAAAAAACACAATATTACTTTTATTACTTTATCTGATCAGCAATTGTCAAGTGCTCTGAAAAAGGCTCAACATTTAATTATCTGTATTCCAGCTAATTCTTCTGACTCGAAGTGGATAAAATTATGGAAAACCGGCAATACCAATATTAAAACCATTCGGACGGTTTTTCATCTTGGTTTAAATTACCGAGATAAAAATCCATGGGATCAAACTAAACATTATTATTGCTTAGACGACATTTATGAGCTAGAAAAGCTACAGAATGAGATTCGAGCCTTAAAAATTAACCAGGCCTTAAAAGCTTGCCATGATTTAGCGACACTTAGGTCTCTTGACGGGTCCATTCGAACCCCACATGGGTGGGAATATTTATCCTTGTTTTCATAGGATGGACTATAACTTGGCAAAAAGAATATTAAAAATAGGAACCAGAAGATCAAATCTCGCAATGGCTCAAAGTCGATTGGTAGCTAAGCAGTTAGAACAAAAAAATCCCAATTTACAAATTCAGCTTGTTCCAATGGAAACCAAAGGAGATAAAATTTTAGATGTTCCTTTAAGAGAAGTTGAGGGAAAAGAGTTTTTTGTAGCCGAGATAGATCAGGCATTATTAAGTAAAAAAACAGACATCTCTGTACACTCATTTAAAGATCTAAGTTTAGAAAGACCGGATAACATTATGCTTGCCGCTACACCACCCCGAGCGAATCCAAGAGATATCATAATATTTAATCATAATGTTGTAGATAAATTAAAAAATAATGAACCAATTATCATTGGAACCTCTTCACCCAGAAGACTAGAAAATGTACCCTCTTTCCTCAAAGAAGCCTTACCTCAATTTGGGAACACTCCTAAGCTCGAATTTGCCGAAATAAGAGGGAATGTTAATACTCGTCTTTCTAAAATACACCAAGATAAATCTTCGGATAAATATCTAGATGGTGTTGTGTTGGCTCTGGCAGGTTTAATTAGACTTTGGCAAGATAAAGAAGGTCAAGATAGTCTTATTCCTCTCTTAAAGAATACCAAAAAAATGCTTTTACCTTTAACTTTAAATCCAACAGCGCCGGCTCAGGGGATTTTAGCGGTGGAATGTCGAAAAGATGATCCTGACACTACCAAATACATACAATCTATTCATGATGAAGAAACTTTTTTCCTGGCTAAACAAGAAAGGAAGGTTCTATCTGATCTTGGAGGTGGTTGTCACTGTCGATTTGGAGTAACATCAGTGGTACATCCACTTTTAGGAAAAATCCAATTTCGTAAAGGAAAGGATAATCAAGGAAATAATATTGATGATTTTCTCTGGCAGCAACCGACCGCATCAATTGTTTCTACTAACCTTGATCAAGATCCATCAATAGATACTAGAAATAAAAAAACAACTAAAAAAACAGTTGAAAAAACAATGTGGGAAAATTGTTTTAATGGTAAAAAGATTACGCCGCAAAAAACTGAAATTCCGCTTCCTCATGAAGTATTTACCGCCCCACCTTCATCTCATGTATTTATAGCTCACCACCGGGCTTATGATCAGCGATTTAATTGGGAACAAGAGTCTTTATCTAATGAACAGGAGCCTTTATCTATTTTATCTATTTGGACATCAGGAACCAAAAGCTGGTTTGAACTAAGTAAAAAAGGTTTATGGATCGAAGGATGCGCGGAAGGTTTAGGAATAGACAACCTCATTAATATTACCCAAGAGGATACTTTTTGGCAATTTCCTAACTTTTCTGATTGGACCATCATGACCAATGAAGAGGCTGCTGAAAGTTGGGACAATAAACATATACTCACCCCTTATAAAGTTGATTATCTAATCGATGATGAATTAATTGCCTCCATCAAAAGATCATCCTTTTGCTATTGGAGTAGTATTCAACAGTTCCAAAAACTACATTCCTATTGCCGAGCAGAAGTTCATCATGCTTGTGGTCCAGGTAAAACGGCCCAATATTTAGATAATTCAAAAGGATCAAGAAATTCAAAATACAATAACATAAAATATTTGGACATCTTTCCTAATGTAGAGGAGTGGCAAAAATGGATCCACAATATGGCAAGATAGATTTAAGACGTCTACGACAGAATAGTCATGTCAGACAGATGATTAGAGAAGTAAATTTTAATCATCATCAATTTATTCAACCATATTTTATTGTGGATGGTTTACCAGAAAAAGAACCTATTACCGGATTAACAGGTGTCTATCGTGAGACCCCTGATTCTTTATTACGTCAAGTAGAAAACGATCTGGAAATTGGGTGTAATAAAATGTTGCTTTTCGGAGTCACTCACAAACAAACGAGCAGTGATCAATCATCACTTTTAGGTCAACACCACTCAAACGATGGAAAAGAACTGAAGACTGACTTAAATTACGAATTTATCTTAAAACAAATTGAAAGTTTAAGATCTCATTTTGGCGACCAGCTTTGGATCGCGGCGGATGTTTGTTTATGTACTTACACAGATCATGGTCATTGTGGTTTTATAAGTAATGACGGGAAAAGAATAAAAAACCAACAAACGGTTGATGAACTTTCTCGCCAGGCACTTTTATTGGCTCAGGCCGGAGCTAATTGTGTAGCTCCAAGCGATATGATGGACGGTCGAATTGGTTCAATTCGGGAAATCTTAGATGAAAATGAATTAGAAGATACTTTAATTATGAGTTATAGTGCCAAGTTCCATTCTGGTTTTTATGGTCCATTTAGAATAGCGGCAAACAGCGCGCCTTCCACGACAAATACTTTAAAGGATCGTGCTACTTATCAAATAGATCCTTCTGCTTATAAAGACGCTTTAAATTGTGCCAAAAGAGATAGTGATCAGGGAGCAGATATTTTAATGGTTAAGCCAGGTTTGCCTTATCTGGATATTCTTTTTAGGTTGCAAAAAGAAATTACCAAACCATGGGCCGTTTATCAAGTTAGTGGAGAGTATGCTGCCATCGAATTATTGGGACAAAA
>CAZJDM010000214.1:0-6542 GCA_964544765.1 uncultured bacterium
TTTTTATATCTCTTTCTAAATAAGTTTTTATATAATTTTCCATCCATAATTTACGGAAACGAGGATCATTCTTAATCCAAGGTTCTGGATAGCCTCCTTTTAACCAATACTCCATTACTTGATTTATACTGGAGGTTGGAGTGAGTTCCAAAAAATCATTTGGCTTAACTTTACTACTGTTTAAAACTTTCTCGTAAAAATCGGTACTATCAATTTGTAAAGACTCTTTATAGGTAAATGGTGAGATCTCAATTATTCCTACTCTACCAGCAAGAGATTCTGAGATAGCTTTAGTTAAGTCAGGAGAGCTCGATCCTGTAACTATAAATCGTCCTGGTACATTTCTTTTCTGATCAATGGCAACTCTTAAGGCACTAAATACTGCAGGACAAAGCTGTGCTTCGTCTATAGCTATATTATCACTATGAATACGTAGAAATAGATCTGGATCACTATTAATTTGATCAAAATCACTGGCCTTTTCTAAATCGAAAATATTCCAAATAGAGGGAAGAGTTGAAAGCAGGGTTGTTTTTCCACACTGACGCGCACCTAAAATTGCAACACATGGAAAATACGTTAAAAATTCGTTTAATTGTTTTTCATATTGTCTTTTCATACCTTGTATTTTAAAACACTGACTTTGAAAATGCAAGGTAAAAGCGCTTGATTCATTCTGAAATTATAAATTTAAACACATAAACCGCACCGGAGTCGCTGGTACTGGAACCATCTTTTTTGCTGGCTCCAACAACCCACCGGTTATCATATAAAGAAACAGCATTACCAAATCCATCTCCGGAGCTTACTGACGACGCTTTTAAAAATACTTCCTGGCTCCAACTAATACCTTCACGCACAAATACATAGGCTGCTCCCGAGCTAGATTTATTATTATCTGGAGAATAATTAATACCAGTTGTTCCACTGGATTCATCAACGGCCCCAACTAAGATCGTATCACTATAGACAGTTACACTGCTGCCGAATTTATCATTGTCATCCGGATTAGAAGGTTGCAAATATGCTTGTTCTGACCAACTTGAACCGCTGCCTGTATAAACATAAACACCGCCTCCATCAGTAACAGTATCACTATCGCGACCAGTCGCGCTGACAACAATAGTACCTGAATAAATATCTACACTTCCCCCAAAAGCATCACCTGCAACTAAATTAGAGTTTTTAATTTTGGTCGGATCTCCCCAGACAGTACCACTTCTTTTAAAAACGTAAACAGCACCATCATCACCACCTCCTCCGGGAGAAACATCTATATCATCCTCACCAGCGGCCCCCACTACAACAGTGTCTTCATAAATTGATACACTTTTACCAAAATTATCCTCATAACCAGGATCAGAAGCTTTTAAGTATGCTTGCTCTGTCCAGGTTCCACCGCCATCAGTAACAAACACCCACACCGCTCCACTCTCAAAAGTATCGGCATTATCAGCCAGACTTCCAGCCAGTTCGGGAGTTGATGCGTTAGCGCCAGTAGCATTGGTACCATCTTTATAGGCGCCTACAACTACGGTAGTTCCATAAATACCTACACTAGAACCAAAATAATATTGATTAGCCTGATCTGAAACATAAGAAGGTTTTAAGTAAGTTTCTTTAACCCATATCGAACCATTAAACTTAAACACATAAGCCGCGCCCGCGGCAGATGCATCGTTATTTTCTTCACCATTAATGGTTGTGGCTGAACCATCTTCTTCTTCCGCGCCTACTACCATGTAGTTACCGTAGATATCAACACTCTTGCCAAAGCGATCGCCTAAACCATTATTAGTTCCCGCTGTTAATTTTTGTTCAAACGACCATGTATTGGTATTTCGCTTATAAACATAAACAACCCCAGCTCCAGATTGATTTGATTCATCTCTATTGGGTTCACCAATTACCATCCAATCATCATAAATAACTACACTATTACCAAACCTTGCACTACTTTGCGGTGTAGATGCATTCAACTCAGCCTCTTGAGTTATTGAAGCATAATAAATGGTGCGTTCTATGGATTTGTTATAAGCAGATTGAGCTAAAGTAATAATTCTTTCTCCATTATAGCCAGCAAGATCTACTGAAAAGCTATATCTACCTCTTCGATTTGCAGCTTCCGCACATTCAGAATGATCCGACACAGTGCAGGCCACGCAATTTGCCTCGGTCGGATTAGAGGAACCAAAGCCTTCAGAAGATGAATAACTAATAGCTATTTTTTCACCATATATACACAATCCACTAAATTGAACGGTTGATTCCGTAAATAATTCATCCTCATCAGGAGATTCCAGCTCTAATTTATCTCCTAGTATAGTAATTGTGTGAACCGTGAATTCACCTAAGTTCACATTAATAGGATCATAGAAACTAACAATGATAGTTCGACCGCTGTCCAAACTATCATTTTCCTCGATTTTAACCTTAAGCTCATAGGTACTGTAACCTGGAGGTATAATTATATTTCCACTTTGCAAATTGTGGTCAATATTTATATTAGCAGTTCCTTCAACTGTATAAGGTATGGTTATTTGCATGTCACTAGCGCTGGATAAAGATACAGCTACGGTTATAGTATCACCTTCATCAGCATCTTGTGAGGCTAAAGTAAAACTTGCGGTTTCATTAAATAAAATATCAATTTTAATGGTAGTAGAAACCGACCCAAACATATTCTTGCCTCTAACAGTATACTCCTTATCGTTATTAGCCTCCTCAGGAATTCCACTTATAATTCCGGTACCAGAATCAATACTTAAACCAGCCGGCAAATCAGGAGATATGGTATATTCCGTAGGTTCACCCCCATCCACATGAGGACCAACCGGTGTAATTGACTCCCCAATAACATCCGGACCAACATCTAAATAGATTAACCTGGTAGGTGGGTACTGAGGTATACCTTCAGCAAAATCAGCTTCTTTATAAACCACCTCTTCAATTTCCAGGTAATTCGTACGTTCCAGTAAAGCCCTAAAAACCTCCAGCATATATTCTGCATTAATTTGATTATGAAAGAGTACCAATTTTTCATCAAAAGCAATTAGAGGTTCTCTTCCGGCAATAAATTCAACAATAAATTCCTGTAGTTCAGCTGAAAGCTCAATAGAAGTATCTAGTTTAAGAAGGTTCTGATACCCTTCATCATTAGTAGTGAGAAGGGCCATTATGCTTTCTTGCAAAGAAGCGGTAGCTAACAAACACTGCTTTGTATATTGCTTGATTAAATCAACCCATTTTTTTACACCCAACTCCCAAGTTTCCTCTCCTAATTCTAAAAAATTGATTTCCCCGAATTTTTCCACCAAGTCATTTTCACATACAGAAAGTTTACCAACAATAGAATCGAAACTTTCTATATACGAAGAAGATATTTGAGGGATGGAGCTGCGTTTAACAATATCAACAGCTAAAGAGGTGCTGACACTAAAGGAAATATTTTTTTGTTTACCATCACTTAGAGTAGTAAATAAATATGATTGTTCATTTTCAACTTCACCATCTGCCTGCTCTTTAGTTTGAATGACCCAATAAATCGCATCTGAATTTTTTAAAAGGGTTCTGGGAACCTCAATATTAAAGGTACCATCAAAAAAATCTTTTTGGTCAATCTCAAAATATGGTTTACCGGTCTTTTCAAAAGACAAATTTTGCAGTGCTAAATCCTCACTCTTACCCTCTATCATTTTAACCAGAGCATCTGGTATTTTAAACGCTTTTAAGACAAAAGTATTTTTATCTGTAGATTTAGTGACAGCTTTATCAGCTGCTTCTGAATATTCGCTATCGCTTACTATAACTCTATCTAATTTAATCTCTGCCTTTTTTAATTTCAGAAGAGGTTCAATCTCCATAAGGTGATAATAAAAATCTCGTATGCTTTTAGTTTCATCTTCTTTCTTGGAACAAGATCCCAACATCAATGTGGCCAATGTGCAGCTAATAATGTAGATATAGATAAAATATTTCATTGCATTCTCAATTCCTTATGAGCCAAATATTTGCACTTTACGCCAGCTAATTATCAATTATGGTCCAAACATCAATATTAAGATCAGATGTTATAGTAGTAACCTTTAAATATATTTCAACGGAACTACTTCCACTAGGAACTACTGACTGAATTATTGGAATGCCGTCACATTCCTCTACGCTATATAATTGTGCCCCTGAACCTACTGATAAGCCAATCTTAAGATCTTGACTTACTTCGTAAGGGGACCCTTCCTCATCTAAAGCTATGATTTGATATGGGGTGCATTTATTAAGAGCGATTTCCTCTGGCCCTACAATACTATAATCAGTAGGGATATAGCCTGTTGTTTGATCTGAATCAGTGACATCTTCACTAATTGAATCCGATTTTATCAGGCTACGATGATCTAGAGATATACTACCGATCGTATCTTCTTGAGAAACTAATACCTCTTTAATACCGTTATTACCTGCCAAGCTGATCCAATGTTCAAACTCACCATCCACACAATCAACTTCCTCATCATTCAATACAATATCACCGCTGAATTTTACCTGATAATCATTTTCACACTCACCTGAGAATAAAACATCCTTTAAGAAAGTTTCCATATAAGCTGGAGTATGGACAAAAACTTTAGGAAAACTTGGTAAAGGCGGCAAACATGTGTTGGTAAAAAGATCAAGGTATTCATCTCCCACACAGGAAACTTTAAGTTCACAAACTCCATCTACATTTATTTGATCCGCACTACAAATTGTCTTTAGATTTTCAAGCGAGTCAACATTTACCATTTTATCAAGCTGTTCAACTAGATTAGTTGTAACGCCAGAAATTATGCGAGCTTCATTAAAATCCTTTAAGATTTCATTTTCTTCCTCCTCACTATCATCGCTGCTGGCTACTAAAGAAAACTGTTTTACAATCTCGCAAGGATTGGTTGATTTGATGTCTTCTTGAATATCCTTAATCACTCCCTCATATTTTTTATCAAGATGAAGCCCTAATTTATTGACCTGATCCACTAAAGATTGTCCTTCAAATCCAACATTGTCTAAATCCGCTAATAAAACGGCTTTCTGTTTCATTTTACTTTCTATCTCAGCTACTAATATAGATACTTCTCCTTGCTTTACTGGATTAATCACCATTTTATTTCTTAAATATAGATTGGCACATTCTCCCAATTGAGCAAGAGTTGAGGGAACAGCGAATTTAACTAAATTGGATGTATTGATATTAACCTGAGATAAGAAATCTTGAGTTGTAAGGTCCAATTCTTCTTTTACCAAATCATAAATACTCATCATTCCGGGAGTCATTAAGGTTTTATCTTCCTTACTCAACATTTCAGTCGCGATAGTTGAATTAGCATTGGCGGTTACCTCTTGGATTTCGCTGGCATTCATCGAAAAAGTTGACAAAACAGATAAAACAGCGTCAGCATCTACCGTACTATTTTCACTATTTTCTCCAGCCTTTTTAATATCAAAATGCACGATATAATCACCGATACCATTGACTGGTTCAATCATCAATTCAACCTCACCCTCTGAAATGGTATCCCATCTTAATTGAACCTCATAATCAGGACCTATTTCTTCACCCTCCTGTAACACAACTATTCTTAAAGGTAACGGATCTTCCATCACCGCTATTTCCCATGATTCACGAGGTAGGGCCTTGGCCGATATTGTATACTGTATAACTTCATCATTAGCAGATAAATTCGCCAATAACTTAGGAGAGATTTTAGGCGAAATCTGAGGAACAAGCTGAGCATTTAGTTTCACCTGTTTGAATTGAGGAAACCTTTCGTGCAATACACTCATGGTAGTACTACTCTGCTGATTTGAGGAGTCTTCTTCTTGTAATTTCAAATCTTGAATACACCCTATTAATAAGCCAAACATTCCTAAATACACAAAACATATTATTAGCTTAATGGTTCTCATGGTTTGCATGATTTTCATGGTTCTAATCCTTGCTTTATTTAAATAGCTAATTAGTCCTTATCTATATCTAATTGATAATAACCAATTAATAATTTATTTCGCTTATATTAATCTATTCGGCCATTTAAAAAATTTTCTTTAATAATTTAATATCTTGTTTATATAATTGGATTTTTAACTACCCATGACAAGAGTTTATGGGCTCATTTTTAAAAAATCACTAGGTTCTGTTTCTATCGGCTCTTTGAATTGATAGGGGAAATAAGGTCCTTCCGTATAGTATGGATTTTCTTCTAGTTTATTTTGATTATATTTTCCAAAACCCTGTTGCCATAATTCATGAGCAAAATCAATGACATCTCCTTTACAGTTGTGTGATTGAATAACGCCTCTTAATAGATCTCGAAAATCATTCATTCGCTTATGATCAAGATGCAATTCAGAAAAATCTATCCATGCTAGACAGTTAGCTGGATTTTTTAACGGAAAAACCTCTTTAATAAAACGCCTAGCTTCAACATATTGTTTTTTAGCCATATATCGTATTACTCTTTGATAACTATGATAATTAAGAGGAAAACGTCTTCTGTAAGGTACTCCAA
>CAZJDM010000215.1:0-6506 GCA_964544765.1 uncultured bacterium
AGAAAATTGCGTCATCCAAGTCGTAGTAAGAAGTTACGATCCTTTGTTGAAAGCTAATTGACTTTGGACGATTCCTATGATAATCGTCCAAATGCCGCTTGTTGCAGTGGGCTTATAGCTCAGTTGGTTAGAGCGCCCGGCTCATAACCGGGTGGTCCTCCGTTCAAGTCGGAGTAAGCCCATCTTATTATTCTGCCAACTTCTATCAGTATGGAGGGAATTTTGCTTGAACAGTCAAAAAATTTGGTAAGAGTCGCTAGTATTGACTCAGAACTTACAAAGATAGAAGAGGAAACGGTAAAAATAAAGAAATCGAAAAATGAATCAAAAAAAGAAAGTGAAGTATTAGAATTTAATGTAATACAATTAAAGAGAGAATTAGAGAGTGCTCTTGAAAATCATAAAGAAATAAATAATAAAATTCAGGAGTTTGAAGAAGAAATTAAGAAGAAAAATGAGCGTCTTAAAGATTTAAGGTCCAATGTTGAGTATCAAGCAAATCTAAGGGAAATAGATAATTTCAAAAAAGCGATAAAAGAACAAGAAGGTATTGCTCTGACTGTCATGGAGAAAATTGAGGAGCTAAAAAAACTAACTGTTGATGAAGAAGAAAAACTTAAAGGAATATCTTCGAACTTCGAAGATATGCAATTAACTTATCAGGAACAGAAAACGAATCTAGAAAATCGCCAGTCATCTTTAGAATCAGAGCGAAATGAAATTATTAATTCCTTAAAACCTGAAATTGCCGCAAGATATCGAAGAATTAAAAAAAGAAGAGAATTTGGCCCCGCTATTAGTCAAATAACCGATTCAGGTTCTTGTTCAAATTGCAGTATGTTGATTCCTCCCCAAATGGTAAATCTTATTATGGCAGGAGATGAGAATAAAGTATGCGCATCATGTAATTGTATCTTGGTTTATACTGCTTCAGAAGAAACTAAAGAGTAGTTTATCAATAATTATTTTAAGTATTTTCCCTATATAAAGTATCCTTACCTATTACATATACTTTTGAGAAGTATTCTAAGTTAGCAAATATTAATATATTTAATAAAAAAATAACGATATATTTATATTGATATGTTTAAAAAATTAATTAAACGTTTCCAGGTTGATTTTGGTTTATTGGTCCTTCGAATTGGAATTGGAACCATGTTCATGTTCCATGGTTATCCCAAATTGATGGGTGGTGTTGAGAGTTGGGAATCATTGGGGAGAGCTATGTCTTACTTAGGTATTAATTTTTTACCTATTTTATGGGGGTTTTTAGCTTCTATTGCTGAGTTTTTTGGAGGTTTGTGTATTGCATTAGGTTTATTTTTCAAAATAGCCAATACTTTTTTATTCATTACAATGTCAGTAGCGGTCATTATGCACCTTAGTAGAGGGGATGGTTTGAATACCGCGTCCCATGCTATTGAAATGGGTATTTTATTTTTTTGTTTAGTTTTTATTGGTCCAGGTAGGTATCGTGTGATGACTTCTTCCTTTAAAACCAGGTTATAGAAGTATTTTAGATGTATATTTGGAATGGTTTATCTTGATAGGTATTATCTTGAGCCTTTTGTAAATGCTTTGTTGGTGTGATAGCTAGGGCTATAGCTGACACACTGATTGCTCCTAAATTTTGCAGTTCCTGAGATATTTCAAATATTGTTGCTCCAGTAGTGATTATATCATCAATTATTAGGCAGTTTAAATCGGTGAACGGTCGTTTCTTAACTTTAAGATTTTCTTTAATTGATTTGGAACATCTTCCTAGATGGTATGAAAATGAAATAGGGTGTTTTTTATGAATATCCAATCTCTGCTGAAAGGAGCGCTGTTTTTGTTGATAGAATGATTTCTTTTTAAAACAATACACTATTTTATGCTCGGAGGATGGGAATAATTGATGGGCTAGGTGTAATGGGATAATAAATCCTCGCTTAATAAAACTGGTAATTGATGAAGGAGAAACGATTATAATATCAGAAGTAGCGACTAAACGTTGAATTCTTTTTTTATACATGGGATGGATGGTGGTTATTAGAAATTGAATTGTTTTCGGACCGGAGAAGTTTTTACTATATTGTATTATCTTTTGGATGATGTCGGTGTTTAAATATATAGCACAAACGTCTGACAGATTAGATCTTTTCAAGCATTCGTTACAATATATTGAAAATTCCGTATTAAAGAGAGTTAAGGTTTTTTTGCATGCAAAGCAATAATTGTTGAAGCTAAGTTGAAAGTATTTTAGTTTACTGCGGCATGTTGTACAAAGCGGTTGATCAGCTATTAAGCCGCATGAGATACATTCTTCAGTTACAAACCAGAAAAAGACTTCATTAATAATTTGTTTCCAATTCATGATGTTTAATTAAGCAAGATATGTGCCTAATTTTAGATATTGTTGGTGGTATTAGGGGTGAAAAAAACAGTAATAATTTTAGATGGTTTTGGGATGGTGAAATAGATTGAATATTAAGGGATGCTAAAGCGAAGTAATAGTGGTATTTAAAGAAGACAATTGATCTAGAAAGGATACTGTTTGTGTCTCATACACCATATAAATTTCTTGAAAATCCAATATTAGTCAATCGATACTGGTTAAGTCAGGTAATTAGAAAAGGAGATACTGTAATAGACGCTACCTTGGGAAATGGAAAAGATTTTGTTTTTTTAGCTGATTTGGTGGGACCTAAAGGGTGTGTTATGGGTTATGATATTCAAAAGCTTGCTATTGAAAGCAGTAAGAAAGCTTGGCTGAATTTTGCTGCTCATCAAAAGAATCTTCCAGAAATACATTTTTTCCGAAAGAGTCACGAAGAGTTTGAAGATGTTAGTATTGTCCTAAAAAACAGAAAAATTAAACAAATTCAGGCTGTTGTTTATAATCTAGGCTATCTTCCAGGTGAAGAACATAACATCACCACCCAACCAGATACTACTATAGGTAGTTTAAGTAATGCTTTATCTATATTATCTAATCATGGAATAGTATCTATTGTGAGTTATCGTGGGCATGATAATGGCTTTGAAACCGATGCCATTCGTTCTTTTCTTGCAGAATTAAATCCTAAGTTCTATACAGTAACTGAGTTAGCTTTTATTAATCGTAAAAATTGTCCAGTGGTTTTTTGGCTCGAAAAACGGATTGATTAGAACTCATCTTAAATGGAATTTTTCTGTCTAGTTAATCCTATTGTGGGTGGGTATTCTTAAATTTTTTATATGCGTCTACCCGTGATTTGATCATGTAAAAGAGTTGACATGATTTGAATTTTCAAATATGTTCACCAAGTTATTTTGATCAGAGCGCCCATAGCTCAACTGGATAGAGTAGCAGGCTTCGAACCTGTTGGTTGGGGGTTCGAGTCCCTCTGGGCGCGTTCGAATTTTTCTTGTGAAATCAAATTGTTGCATAAAAAAAGGGCTAAACTGGGGCAATTTTGGGGCAATCGGTCCAGACTACTGGATTTGCATGAGAATTCTTAGGACTGTGATGAGCATATCTTTCGGTCATTGTAATCGACGAATGACCCAAAACCTGCTTTAGCTCCCAGATATTTCCCTCTTTTGTCATCCACCATGAAGCGAATGTGTGGCGATTATGTAGAGCTCTACATAACAGACATACATACGCGATAAGATATCTGGAAAATGGCGGAGATCTTTACAGCCTATCCCAAATTCTAGGGGATACACAAAAGACAGTAGAAGATTACTACCTTGATTTCTCAGATAAGATGCAAAATAAGGCGCGGGGATTAGTGGATTATGATTTTGGTTTGAAGGTGGCAAAGTAGGTTTTGGTGTCCAAAATGGTGTCCAAAATCGATATTAGCAATTCATTATTTTTCTAAAACTATTGTTAGAGTAAAATGGCCCCAAGAAGAATCGAACTTCTCACTAGGCATTAGGAATGTTCCTATTGCTTTATATAACAAACTATAATTATTCATAAAACTCTTGAACGGTAGCGTTTACAGACAATTTCATTTCTATTAATTACCGTCAATTTTGGTCAAATACTGCCCAAAAGTATACAGAGGTATACAGTTTTTTTTGTATTTGATGAAT
This sequence comes from uncultured bacterium, assembly GCA_964544765.1. GTDB lineage: Bacteria > Bdellovibrionota_B > Oligoflexia > CAYFLR01 > CAYFLR01 > CAZJDM01. The sequence goes on from CAZJDM010000215.1 coordinate 4,069, forward strand.
ATATAATAAACGAATAATTCAGTTAATAATATAGAAATCATCTCAGGTAAAACAAAAAGGCTTTTAAAGTTGACCTAAACAAACTTAGAATCAGATTAGAATCAAAAAACCATCCTTGTAATTCCCTACCCTACAACGCTTTACGCCCATCCAAACCACCACCCCAGACCACCAAAATGCAGCCCTATTTTTCAAGCCCAAATCCGTGATTACGAGTACGAAATTGATAATGATATTAAAAACCCTACAAAAGAGATCCTATCAAAACCACCGCTACCAAGTGAGAGTTTAATGGGGATAAAAATATTTTTATTATTTGCTATTGATTTCTTTTGCAAAAAGTAGGATAGTAATTGGTAAGCGAGATTCAAGAAAGTTCGACGCTTTCCTGAACCTCTAAACAAAACACCCTTTAGGGAGGATGCAATGTCTAAGAAAAACCATAGCCTATTATTCACCCAAAATCTATTACAAATCATTCAAAACTGGCAAGTATGGATTAGTTTTATTTACCTTTGTTTTACTGACTTTCTTATTAGTCCAGCTATCTCAAGGCAACAGGGATAGTAATTAACAAGAATAACCGTATTGGTAGGAAGTTTTTATAGAAGATAGTCTTGTTAAGATCATTCCTATTCAATGCTTTCTTATTTGAAAGGGACTAATCATGGAAGATAGAGCAGTAAATGTAAGATTACTATCCGCAGGTAATGCTGATTCTGAGGTAAACAAATTAAAGTTAGTAAGTGAAAGATCAAAGCTAGAACGGATGTGTCAGCAGTTTAACGATAAGCTGGGATGTGTAGTACCGTTCAGGCTTTTACCGGATGGTTTAAAAGAGGAATATCGAAATTTAAGGAAGTCTAAAGAGGTTAACGTTCGATTATTTGCGATTCTTTTACTTGGTATCGCTACTAAATGCCGGGATACTTTTCTTCTTTCACGTCGAATTATGAATGACCTTATTGATAATGCTCCTATTAGGGATAGTGGAATTGGTCAGCAAACATATAATGGTTTCATTTCAATGCTGCTTACTTATGGCATCTTGGTTTGTTTGGAAAAGCCTACTAGGAATAAAGCAGGTCGTTATAAACTGGTTAATGAAGTTTATGCGCGTCTAGTAATTGATGGAAGTCAGTTAATTGAGAAAATAGAAGTTCAGGAGGATGCTTTTGCAAGCTCTGATTGTGAGGAGGATGAACCTGTAAGGGCAGCTGTACAGGAAAAGGTGGCTACTCCCAGTGAGGAAGTTAATGGTGATAAAGATCTTGTTGATAGTGATAATAGCGATAAGAAGCCTATTGAAATTAAAGAGACCGTAGTAGAAATAAAATCCGATACCAGAAAAGATTCCGGTAATGATGAGGCTAATAGTTCTTACGCTTCTGATAATAAGCCTTCTAAATCAGAGGTAGCCAAACCATCTAGTAAAACCCCTACTGTTTACAAAAGCTTAAAAAGGCATCTAGATCTGGTTAAAACGGCTCTAAAAGATGGAGCTTCACCTTTAGATGCTAACCTTTTTAATCATGGAGTTACTGACGATCCTGATATGACCAAGTATTTTAATGGGATCATTGTTGATTGGTTTGAAAAGATTAATAGTGAGGTTAATCCTGACACCAAGTTCTCTTTATACAAGACTTTTGCAAGTGTAATAGTCGGTGAATTACAGAGTTATGAAGGTTTGAAAGCTAAGGAATGGGAAAATAATTGGATTTATAAAGGGATCTGTGAATTTTGGAATCATGATATTGGATGGTTTGCTTCACCCAAAGGAGAGCGGTTGAATAGGCCGATTACTTACCTGTATGCCATTGTGAAGTCTAATTGGAAAAGTGATCAATTTTGATTAGGGAGGATTTCATGAACGACACTAGTTCTATTAATATTTCTTCAAATTTTAGATTTTTGCTTATATTAACTTTCACCTTACTCACCATAATATCGGTGACATATTCGGTTTCCTTCTTTTGGCAAATGTCCACCAGTAACTTTGGTCGAATAATGGCGTTGCTGTTGGCCTTATCATTTGAGAGTATGAAATATTTGGCAATACCGGTAGGAGCTAAGAGTTTTAAAAATAATCAACCGTTTATTGGTTCACTTTTTACTTTGGTAGGAGGAGTACTATTATTAGTCAGTATTACCGCCAGTTTAGGGTGGTTGAACCATGCAGCATTGAGTTCTAAACAAAAAGCTAAGGAATCCTTTGTCAAATATAATACCCGAAGTCAGATGATTAATAACCTAAACAAAGAAATATCAGTGTTGACCAGTGATAGTTTAAAAGACTTATCTGGAGTTTATAGGACTAGAGGTAAAAATACCTTGAATACAGTTCAGTCCTTAAGGGCAGAACTTTTATCTTTAGCCAAAGAAACTCAACTACTGCGTACTGAAGTATGCAGGTTGATTTATCTTGCTCCTTACGG
>CAZJDM010000216.1:0-6484 GCA_964544765.1 uncultured bacterium
GACAAAAAATTGGTACACTTTTTTGTTAAAAATACTCAAGATTTGATCATACTACAATAAACTCGGTATTAGGACCATCATGATTGATAGTAATAGCGCCGTTATGATTTTCAACAATAGATTTGGAAATACTTAAACCAATACCCGTACCTTTACCTGATGATTTAGTAGTAAAAAATGAAGTTAAAACTTTATCACGAATGTGTTCTGGTATGCCTGTTCCACTGTCAATCACTGAAATAGTTACGTTTTCTGATTGTTCACTTATCTCAAACTTGATCCATTGTTCCGCTAAGGATGACACCGCGTCTATAGAGTTATTAAGAATGTTCATAAAAACTTGCATGATTTGGGTAGGTCTACATTCAATAGAAATGTTATTCTCTTTAGGAACATGTATTTTTAGTTTAGGATGCTTAAAACGTTTCACGCATAAAGAAAGAGTTTCCTTAATAATATCTAAAACTAATGTCTTTTTAAAAGGGTCCTGAGAAGAGTCTCTCGCATATCTGGTTAATCCCGTAACAATATTACCAATGACCTGGGATGTAGATTCTATTTTTTCTATATGTTGATTTAGAACCTGTTTATCGATTTCACCCTCTTCTCCTATAAGATTCTTAACTACACCCGAAGTTAAACAAATAAACCCCAACGGACTATTTATTTCATGGGCAATACTACTAGACATTTCTCCCAACTCAGCTCTTTTTTGTTGTTCAATTAAGACAGCTTCATTATGTTTTCGTTCAGAATTATCCCGTATTACATAGACAGAACCTGAATAATGTTTATTTATATTAAAAATAGGATTGTGAATTAAATCAATAGGACATTGATCACCAGATGATTTTACAAGCATTACGTTAAAGCGATTATGAGATGTCATAATTTTTTGATTTTGAGGTGTTTCAAACTGAACGGTTTCACCTGATACACTGTCTCTAATTTTCATAATATTAGACAAAGGTTTGGCATCAACACTGACCTCATCTTCCTCAAGTAATTCTATCGCTAACGGATTTAAAAACTGAATGGCTCCCTTTTCATTCGTAGCTACTACCGCTTCACCGACATTATTAAGAACCGCGGAGAGCCATTCTTTTTGTTGTTGTAGCTGCTTTTCCATTTTATCTCTGTATAGGGCCAACTCAATAGTAATATGCAGGTCCTTTTTTTGAAACGGCTTTATAATATAACCAAAAGGTATTGTTAATTTAGCTCTTTTAATTGTTTCCTCATCGGAATATGATGTTAGATAGATAACCGGAACACCCCATTTTAAACGAATTATCCCAGCCGCTTCAATACCATCCATATCACCAACCAATACTATATCCATTAACACCAAATCAGGCTTTAGAGCTTCAACTTGCTGGATAGCGTCTTTACCGGAGGCGACAATTTCTGGTGCCTCATAATCTAGTGAGTGTAAAGTCTGCTGAATTGATAATGCTATTGCAAATTCATCTTCTACAATCAGTACTTTATTCTTATGTTGTTTATTCATAACCTCCTTTTTTGCCCTCTGGTTTTAAATTTAATTATATATGCGGTTCCTTCAGAAATTTCTAGAGTGATAGTACCCTGTAGTTGATTGGTAACAAACCCTTTTACTAATTTTAATCCTAATGATTTGATCTTATTAAAGACAAAATCCGGGGGTAAACCTTTTCCATTATCTCTAACTTGCAGCAAAATATCTTTGGGTTCTTGACTCTCATCGGATAAAATTTTCATTTTAATTTCTATTGTTCCATCCTGACCATCATCAAAAGCGTATTTAAGCGCGTTAGTTAAAAGTTCATTAATCACAAGACCACAAGGAATAGCGAGATCAATGTTTAGAGTAACATCATCTAAATCTAACAACAGATTTACCTTTGCCTGGATCTTGTCCCGATAAGAATGAAATAACATTTCAGTTAATTCACCAATATATCCTTTAAAATCGACATTTACTAAATCCGTTGATCTGTATAGCTTTTCATGAACTATAGCCATTGATTTAATTCTAGTTTGGCTGTCTTTCATTATTGCCAAATCATGTTCATCTTTTATTGATGGTAATTGCAAATCCAGTAAACTAGATATCACTTGCATATTATTCTTAGTCCGATGGTAAACTTCTTTTATTAGTACTTCCTTTTCTTGAATTAAGGTATGTAATTTTTTCTCAGTTTCTTTTCTGTGATTAATATCTTGCTCTAAATTTTGCGATAAGTTATCTATACGATGAAATCTTTGAGCATTTTCCAATGCGACACCAGTTTGTGCTGCCAGAAACTCGGAAATACGTTGTTCGTCTTCCCCAAAATGAGAGCAGTTAAGGCTGATTGAATAAAAACACACTTTTTCACCGATTTCATTTAAAATCGGTGAACACAGTATGGAACAAAAGTCAGATTCTCCTGGTGATACATTGTTTTTCTCTAAAGGTATTTTATCAATTAAGATATTTCTTCTTTTAGTTATGGCTTGTTTTCCTATTTCCGAGTCAAAAGGAACTGGACTTTCTCCCATTACTGTTTCTAAGTTAAAGTTATTTTTTTCATCAGAAGATACTAAAACTAGGCAATAATTACACCTAAGTAAAGCTAAAACAGCATTATGAAGATTTTGAAAAATGGATGTTTTTGACATAGTACTTGAGATCATACGACCGTGTTTAATTAATGAATTAAAACGATCGAGAGACGCAATACTGGGAGGAACCAATTGTTTGTCAGATTGAGCAATATAGTTGGCGGAAGTATTTTGATATTGTATTTTGAGTTTTTCCCGAAGTTTTTTATCGATAAGATTTGATTCGCTCCATCCAAAACGATTTTCAAACTGCGCTCTAGCCATTAATGATTGAAACAATTCAAATAGCGCGCCTTGCTTTTGGGCTAAAATTATACTTTGGTCAATATATCTTTTTGCTTTTTTTGTTTTACCCATTATAGCCATTAAAAATGCATATTCACGTTGAGCATGGGGAAGATTATTCTTAAATTTCCTTGCTAATTGCCTTGAATATTTGATTGTAGTTTTGGCCCGTTTTAAGATATTTTCTCTTTTTGATTTATCCCAAACTTCGGTATTTTCAAGTTGTTTACGTAATCCATAGGTTAACCAAATCGGGACAGAAGTAATATATTCAGTTCGTAATCCAGACAATTTAACTAAGGACCAAGCTTTTTCAAGCCTTTCAACAGCTAGCAGCCATTCGTTTTCCTTCAGTAGTCGAATTCCTTCTGCTTGCATAACTTCAATGTTTCGCTGCTTATCAGAACTAGCATGTTTAAGTTCCCGCTTTATAATTTCAGCCGGCACATCTCCTTCAGAGGCCTTGCTCCAAACATTTAAAATCGCTCCAGATGCAAATTGATCCCCAATAGCTCTGCCTTCATAATGTAAAGATTCTGATATTTTCATAGCTTCTGTTAATTGGCCCAAACGATACAGAGTAGATGCAATATGATACTTGGCTGCATTTGCTTCCCACCTATCTCCGGTACGCTCTAACAGTTGATAACTTTTTTTAAATTTAAATAAAGCTGCCTTATATTGAGTAGCACAATATAAAGCAACGCCATGAAAGTGTAAGCCTTGGGCTTCACCCCATAAATTTTTCAGTTTACATCTAATTTCTACCCCTTTTCTACCGTATTCAATTGCTCTACTAAAAAAGGGTACCATGGTCATAACTGGGGCATGATTGGAATATGCTTGCCCTAGTTCCAGGGTATTTGTATATTTTTCAGCAGTATTCATCTGTTTTAAATGAGCCCATAATGTTGGGATATTACCTCTTTCGAACCACCAAACATAAGCCAGTTTTCCAAATAAATGGACGGCAAGTAAGTCGATACGAGCGTTATGGTTTATGATTTTTTTCCCAATAAAAATATTTGGAAATAAAGAATTTAGTATTTGCTTAAACGTTTCCAAAAGAAGTTTAGTAAAAAATGACAAATTATTTTGCGGAACTTTATGATCCAAAGACTCTAATCCATTGATTATGGCCTTACTGGCGATTTTCACATTTCCAGTTTTAAAGGCTAATTCCCCTATCTTTCCATCAATTCTGGCTTTTTCATATTTACTAACTACTAATTTATGACAATGCTTATAATATTCAGTGGCTTCTTGGTACTTACCACGTAACATCAGGACATCACCTATACCCTCAAATACAGCCACTTTATAGGTCTTATCGCGATTGTTTAAATCTTTTTCTGCAATACGATAAAACTGTTCGGCCACTACTAAATTACATTCGTTCTTTGCCCTTTTTGCTGCTTGTAATGCAAAGGAGAAGGCTTCCTGGTGGGATCCGGCCTCATCCAGATGATATGCGATTTCAAACACCAATCCGGGGTTCCGTTCGGAAAAAAATTGTGCCGCTTTACCATGAATAATCTTTTTCTCAGACGAGGGTATACCTTCCAATAAGGCTTCTCTAACTTTGTCATGGATGAAACTATATTTAGAAGTTTTAATACTCTGCCAAATCAACCGTTTATTGACAGCCAGTGTCAATGAATTCTCAATTTCATCAGCCTGTTTACCATAAATAGCGGCCACAAAATTATAATCAAATTTTTTCCCTAATAATGCTCCGATTTTTAGAATCTGTAAGGTTTCATCATCAATATTTCTTAACCTTCTAATTAATAGGTTTCCGGCCCTACTGGAAGATTGTACATCTTTCATGGAAGAATCATCCACGTGCCAGATATAATTATCATTAATTAAAGCTCCCGATTCAACTAGACCCTGTAAAACTTCCATTAAAAAAAAGGGATTTCCTTTTGATAATTTAAGGGTAGTTTCTATAGCTTTTGGAGGAATGTCTCCAGCCATGGATTTAATTAAATTAGATGATTCCTTATCATCAAAGGCCTTAAGGTTCAAATAAAGAGAATTAGGCAAATTATTTAAGACATGCTCTTCAGATACTTCTTCTTTACGAAAAGATAAAACAACTAAGATTTTTAAATTTCCATACTCATTATTAATCCTACTTTGGTTCCAACTCTGTATTGTTTTCAAAGTAAGTTCATCGGCCCACTGACAATCGTCTAGGATTAAAATAGTTGGAGTCTCTTTATTTACTATTGCATTAATAAACATGGAAAGGGCAGGAATACTCCTAACTTCTCCATGATATTCACTTTCATCGTGTTGAAGCTCTGCGGTAAGTAATATTTGCTTAAAATCTGGAATGATATCACAAAGAGCATAAATATGATTTCCCATATCTTTCTTAAAGTTAATTTTAAAAACGCTATCATTCTTAAGTTTTCGTATAATTTGAGGTGAAATTCCTCCTAATAACTGTTGTGGTTTTGGTACAGATAGAGTCTCCCCATTTCCCCAGATTACTTCATATTTTCTCCCTTTACATTTTGAAACAAACTCTTCCAAGAGCCTAGTTTTCCCGCCTCCGGATTCGGCTGAAATTAACACAAGACTAGGTTTCCCATTTTTGGCTTTAAATAGTTCCTCTTCTAAAGCGGATAAAGATTTAACTCTATTAATAAAAGCTGGAACGGTTAAATTTTTCCGCTTATCATGTAAGCCTACAAATATCTTTGGATCTTCAATATTCTTCTTATGCGCTTCATAAATGTCATATAAATCCTGCATAGCCGCAGCAGCAGATTGATAGCGATCTTGCTGTTTTCTCTGTAATAACCGTTTGACAAAATCATTGATTATGGTTGGTATTTTGGGATTGAAACTTTGAAGATGAGGTATATTTTTAATTTGAAATTGTCTTAAGATAGCGCTTACTTCAGAATCCTCAAACAACTTATGACCACTAAAACATTCAAATAGCAAAACTCCAACAGAAAATAAATCAGAAGAATTGTTAGGAACAACATTATTAATACCCGCCTGCTCAGGGGCCATATATCTTATATTGTCTAGATTATGATAATTGAGGTTGTTTACTATTAAATGATTAGTGCCGTTACATAATAATTTAATTTCGGTTGATTCAAAACTTTTTTCAACAAAGATATTGTCTGGTCTAATATTTAAATGTAATAAACCTTTGTGGTGGATATCCTGCAAAGCGGAAAAGATCCCAAGTCCTAAATTTATCACTTGTTCAAATGATAATTTATTAATCTTAAGGTGTTCAGCTAAACTTAAATGATCTATATATGGAAATATTAAATATATTTGATTATCATCCTCTCCATAATCCAAGGTCGAGGTGATATTTGAATTAGAAGTATTTTTTAATAGCTCATGTTCAATTTTTATTTTTTCTAAAAACTCATGATATTTGGAGGAATTATATATTTTTACAATTATCTTTTGTTGGGTAACTAAATCGATTCCTTTAAAATATTCGTAATCTTCTTTTTTTTTCAATATGTCAAAATTAGTGCTCTCAACGCATTTAGATGCTTTTTCAAAATTAAAAATATTTTTAAATTTTGCCAATGAATTAATAAAAGTAACTACTTCCTCTAATACTTGT
>CAZJDM010000217.1:0-6382 GCA_964544765.1 uncultured bacterium
TTTCAAACTAACATCTCATAAAAATTAAATCTACCCATGCCCGTCGCAGTAATACCTCTATACACATTTCCACAGGGATTAGCTCAACCAACTTTAACTGAGTTTGATGTTGTTTTAGCCAGGCTTATACCATCAGGTGAGGTACAAACTTTTAATCATTATTTTAAAATTCAACCAAGTCAGATAAAATGGTCTCCACCTGAAAATGCATCAGAGGTTTTTATGGCAGGGTTTCCAGCCTCTCATGAGTTTGGATCTGAATTTCTTAATAAACACTCTAAAGAACAAAAAATTAAAGTTTATGATAGCAAACCCTTTCAGCTAAACTTCTCTACAGGAATGATTGTCAATCATTTTGACTATCCAGATTTAGGAAATTACATGTCTACAAATGCTAGTTTTGTAATACCAGAAATGGCTGTTATGTTTGATGATAAGGAAGCCTGTCTTGAAACCAATGTTGGCAATAGCGGATCACCAGTTTTTAGTGGTGATAACGAGCCAATACTGAAAGGTATTTTTTACACTTTTAGTAATGATAGTAGGACAGATCAAAATTCTGCTGTTATGGTGGGAGTTGTGTCAATTGCCAGGATCTGGAATCATTTTTTCTCTTTCGATACTGAGAACATAGAGTCTTTAACTACTGAGAATCTCAATAGTTATCTACTTAATTCAAAATACTTAGAATTAGGAGATTTGAAGGATTATGAATTACAGGGGATGATGGAGTATTCGAGAAATAATTTCAACTTAAGACAATATTTAAAACCATCTGGGATTATTTCCATAAAGTATTTTGCAGAAGATAAAAAGTTAGAATTACCTGTGGGTCCTCAAAATGATAGTTAAACCTAAGAATGAAGAGTATTTTATCTGAAATGGCCGGTGGGAATCACAAATTTGCTGCTAACGTCGAGCCATTTTTGATAAAATATATTGAACTAAATTGAGCACTTACAATGCTATGTGTTTTCTAAGTTATCGGGCTGGCTAAGTCGATCTACCATTTACTATTTTTTGCTGTCTCTGACAATATTTAATCCACCTTGTAGGCCCAATATGAGCGAAGCTCGCATACGGGACCAAAATTTGCGCAGCATATTGAATATATAAATTAATTACCAATAATGAATTCACGGAAAAGTTGATCTAAAAATGATTTTTGGCATTAAATATATTGTATGATTACAGTGAGTTACGTGAGAAATGTCCGATGAGAGCAGCTTCACTCATATTGGGCCTGTGTAGGCTATATCAATGGGTTAAATTTTACTATAGTTAGTTTTGTTATCTGGTATGCACTATGCAACATTTTTAAACTAGTCATTCTTAGATAGAATTGCTAATATACTCAGTCCAATACAGTCTTTTTTAAGACTATATTTGGATGATGGTTAAAAAATTAACTGCAGCCATTCATATTTAGAATTTAAGAGATGTGTATGCCACTATTTAAACTGTTACTGTGGTTTTATATAATTACCTATGCCTGTATTTCCTGTAACTTAAGAAAATCAAGCAGTCAACTTAAACGTGCTCAAGATCCTTATAACTCAACAGACAACATAAAGAATTCACTCTGGGTTACTAAAAAAGCCAAAGGATCATACTCCAATATGATCATAGATACTATAGACGTTTTGCTTAGTAATAACAAATATCATACCGGCTTTATTAAAGAGAAAAACTACTGGACTCGACATGCAAAAATTCCTCATTGGCCTATTATTCTTGGGGGCATACAAGACCGGTGGCAACTTACCCGAAAAAATATTCCAACTTGGCAATACTGCTTAGAACATTCAAAAGAATGTACCTCAAAATTTCACATGTTATGTATGCAGCACAATATGAACGGTAAGACTACTCAGCAACTATTAAATAACAATGTGAACCTACTATCACCTTTAGAAAAACTAAAAATAATTAATTCCAGGCAATCAACAATTAGCTCATCAGATCTTGAACCAGCTTGCACTGAAGAAGGAGACTACCAATGGTGGGAGGCCTATACTGATACAGAGTTTTTTGTTAACGCCTTATTTCTTGAATCGCCTAAACATATTGTAAATGAGGCCAATGTAAAACTATACCCTTTGGATATCTCAGCTCTTTTATATCTAGCAGTAGAAAACGTTATTACTCAAGAAGGTGATATAGGTCGTCAGTTTATTATTGAGCAATATAAAAAGGAGAAAGAAGCAGAGTGGGCTCGATCAGACATAAATCCTAGCTCATTTTTGATTATTCTTATTAACTTATATGGAAATAGCAGTCAACAAAAGGATTATAAGGTGATTGTAGATTCAATACCCGGTAAACAAACGTGGTACCAACTTATTACTTCATATAAGCTTTTAAGCTTACAGCAAATTAACCGTTCTGAGGTCGAAATAATTTATAAAAGTAAAGAAAACAAATACTCAAGTCAAGATTTTAAACGCAAATTTTTTATTGCCCCTAAAGCTAATAATTTCTATTCTTTCAGTTTAGATGTGTCCTTTACCAATGGCTTTACTGAGATTTATGAAGGTATTTTAGAGTTAAACAGAAATAAGCTAATTGGTGGAGAGTGGATTTCAGAAAAGTATCCAGATAACGCAAAATTTTTTAAATTTAATGACAAGATAAAAAATGAGTTACTCAGAGAAATAAAGAGTGATAGAGAATTAGCAAAAATCCTTGAATTATATCAAAAATCTATATGATACAGATAAGTGATTTTTGACTGCATTGCCACTCTTGAAAATATTGTGTGGACACATCCGTAATTACTGCTCCTACATGTCAATCTAATTAATACTAAGAGGCCTCTTTTTCTAGTTCAGCAAATATCTCTTCAAACTTGATACCGGTTGATTCTAAAAAATTAAGATCAACTCTGGTTTTCAAATCTACTGCATTTTGTTTTGAGTATTTTGGAATCAATTTAAAAACCGCTGAATCAAATTGTGGTTATTTAATCAGCGCCTCGAAATGTCAGGGGTTTTTATTGTGTCTACTGACAATCAACGGTTAAACACGTATATTTAGCTTTATTTGGAAAGTGGTGACATTCTATTTTTCCCATATGGTTTAAGAGACCCGTCTGGATTAACATACATGTAAAGTGTTGCAGTAGTGACTCCAAGTTTTTTTGCTACATCTCTAATACAAGAATTTGGATTTGACATAGCGTCCATTGCCATTTGAATAGTTGTTTTATCCATTTTTCTAGGACGGCCCCCTTTTTTTCCACGGGCTCTAGCCGCTAGAAGCCCTGCACGAGTTCTTTCTGATATTAATTCCCTTTCATATTCCGCTAGTGCAGCAAATACACCAAAAAATAGTTTCCCATTGGCTGTCGTTGTGTCTATTTCTGCACCAGCTCCTGTCAAAACCTTGAACCCAATATTTCTTTCTTTAATGTCTTCAACAATATTAATCAAGTGTCTTAAATCTCTTCCAAGGCGATCCAACTTCCAGACAATAAGAGTATTCCCTGGCTGTAAAGCCTTTAAACATGCATTAAGTCCTGGACGAATATCAGATTTACCTGAAATTTTATCTTTATAAATTCTACTAATATGGACTCCGTAGCTTAATAAAGCATCTTGTTGAAGGTCAAAAACCTGTGACCCATCATTTTTAGATACTCTCATATAACCAATTAACATTTTTCTCTCCGTGTATAAAAAAACTTGGATGATACCGGTTTTTTTAGTTTTGATTTTTTGACGACTTTTTTTATACAGTTTAGATGATTAATTTGTTATTTTCAACTGTGTAAAATAAACGGTCGTTTTTTAAGCGTATTTTTCAGGCGGATCACAATGAATAGCGCATACAAATATCTAGTTTTGAATCAAGTTGAACAGAACCTTGCTCAAGAGATCAAAGACCCAATAAAAAAACTGGGGTTTTGTGTGCTTTTAAAGCATATGGAGCATCGTGGATATTTCCCAAGAAATCTTAAGGACGTTCCACTAAGCGTTATTACCAACATCGCTGATCAACTTGAAATTAATGGGAAGCTGCTACGACAATACAAACTAAATGGAAGGACCTCAAAACGCCATAAACAGGAAATTAAAGATTTTCTAGGATTTCGAAATCCAAAGAAGGAAGATCGGTTGAACGTTCAAAGTTGGCTTTGTTCGAAACTCTCTATTGAAAACGACCTTAGAGAATTTTTAGCTACTGCTCAACAGAGATTTCTTGATTTAAAAATCTGTGTGCCCAGTGACAAGGTCCTTAACGAAGTCGCATCTTCTGCATTAGCCAAGGTTGAGGATAGTTTTTTTAATACGATCTTTAACAAAATTCCAAGATCAGTCAAAAATAAGATTGACAACTTAATCAGTGGAAAAGTCGAATTAGGCCTTTCCGATTTAAAGAAAGATCCGGGAAGGATTGGTTTAAAAAGCCTTAAGAAAGAATCAAAGAAGCTGGAATCTTTGCAGGACCTGAATTTTCCCAAAGATCTTTTCTTAGATATTTCCAAGAAACATCTCTTAAAATTAAAGAGAAGAATTGCATCGGAAAGCTTACATGAAATAAAACGCCATCCTAAATACATCAAATACAGCTTATTTGCAGCCTTTACTTACGTTAGAATCCAAGAAATTGCAGATGATCTCGTGGATCTTTTAATTCAAATTATCCATAAGATAGGAGCTAAGGCTGAGAGGAAGGTGATAAAAGAACTTGTAAGAGATTTTAAAAAGGTCAAAAAAAAGGACTTACTTTTTTGTCAAGTTGCCGAAGCTGCTGTCAATAATCCCATAGGAACTGTAAAAAATGTCATTTTTCCCGTTGCTAGTGAAGATATTTTGAAAGATATCATTAAAGAACTAAAGTCATCTGGCCCGATTTATCGTTACAAAGTCCAAAACGCAATGAGGGCTTCTTATATTCATCATTATAGGAGAATGATCCCGATAATACTGGATAGCTTGGAATTTCGTTCAAATAATACTAACCATAAACCTGTGATTGATGGAATCGACTTAATAAAAAAATATCAGGATAGTCAAAAACAGCAGTACTCGAATGATGAAGATGTTCCTATTAAAGGCGTTGTAAAAAACGAATGGACGTCATTTGTTATTCAAAGTGATGGAATCAATCGAGCCAATTATGAATTGGCGTTGCTTGATGCTCTTAGAAATCGTTTGAGGTGTAAAGAAATTTGGATACCTGGAGCCTTTAAATACTGTAATCCAGATGAAGATTTACCTCAAGATTTTAACAAGAAAAGAGTAGAATATTTCGATAGATTAAAAGCTGATTTGAATCCTCATATTTTCGTTAAAAACCTCGAAAATAGAATGAGAGAATCCCTTAAACATCTTAATTCAAATATCCCAAAAAATGATTATGTCAAGATCCTTGGTAAAAAAGGTGGATGGATTTCAGTCTCACCACTGACAGCTCAAGAAGATCCGCCCAACGTGGCTAATCTTAAGAAAGAAATATTGTTAAATTGGCCTATGACAGGACTTTTAGATGTACTGAAGGAAACAGAACTCCGAGTTGGATTCTCAAAAAAGTTTGAAACGGTAGGAGTCAGAGAATCCATGACCAAGGAGGTCCTTCAAAGAAGATTGTTGTTTACCCTATATGGGTTAGGAACGAACATGGGGCTTAAAAGAGTCTGCTCAACAACAGCAAGTGAAAATCATCAAGACTTAGTTTATGTGAAAAGAAAATACATCAATCGGGATAACCTTAGAAATGCAATTGCAACAGTCGCCAACGCCATTTTTAAAATTCGAATGACACATATTTGGGGAGAGGGAACTACCTCCTGTGCATCTGATTCCAAAAAATTTGGATCTTGGGATCAAAATTTGATGACTGAGTGGCACATAAGATATGGTGGACGTGGAGTTATGATTTACTGGCATGTTGATAAAAAATCGACATGTATTTATTCCCAGTTAAAAACTTGCTCTTCTTCTGAAGTGCTGCCATGATTGAGGGAATTCTTAGACACAATACTGGGGGTCTAAAGTCTAACGGTACGAAAATGTACGCTAAGGATCATCGATATCATATAACGACACAATGAAACAAACGGGGTCTGGGTAATAATCCCCAGACCCCGTTTGTTGGGCAGATATACTAAAGGGGGAAGATCTTCTCAGAAAACAATCAGATAGGAATTACAAAAACATTATTTCCTTACCGATAAAAATTGTCCAGTTGCTATCTGAAGGCCAAACAATGGGAATTGGTAGATCGACAGTTTATAAACTGTTAAAAGAATCGAATAAAATATATCAATGATAACAAGAATTTAAATCCTTAGCGTACATTTTCGTATCGCTAGACTTTAGACCCCTAGAAAAGCTAAATTTTTTATGATATTCCAACCAAGGTTCTGAAATTTTTACGC